>JBBQFU010000011.1:0-65615 GCA_038322185.1 Haliangiales bacterium
CACGACGGGCGGCTGGCACATCACAGGCGCCAAGGCGTGGTGCACGTTTGCGGGTCGCGCCGATGTGATCGCGCTGCTCGCTCGCACGGATGCGGATCTCGCGAAGGGATCGCGCGGACTGACGCTGTTCATCGTCGACAAGCCGCGCTTCGACGGCCACGAGTTCTCGGTCAACCAAGACGGTGGTGGCACGCTGACGGGCAAGGCCGACCGCACGCCCGGCTATCGCGGCATGCACTCGTTCACGCTCGCGTTCGACCGCTACTTCGTTCCGGACGCGCAGCTCGTCGGTGGCGAGGACGGCGTGGGGCGCGGGTTCGCGCTGCAGATGGCGGGCTTTGCGGCGGGCCGACTGCAGACGGGTGGTCGCGCATGCGGGGTCACACAGGCTGCGGTCGAGCACACCGCTCGCTATGTCGCGGAGCGCCGTCAGTTCGGCAAGCCGATTGGCGACTACGGTCTCACCCGCTACTACCTGGGCCGGATGGTGGCGCGGCTCACAGCGGCACGGGCTATTACGTACGCGGCCGCGCGGGCGATGGACGCCGACGAGCGCGCCGCCGCTCCCGTCGCGGCGATGGCGAAATTGTTCTCCTGCGACGTCGCCGTCGAGGTCACACAGCTGGGTCAGTTGCTCCACGGCGGCTGGGGGTATGCCGAAGAATATCCAATCAGTCGCTATGTTGCCGACGCCCAGGTACTCCCGATCTTCGAGGGCGTGAAGCCCATCCTGACCCTCAAGGTCGTGGGCCGGTCGCTGCTCGGAAAGTGAGAAAAACCGGCACTCCGATCCCGCGACTGTAGGCGGGAAATACCCCCCTCGCGTGGTTCCCAAAACGCGAGTGAGGTTGATAGGATGGCCGACATGCGCAAGGTCTATGCGTGGCTGGGGGCAGCCGCGCTTTTCACGATGATGTCGCGAGCAGAAGCCGCGAACGACGTACTCAAGCCGTACGTCGTGATGATCCTCGATACATCGGGATCGATGGCTGAAGCGACCGGGTCGGGGCCATCGAGCTGTGGACGGCGCGATACCAAGCTCAACCACGCGGTCTGCGCGATCAACAACATCGTCAACTCGTATGGCGAGATGGTGTTCTCGCTCGGTCGGTTCCGCGAGACCACGAGCGGCGGAACCAACGTCGTGTGTGACGCGAACGGCGATCAGGAAGGTAACGTCCTCGAGACGTTCCCGCCGAGCGGTGGCGACGTGTGCAACACCGAAGGTTTCTTCTGCGGTGATTGCGATCCGTCGACCGGATCGCAGCGCAGCTGCACACTCAACTCGCAGTGCGCCTCGAACAGTTGCGGCCCCGTCGTGGCCGAGACGGCATGCAACGACGCGATCGACAACGACTCCGACAGTCGCGTCAACGACGGCTGTCCAGCCGTCGTGAACGGCCCCGAGACCGGCGCCGGCTGCCAGGACAACGTCGACAGCGATGGCGACGGCGTCATCAATGACGGCTGCCCTGCGCAGGGCGCATGCGCGGGTAACCTGGGCTGCAAGAACCTCGATAACGGGTTCGAGGTCCTCACCGGTCTCGTCGATGGCAACAACGCCGAGGCGGCGGAGTTCACCGATGGTGGATGCAACACCTGCTCGGTCGCGACGACCGTCGGCGTGAACGCCGAGATCTGGGGCGTCAGCCAGAACACGTATACCCCGCTGTCGTCGTCGCTCAAGGGTGCGCAGGAGTACTGGGAGGGCACTGTCTTTGCGCAGGATGGCTCGACCATCTGGCCGTCGAGCGCGTCTGGTTATGATCCGATCAACCGCGATCCATCCGCGCACGTGTTCCTCGCCGCCAACGACTCAGCTTCCTGTAACCCCGACCCGGCGAACTGCTTCGCGTTCACCCCCGAGACCGGCGCGCAGTGCACGAACAGCATCGACGACGACGGTGACGGTCGCGTCAACGACGGTTGCCCCGCGGTGAACGTCAACGCCGAGACGAGCTGCGCGGACAGCGTCGACAGCGACGGCGACAACTCGATCAACGACGGTTGCCCGGCCTGGTGCGCTGGCCCGAACTGCTGCTGCGCCACGCAGTGCCGCCCGTACATCACGATCCTCCTCACCGATGGTAACGAGACCTGCACCAACTTCGCGAACACGCGCGCCTCGGCCGTCGACCTGAGCCAGGTCACGCCGCGCAGCGACGCGGTGAACATCTCGTCGATCCAGCGCACCAGCAACGTCGTCACCGTGGTGACCGCGACGGCGCACCCGTTCAAGGTCGGCGATTCGGTCGCGGTCCTTGGCACCGGTACGATCCTTCCGTTCGCCGGTACCGCGTTCCTCGTCACGAGCGTGCCAACCACGACGAGCGTCACGTACACGCAGAACGGCGGCAACCTCGCTCAGGTCACCAACAACGGCACCATTCGCCACTCGGCGTCTCGCTACACCTACGACATCCAGGTCAAGCCGATCGGCTTCGGCATCACGCCTGGGGACCAGGCAATCGAGGACATCGCCCACGACGGCGGCGCCCCCGACGTTCCGGGTGTCAACGAGGGCTACTACGCACAGGACGAGGCCGACCTCGAGCTCGCGATCTCGCGGATCCTCGCGGACTCGGTTCGCGCCGAGACGTGCAACGACCGCGACGACGATTGCGACGTGGAAATCGACGAAGACTTCCCGACCAAGGGCAACACCTGCACGGTCGGCGCTGGCGCCTGCATCCGTAACGGCAACCTGGTGTGCCAGGCGGGCCAGCTCGCCTGCAACGTGACACCGGGCGCGCCGACGGCCGAGAGCTGCAACCTGATCGACGACGACTGCGATGGGTTCATCGACGAGGTCATCGAGCGTGGCACCGAGTGCGGCCCCGGCGCGCAGAACCTGACGGACGACGACGTCACCGACGGCTTCATTAATGATGGCTGCCCCGCCGTGGGCCCGGCCGAGACGATCTGCACCGGCAACGTCGATAACGACAACGACGGTTACGTCAACGATGGTTGCCCGGGCGTGGGCACCTGCAACGTGTGCGTGCCGACCGCCGAGATCTGCGACAACGCGGACAACAACTGCGATGGCGTCGCCGATCGCACCTGTACGTGCACCGGCGGTAGCCGTGCCGGTCTGACTTGCCGGCCTGGCGTTGCCAACGAGTGCCCGGGTGGCAGCTGTCCGATCGCGTCCGCGTGCACCCCGATCACCCGCTCGTGCGGTATCGGCGTGTGTCCCGGTGTCGAGACCTGCACCGGCAACAACGTCTATACGGGATGCACCGCGTTCCAGGACGAGGTCGTCGAGACCAAGTGCGACGGCATCGACAACGACTGCGATGGCGTGTGTGACGGCTTCTCGCGCGACTGCTCGCAACAGGCCGGGAACTGCGATCCGACGAACACCAATTCCTGCCCGGCCTCGAACAGCCTCGGCAGCCCGGCACACTACACGTTGCCGGACACGGCCGAGACGATGTGCGCCGACGCCATCGACAACGACAAGGACGGCTTCGTGAACGACGGCTGCCCGGCCAACGGCGCGCCGGAGAGCGGAACCAACTGCGCCAACCTGACCGACGACGATGGCGACAGCGTGATCAACGATGGTTGTCCGGTGCCGTCGCTGCCGATCGCGCAGAACATCTGTCGCCCCGGCAATCGCACGTGCGCGCTGAGCGCGAGCTGCACGCCCGGCAATCAGTTCAGCGCCTGCATCGGTGAGACGCTTCCGTGCGGCCCGGACGGCTCGGGTTGCGATACCTGCAACAACCAGGACGACGACTGCGACAACGCGATCGACGAAGACTTCCTCGACGCTGACTGTTCGACGAACTGCGGTATCGGGCGCACGGTCTGCGTCAACGGCAACATCGTCTGCAACAGCACGGCGGCGACGACCGACGCGACCTGCGACAACATCGACGACGACTGCGACGGCAGGACGGATGAGGACTGGGGCGATCCGATCGGCACCCCGCCGGTCGTCTGTCTCAACGTCGACGGCAACCCCGCGGCCTGTGACCCGTGCACCCTGAACGGGATGGGGGATCCGGTCTGCAACGGCATCACCCGCTGTATCAACGGTGACGAGGTCTGCGACGGCGGCGCGGTCGGAACCGAGGTCTGCAACTGCCTCGACGACGACTGTGATGGCGAGATCGATGAGGATCCGAACCCCAACGACCCCGGCATCAACATCTGTCCTGGCCAGGCCACGTGCGTGAACTGCCAGTGCGCGTTTGGTTGCGCGCAGGGCGAGTTCCCGTGCCCGCTCGGCAAGAAGTGCGAGACCAGCGGGGCCGGCGACTTCTGCGTCAACGACCCGTGCTTCAACGTCACGTGTCAGCCCGTCAACGGCAACCTGCAGACGTGTGTCCCGAAGCCGGCGTTCCCGAACGAGCCGCTGTGTGTCGACACCTGCTCGCTGATCAACGACTCGATCATCTCTCCGTTCCCGCCGTGCTCGCCGGGCTCGGTCTGCTTCGGTCCGGCTGGCGAGTGCCGCCCGGATACGTGTCTGACCTTCCCGGATCGCTGTGCGGCGAACGAGAACTGCATCGACGGTCAGTGCGTCTCGAACCCGTGCCAGGGCGTGACGTGCGCCGACGCGACGTACTGCCTCGGTGGCGAGTGCATCGCGAGCTGTGCGGACGTGACCTGCGCGACCGGCCAGCGTTGCCGGCTCGGCACCTGCGAGACCGACCCGTGCGGTAAGGCGTGTCCGTTTGGTCAGGCATGTAATGACTCGACCGGCGTGTGCATCGAGGATCCGTGCAAGTTCCGCGACTGCCCGGCGGGTCAGTGGTGCAACCCCAACGCGGGTCTGTGCGAGAACGATGCGTGTCAGGTCAACGACATCGACTGCCCCGGGGCCGGTGAAGTTTGCCGCGGTGGTACCTGCGTCGATCCGGGTGAGGACATCCAGATCGACGGCGGCGGCGCTCACGTCACCGTTGGTGGTGGTGGTGGCTGCAACACGTCGGGCGGTAGCAACGGTCTGCTGTTCGTGCTCGGCGCGCTGGGGCTTCTCGTCTCACGCCGCCGCCGCACGGTGGGAGGTGCGCTGTGAAGATGATCAACGCGCTTCTGACGACCGCATTGCTCGCGTTCAGCGCGACGCAGCTGTCGTGCAGCGTCAACGACTACTGTCTCAACTGCGCCACCGGTGACGGCGGTACAGGTGATGACGACGCCAACGACGCAGACATGCCCGAGATCGACGCGCCGCCCGATGCGGGCTGCGTTCCGACCGGGCCCGAGATCTGCGACGACGTCGACAACGACTGCAACGGCCTCAAGGACGACGGCAACGTCGCGGAGATCGGTGATCCGTGCGCGAACCAGATGGGCGTGTGCGCGGGCGGCACGAAGATCTGCACCGCGGGTCAGATCAAGTGCACGAAGACTCCGTCGCCAGAGGTCTGCGACAACCTCGACAACAACTGCAACAACATGGTCGACGAGGGTGATCCGGGTGGCGGCGGCAAGTGCGGCACCGACCTCGGCGAGTGCATCGCCGGTACGCTGCGCTGCGAGGCGAGCGCCGGCTGTGACTCGGCGGCCAGCTGTGATCCGCTGACGCAGAACTGCTGCGTGAAGTGCAAGGACTTCCTCGACAACCGCAGCGCCCCCGAGACGTGCAACGCGAAGGACGACAACTGCAACGGGCAGTTTGACGAGAACATCAACCTCGGCCCGTGTACCTGGACAGGTGCAACCGATGCCGGTGAGTGCGTGATCGGCACGCTGTCGTGCGTCGGTGGCAACCCGCAGTGCAACGGCGCAGTGTTTCCGAAGTTCGAGATCTGTAACGGGCTCGACGACGACTGTGACAGCCTCGTGGTGCCGCAGACGGCCAGCACGGGTGTCGACGAGATCTTCAACACGACCATCGACCCGCAGAACTGCGGCGGTTGTACGACTGCCCAGACCAACCGGGTCTGCGCACCGACGGCCAAGACGTGCATCAACTCGACGATCGTCTCCGAGAACGGCACCACCTGCGCGGTGAACGGCGACTGTGCCGGTAACGGCACCTGTGTCGTCAACTCGCAGCCGTGCTGCGGTTCGGGCTGCGGCCCGAGCAAGCCGACCAATCCCAGCGGCACGTGCAACTTCGAGTGCAACGTCGGGTTCATCGACCTCAACAACACTGCGGCCGATGGCTGCGAGTACAGGTGCTCGCCCACCGGCAACGAGGAGTGCGACGGCATCGACAACGACTGCGACGGTATGATCGACGAGCCCGCCCAGCTCACCACGCCCGTGGGCCTGTGCCTGTCGCAAGGCGTGTGCTCGGGTACCTCGGCTGTGTGCATGGGCGCCCAGGGTTGGCGCTGCAACTACCCCTCAACCTTCGAGGGCAGCGGTGAAGTCTCTTGCGACAACCTGAACAATGACTGCGACGCCAACGTCGACGAGTCGCACCCCGACAAGTTCCAGACGTGCTTCGACAACCAGCCGACCACGCCCACCCCGGACCTCGGCGTGTGCCGCGATCAAGGCGTGTACCAGTGCAACTCCGCGGACCCCGATGGTCCGCTCGTGTGCCAGCGCGGTGAGAACGGCGTGGCGTGCACGAACGCACTCGACGACAACGGCGATGGCCGGGTCAACGATGGCTGCCCGCCGTTCGGCACGGGGCTCGCGCCCGAGACCGGCACGCAGTGCACGGACGCGGTGGACAGCGACGGTGATGGCCGCGTCAACGACGGCTGCCCGGCGTCGGCGCTACCGGTCACGACCGCAGGTGCCGAGGTCTGCAATGGCAAGGATGACAACTGCAACGGCAACACCGACGAGCCTGATGGCAATGGTGTGCTTCCCGGCCAGGACTGGGTGAGCCTCGCCAACGGCGTTCAGATGATGAAGTTCGAGGCATCGCGTCCCGACGCCTCGAGCATGAACCAGGGGATCGGGTCGGCGATCGCGTGCTCGCGCACCGGCGTGCTGCCGTGGACGAACATCACGTACCCGCAGGCACAGGCCGTGTGCGCCTCGGCGGGCGGTCGTCTGTGCACCGAGTCCGAGTGGCACCACGCCTGCTCGGTCGTCCCGACGCCAGCGGCGCGCACGTTCCCCGTGAGCACTGCGGCGGCGACGATCATCGAGGCCGAGGACTACACCGCGATCGCGCCCGGAACGTCCGGACAGACCACGCGGGCGTGGGTGCACGACTACACCACCGGCTTCTCCGGCATCTCCGCCATGGAAGCGACCCCGAACTCGGTCGGTGGAAACGTGCCGAGTGGCAGCGCAGTCGCGCAGGCGCCGCGGCTGAGCTACGCGCTCAACGTGACGCAGGCGTCGGCCGCGTATCACGTCTGGGTGAAGGTCTATCAGACCGGTCTCAACGGGAACAACGATCAGGTCCACGTCCGGATCGACACCGGCACGATCGCGACCGTGACGCTGCCGGCCCCGACGGCGTGCACGATGAACAGCCAGTGCACCGCGCTCACGGGCGGCACCTGTGCGGATCTCGACGCCAACCTCGTCGGGGATTTCTGCGCCGGTTACGTCTGGGTCGACGCGGGGGTGTTCAACATCACCATGGCCCCTCACACGCTCGACGTGTACATGGGCGATGACGGCGTGAAGATCGACAAGGTCGCCTTGAACACCTCGGCGACCGCGCCGGTCGACGCGCCGCTCTCGAAGGGCAACACGTGGGCGTACGCGACCAACGCGAACGTGGCGCAGGACACCACGTGCAACGGTCACGAGCGCGTGGCAGCGAACGACGACATCGTGGCGACCGGCTCGCTCACCTCGTGCTTCGCCGACAACGCCTCGACGAACGACATGTTCGACATGTCGGGCAACGTCAAGGAGTGGACGGCGGCGCAGAAGCCTGGCGTCAACCCGCTCCGTGGCGGTGCTTCGAATAGCACCACCATCGGAACGAGCTGTGCGCTGAACTTCACGGTTGCCAACGACGCGCTGCTGTTCCCGAACATCGGCTTCCGCTGCTGTAAGTGAGCTCGGGCCGCTGCCCGCGCTGCTTGTTCCCGCAGCGCGTGTGCATCTGTTCCGAGGTGCCGTCGGTCATCACGCAGACCCGCGTGGTGATCGTGCGGCATCACCTCGAGCAGTTTCGGTCGTCGAACTCCGGCCGGCTCGCGCACTTCGCGCTGCCGAACAGCGTGATCGTCGACCATGGCGGTGGCGGAAGCGAGGACAACCCGCACGAGCGCCCCACCGTGCTGCCACCGCTCGACGGGGCGTGGCTGCTGTTTCCGGAAGGAGTGCCGATGACCCAGGCGCCGGTGCCGCCGGTCAAGCAGCTCGTCGTGCTCGACGCGACGTGGTCGCAGGCCCGCCGGATGTATCGCAAGCTGGGAGCGCTGCGCGGACTGCCGATGTTGCGCCTGCCGGACGAGCCGATGCCGGAGGCACGCCTGCGGGCGTCGCCGGGCCCGGGCCGGGTGTCGACGATCGAGGCGATCGCGCGGGCGCTGCGCATCCTCGAGGGCGATGCCGCCGCAGCACCATTGGAGCGTTTGTTTCAAGTGGCCGTCGAGCGAATCCACTCGTCGGGCAGACATTGAATCCATAGGTCCCAGGCGCGCTACACTCGGCCTCGGTGAGCTCTCCCGCCAAGGCCCGCGCCGGGATCCCGATCTCGGTGAAGCTGATCCTCACGACGTCCATCGTCGTGGCGGTTGCGGTCAGCGCGGCTACCTGGTTCTCGCGGACGACGATCGACGACCTCACCTCGATGCAGATCCAGACCCGCCGGGCATCGGGCGAGAAGTCGATCATCCGCGAGTCAGAGCTGGTCGTGCAGGCCGTCGCCACGGCGGTCGCGCTGCCGCTCGCGAACTCCACGTACCCGGACATCACACCCGTGCTCGACAAGGGCATGCAGGACGACAAGGCGAGCGGCGAGAACCGCCTGCAGTGGATGAGTGTGACCGACGCGACCGGGCAGGTCGTCGCGGCGACCAAGAATGCGCCGCCGGCCGTGGAGCTGGCGAATCACGAGAAGCTGATCGCCGGCGGCATGGGTGTGAGCGGGTTAGATCGTAGCGGCGATGTCACGCACGCACGGATCGGCGCCGGCTCGGATTGGGTCTACGGCGCCGACATCAAGCTCGGGGACAACAAGGTCGGCGCGCTGCGCATCGGCGTGTCGACCGCAGACCTCGAGGCCGAGCTCGCGAAATCGCTCGCGGTGTCTGACGACAAGAGCCGGGCGTCGCAGCAGCGGCTCCTCGTGATCGCGCTGCTCGTGCTCGGCATCGGGGTCGTGTTCGCCGCGCTTCAGGGCATCGGTCTCGCGCGGCCGATCAAGATGCTGACGATTCAGGCCAACAAGATTGCTGCCGGTGACCTGAACAGCCGCGTGCCCGCCACGCGGCGCGACGAGCTCGGCGTGCTCGCCAGGACGTTCAACTTCATGACCGACAACATCGTGCACCTGCTCTCGGAGCAGGGGCAGAAGGTCGCGCTCGAGAAGGAGATGCAGCTCGCGCGGCAGGTGCAGCAAGCGATGCTGCCGCCGACCGTGCTCGATCAGCACGGCTATCTCAAGGTCATCGGCTCGTGCATGCCGGCCTCGTCGTGCGGCGGTGACTGGTGGATGTATCGCAAGCTGTCGGCGGGTCGGATGCTGCTCGTGCTCGGCGATGCGACCGGCCACGGTATTCACTCGGCGATGATCGCCTCGACGGCACGCGGCGCCGTGGAAGCGCTCGCCGCGGTCGACGAGCGCCTGCTCACCCCGGAGCAAGTCCTGCGCGCGATCGACCAATCGATCCGCATGGTCGGCGAGCACAACGTGCTGATGACCGCGTTTGCCGCGGTGTTCGACTCGACGAATGGGGCGCTCCACTATGCGAACGCCGGCCAAAACTTCCCGTACGTGATGAAGCTCGGCCAGGACCGCGTGCTCGAGTCGGCGAGCATCATCGCGGCCAGTGGTAACCCGCTCGGCGACCGCAACATCGCGGTCGAGATCCGGCGCGGCGCGCTCCAGCTGCAGCCCGGTGATCTGTTCGTGTGTTTCACCGACGGTGTCGTCGAGCGCGCGAATCCGGCCGGCAAGCTGTTTGGTGATCGTCGCCTGCGTGGCGCGCTCACCGGCCAGTCGCTTCACGATGCCGCGTCGCTCGCGCAGCTTCGCGATCGTGTTCTCGCTGCGCTCGAGAAGCACGCCGATGGCCTGGTTGCCGATGACGACGTCACGCTCGTGTTCTGTCAATACGATCCACCCGTGTCGTTGGCGGGGCGAGGCGCGGCATGAAGGCGGAGAGAGCTATGTCCAGATCGGCGATCGCTGTGAGTCTGGTCTGCGCGCTCGGCGGCCTCGCGTCGGCACAACGGCCGAACCAGGCCGAGGACGAGAGCGCTTCGTTCGTCGAGGACGGCCGCTCGGCACTTCGCAACGGCAAGCTCGACGACGCCGCCAAGTCACTGGACCAGGCGCTCGCGCTCAATCCACGCCGCGTCGAGGCGTACGTGTTGCGCTCGGCCGTCTACGCCGCGCGCAAGCAGTACAAGGAAGGCATCGCGCTGATGCGGCGCGCGCAGGAGCTGGCGCCCGGCGATGCCGAGGTGCTGACCGCGCTCGGCACGCACCTCGTGCTGTCGGGCGACGTCACCACCGGCGTGCCGCTGCTCCAGCAGGTGGTCGCCAACGAACCATCGCGCTACGACGCCCAGCTGCTGCTCGGTCACCACTGGCACGACACCGCGCGCTGGCCCGAGTCGATCGCGTCGCTCGAGGCGTACTTCGCGGCCCGGCCCGCGGCACTGGCCGGCGAGGACGCGCGCCATCGGATCGAGCTCGCTGATTCGTATCTGCGCTATCGCCAGCCGCAGAAGGCCCTCGCGCTGTTCGAGCAATCGCATCGCGGTGCCAACAAGTCCAAGAAGGGCAGCGGCTCGACCGAGCTGCGCGCGCGGATGGGCGTCGCGTGGGCGACTGCCGCGATCGATTGCAAGAAGGCGCGCCCGCTGCTGCGCGAGCTCGAGCCGATGGCCGAGCAGCATCCAGAGATCTGGCTCGTCGACGGCCAATGCGCACTTGCGCTCGGCGATCCCAACGGCGCGCTTGGCCTCGGGCGCAAGTACCTCGATCGCGCACCGAAGCAGAACGCCGCGGGCCACGCGCTCGTCGGTGAAGCGTACGCAGCGCGCGGTCTGCTCGCCGAGGCCAAGAAGGAGCTCGAGGCCGCACGCACGCTCGAGCCCGGACGCCGGCGCTGGACGGTGCGGCTCGCGAGTGTGCTGCGGCGAGCGGGCCAGCATGCCGAAGCGCTCGCCACCCTCGAGAAGCTCGGCGCACCGACGCCGCCGGCGAGCGACGCCGATTGGTGGCTCGAGGCCGGCGAGGCCGAGCTCGCGCTGGGCGAGCACGCGAAGGTCGTTGCGCGACTCACGCCCGTGGTTCCGGCGCTCGTCAACCACGCACCGGTGCGCACCGTGCTCGGCGCGGCACAGCTCGGGGCAGGGCAGGCCGAGGCGGCGATCCCGACGCTCGAGGACGCCGAAGGCATCCAGTCGAGTGCACGCTCCCGCAAGCTGCTGTCCGACGCGCTCACCAACGTTGCGGTCGCCAAGCTCACCGCAAACGACGCGGCGGGTGCCGAGCCACTGCTCACGCGCGCCGAGACGCTCGACGGCAATGCCATCGTATGGCGCAACCTCGGCATCGCTCGGCTCGCGCTGAACAAGTCGGCGGACGCCGTGCTCGCATTCGACCGGGCCGTGAAAGCCGATCCGTCTGCGCTGCACTTGATGCTCGCGGCGCGTGCGCACGCGATCAATAGCGATATTCCGGGCGCACGCGGGCTCTACGATCGCGCGTTATCGACCGACAAGGACAACGCCGAGATCGCGATCGACTGGGCAGCGACGGAGGTCGCCGGCGGTGATCCGGCGCTGGCGGTCGTCGCGCTCGAGAAGACCGCGACGTCTGCTCACACGGGGCCACTCGCTGCCCGCCACAAGGCAGCGCTCGCGACCGCTCGTCACGCGGCCGGTCTCGCCCAGCTTCGCGCGGGGAACGGCGCCAAGGCGGTCGAGCTGCTGCGCGCCGCGGCGGTGCCCGGCGAATCGACGCTGGCGCGCAAGTGTGACCTCGCGATCGCGGCCGTCGTCGCCGGCGATGTGCCAGCCGCCCTGACCGCGCTCAAGGCGGTACAGGGTCAGAGCTGTCCGTTCCCGCCGCCCGCCGACACGCAGGCCGCGACGATCCTGATCGCGTTCACCGAGGGCCTGTCGCTCAAGCGCGCGGGCAAGTCGCTCGATCGCTTGACCGCGCTCGCCGGCAAGTCGACCGGCGTCGCAGCCGCGATGCTCGGCACGGCGATCCGCGTGGTCGCGCTCAATGCCGCGCAGGATGCGTATCGCGCCGGCCAGCTGGCACAGGCACGCAAATATCTCGCGACCGCGAAGGCTGCCAACGCGCGCGTCGGTGGTGACGAGGTTGCGCACAATCTCGCCGTGCTCGATCTCGCCGACGGCAAGGTCGATGCGGCGATCGCGCAGCTCGAGCGGCTCGGACCGAGAATCCCGGAGGCGCTCGTGAATCTCGGCATCGCGTACGAGCGCAAGGGCGAGCATCCCAAGGCGCTCGATGCGTGGCGGCGCGCGAAGAAGGCGGGCGTGCGATTCACGCCGGTCAACGACTGGATCGAATCCAAAGAGCGCATCTACGGGGAGGCACCATGAGGCCCCGGGTCCCTCGCTTCGCTCGGGCCCGTGGCACGGGAACCTCGGTCCAACCCCTCCACCTTCCCGCCCAATGCCGAGGGTTCTTGCTCGTTCTCGCGATCCTCGCGGTGTCGGCCACGGCCCACGCGCAGTCCGTGACCGTCGGTCTGTTCGCGCCGACCGCGCCGTTCCCGTCGACCTCGGCGCGCGTCGAGCTCGCATCGCGCCTGGGTGATCACATCGGCAAGGCACTCGGCGGTACCGGTAGTGGCAAGGTGTTCGCGCGTGGTGCCGACTTCGCGGCGGCGGTGAAAAAGGGCGAGGTCACGATCGCGCTCGTCGACGCCTCGTACCTCGCGGTCGCCGGTGGCAACTACACGGTCGTCGCTGCGGCGGTGCGCGGCGGCGAGTCGAGCCACGGCTGGCAGCTGCTCGCGCGCGGCGGCATCGACAAGCTGTCGGGCCTCAAGGGCAAGCGCGTGCTGGTCCCTGGCATCGGCGGTCGCGAGACCGACTTCGTGCTCAACGTGCTGTTCGGCGGCGAGATCGCGAAGGACTACTTCGGCAAGATCGAGCCCGCGCCCGACACCGTGTCAGCACTCGCAGCGCTCGGGCTCGGCAAGGCCGACGCAGCGATCGTGCCGTCCGGCGTCGAGCTCCCGCAGGGCAGCACGCTCGTGATGAAGCTGCCGTCGCTATCAGGCCCGGTGCTCGTGGTCTACGGGGGCACGCCCCAGACCCGCCAGTCGATCGCGACGGCCGCGACCAGCTTCAAGGGGGACACCACCGTGGCGAGCCTGCGACCCGCGGAAGTCGAGGCCGTCCGTGCCGTGGCGCGGCGCTTCATCGTGCCGGCCAAGCGCGGGCCGCTGGCGGTCCCGGCGATCCGTCTGCTCGTCGGCGATCTGGTCGAAGGTCGCACGTTTACCATCGAGCGCACGCCGGTGACCGCCTTCGCGGCCAAGCCCACGCAGCGCTGATCGTGTAGGCTCCCGGCGTGAGCCTCGAGACCACCTACCAGGACCATATTGGCCAGCTGCAGCGAGCGACCGAGGCGATTCTGGAGGCGCAGAATTTCGAGGCGCTCGTGCTGTGCAGCGGCGCTCCCCAGTCCAAGAACCGCTTCGACGATCAGTCGTGGCCGCTGTCTCCGACTCCTGCGTTTTCGCACTGGTGCCCGCTCGTGGAAGCCGATGCCTACGTGATCGTCCGCGCCGGCCGCAAGCCGACCCTGGTGCGCACCGTCGTCGATGATTTCTGGGAGACCACGCCACCGCCCGAGAGCGACCACTTCTGGAGCGCGTTCGATGTCGTCACCGTCGGGCCCGGCAAGGCCGGCGACGTGCTGCCCGGCGGCAAGGTGGCGGTGATCACGCGTGACCCCGGTCAGTCCCCGCCCGGTGAGGTGAATCCGGCCGAGCTCGTCATCGCGCTCGACGGCACGCGCACGCACAAGAGCGATTACGAGATCGAGTGTCTCTACGAGGCCACTCGCCGCGCGGTGCGTGGACACCGGGCGACCGAGGCGCGCTTCAAGGCCGGCGATTGTTCCGAGCTCGACGTGCACCTCACGTATCTCGCGGTGTCCGAGCAGGACGATCCGACCACTCCGTACAAGAACATCGTCGCGATCGGCGCGCACTCGGCAGTGCTCCACTACGTCGCGTACGAGCGCACCAAGGTCAAGGGCGACACCTCGCTGCTCGTCGATGCCGGCGCGCGCTACAACGGCTATGGCAGCGACATCACGCGCAGCTACGTGCGCGGCACGGGCGCAGCGGCAAAGCGGTTCGGCGAGCTGCTCGCTCGCATCGACGAGATGCAGCAGAAGATCATCGCGCACATCAAGCCGGGCATGGCGTACGAGGAGCTGCACGACGAAGCGCATCGCATGCTCGCCGACGTGATCCGCGACCTCGGTATCGGCAAGGGCACGAGCGCCGAGCTCGTCGACCGTGGCATCACGCGCGCATTCTTCCCGCATGGTCTCGGGCACTCGCTCGGGGTGACCGTGCACGACGTCGGCATGAAGCTGCGGCCGCCGCGCGCCGACAACAAGTTCCTGCGCAACACGAGCACGATCGAACCGGGTCAGGTCTTCACGATCGAGCCCGGCTTCTACGTGATCGATGCGCTGATGGCGCAGCTGCACGACGACCGCGAGCACCTGGTCGACTGGAAGCTCGTCGAGGAGCTCCGGCCGTTCGGTGGCATCCGGATCGAAGACAACGTCGTGGTGCAAGACGGCGGCGTCCGCAACCTGACACGTGAGGCGTACAGCGAATGAAGGTTCAGGCAGTTCTCGCCGGTTTGCTTGCCATCGCCGGCTGCAAGAAGACGGACAACGACGCAGCAGGAAGCAGCAAGGTCGGTGCCACGATCCTGCCGCAGAAGATCGCAGCGCCGTTCGATCTGAAGACCCCACCCGCCGACGCGACGCGACGGCCGTCGGGACTCATCTACAAGACGATCACCGCCGCGCCGGACAATCCCGCGCCCAAGCGCAACGATACGGTGATGATCAAGTACACCGGATGGCGTCAGGCCTCCGGCGAGAGCTTCTTCTCCAACATGAAGGAGGACAAGCCGATGCCGCTCAACCTCGCGGCCACCGCGCGCGGCTTCACCGAAGCCATGCAGCTGGTGCGCAAGGGGGAGAAGGCGATGCTGTGGTTGCCACCGGAGATCGGGCTCAAGGATCAGCCCAGCGCGGGCAAGCCGTCGGGTGAGACGCTCGTCTATCTCGTCGAGGTCGTCGACATCATCGAGGCGCCGCCAGTGCCGGCCGACATCACGTCGCCGCCTGCGGACGCGCGCGCGACGAAGAGCGGCGTGAAGTTCGCCAGCCTCCGGCCGGGCACGGGCAAGGATCGGGCACGTGCGTTTGACGAGGTCACGTTCAACTTGACCGCGTGGGACGCGGACGGTCGGATGTTCGACACGACCGAGATGAACAAGAAGCCGGCGGCGAAGGTCCCGCCGTTTCGCCAGGCCGCACCGATGGAAGAGGTGCTGACCTCCATGGTCGCCGGCGAGCGCGTGCGGTTCTGGGTCGACGCCGCGAAGATGGTCACGCCGGCCGCGCCGCAGCCGAACATGCCGCAGGGCATGCTGTGCTACGAGGTCGAGATCCTGCAGATCGACAAGGCGCTCGCGGAGCCACCTCCGCCGCCGCCCGATGTCGCGAAGCCGCCCGGCCATGCGCGCAAGACGACCGCAGGTGTGGCCTACAAGGTGCTCGCGAGCGGCAAGGGCGGACCCAAGCCCAAGCCGACCGACACGGTGAAGGTTCACTACACCGGCTGGACCACCGATGGCCGGATGTTCGATTCGAGCGTCATCAAGAACGAGCCGTCGCAGTTCTCACTGCAGGGCGTCATCAAGGGCTGGACCGATGCCATCCCGCTGATGTCGGTCGGTGACAAGTACCGGGTGTGGATCCCCGAGGAGCTCGCGTACAAGAACCAGCCGAACCGGCCGCAGGGCATGCTGGTGTTCGAGATCGAGCTGCTGGAGGTCAAGGAAGCGCCGCCGAGCCCGCCACCGGGTCAAGCCGGTCATGGCGCCCCATCGGGTCACGGCGCGGCGCGTCCTCCGGCCGGCGACGACGGTCACGGGCATTGATCGCGGAGGACGTCGCGGCGGCCTGGGGCTGGCGTCCCGCTGCTGTGTCCGCGCATGCCGGCGGGCTGATCAACAAGACGTACGTCGTGAGCGACGAGGCGGGCGCACACATCGCCGCGCTGCAGCAGCTGCATCCGATCTTCGGCGCCGAGGTCAACCTCGACATCGAAGCGGTGACGAATCATCTCGCCGCGCGCGGACTCGTGACTCCCATGCTCGTGCGGACGCTCGACGATCGCGCGTGGCTCGAGCACGAAGGTCGCGTGTGGCGCGCGCTGTCCTGGATCGCTGGCGAGAGCGTGCATGCGGTGCCGTCCGTCGAGTGGGCGGAGGCGGGTGGCGCGCTCGTCGGGCGCTTCCATCGCGCGGTCGCGGATCTCGCGCATGACTACAAGTTCACGCGCGCCGGTGTGCACGACACGCAGGCGCACCTCGCCAAGCTCACCGATCGCGTTGCGCGCGGCGGTGACCCCGAGGCAGTCGACCTCGGCCGGCAGATCCTTGCGGCTGCCGGCACCCTGCCTGCGATTCCGGTGCTCCCGCCGCGCCACGTGCACGGCGATCTCAAGATCTCCAACCTGGTGTTCCAGCGCGAGCCGCTGGCCGGGGTCTGTCTCGTGGACCTCGATACCGTCGCGCGCGGGACGCTGGCGTTCGAGCTCGGCGACGCGATGCGGTCGTGGTGCAACCCGCACGGTGAGGACGTGACCCAGGCCAGGTTCGAAACCGCGATTTTTGACGCGGCGATCCGCGGATTTCGCAGCGAGGCGGACGCCTTCGTCACGGCGGACGAACGCCGGTCGATCCCAATCGGCCTCGAGCTCGTATGTATCGAACTGGCGGCGCGGTTTGCCGTCGATGTCTTCGATGACAGCTACTTCGGCTGGGATCCGGCGCGCTATCCCACGCGACGTGCGCACAACCTCGTGCGTGCACGTGGACAGCTCAGCCTCGGGCTGTCCGTCCGGGATTCCCGTGCGGAAGTCCTGGATGCCCTCCACATTCCAGGATGACGAGTGCCCGGGGATGCGCTCTAATCGCCCGATGTTTTGCCGTCTGGGTCGGGCTGTGGTGGCCGGCACACTCGTCGCGCTGACCGCGTCTGCGTCGGCCGTTGCGCCCAGCACTCGGAGGCAGGCGGATGCCCATGCGCTGATGGCGGCGTCGGGCACGAGCTTCGCCAAGCCGCTCCGCGCGCACAGGAAGCTCGCGTGGGGACACACCTCGCCGGGCGCGGCCTGGCAGGCCTTCGCCGCGCGCCGGGCCGGGAAATGGCAGGCTGCGTGGGACAGCGCCACCGGTGTACCGAGCCGCATCTGGGGCGAAGGCATTCCGGCACCGGGCACGACGGCGAGCGCGCAGATCGCCGAGCAGTTCGCTCGCCAGGTGCTCGCCGACCATCTCGCGCTGCTCGCGCCGGGCTCGGCGGTCAGCGACTTCGAGCTGGTCTCCAATCACTTCGACGGCTCGATGCGCTCGATCGGCTTCATCCAGCGCGCTGCTGGAAAGAAGGTCGTCGGCGGTCAGGTCAGCTTCCGCTTCAAGGCCGATCGCTTGTTCGTGATCGGCTCCGAGGCGCTGCCCAACGTCGCGTTCGCGGTTCCGCGCTTGCGGATGCCAGTGCTCAAGCTCTCGGCCAGCGCGCGCGATGCATTGCGCGCCGAGCTGGGGCTACCGAACGCGCCCGTGTCGGCGCCAGGCGAAGAGGTGGTCTTGCCGCTGGTCGCCGACGACACGGTGCTCGGCTACCGCGTCGCGCGGCCGATGACGATCGATGGTGGTATCGACGGTCGCTACCTTGCTTACGTCGATGTCGTGACCGGCGCGGTCATCGCGACGAAGCAGCTGAACCTGTATGCGAACGGCACCGTGAAGTACCGCGTGGTCGATCGCTATCCCGCACGGACGCGCATCGATCGCGTCGCGCAGCGAGCCTTCGTGAACGTCAACGGCGCGCCGCAGACCACCACGAAGGCAGGCGCGGTGTCGTGGGGTGCCGAGCCGAACGTCGAGGTCGAGACCTCCGTCGCTGGCGATCTCGTGAGCGTCGTCAACAAGGCCACCGGCAACGCGGCGGCGACCGCACGGTTTCCGCTCACAGCGGGTGGTGCCGCGGCGTGGGATGCGAGCGGCGTGGTCGAGGAAGATGCGCAGGTCAACGCCTACGTCGCGACGATGATCGCGAAGGAGTACGTCCGCGACTTCATCGACCCTGCGATGCCCACGCTCGACGACCAGATGGCGGTCAACGTCAACATCGCGCAGAGCTGCAACGCATTCTTCGACGGTCAGTCGATCAACTTCTTCCAGGCCAACGATCAGTGCCAGAACACCGCGCTGCTCGAGGACGTCGTCTATCACGAGTACGGCCATCGCCTGCACACGGCAGAGCTCATCCCCGGCGTCGGTGATTTCGACGGCGCGATGAGCGAGGGCGCATCGGACTTCCTCGCGGCGAGCATCACGGGAGACCCGGGCATGGGCCGCGGCTTCTTCTATGTCGACGAGCCTCTGCGTGACCTCGAGCCCGGCGACTCCGAGTGGTCGTGGCCGCGTGACGTCGGCGAGATCCATCACACGGGGATGATCTATGGCGGCATCTTCTGGGATCTGCGCAAGGCGTTGATCGAGCAGCTCGGACCGGTCGCCGGCGTGGCGCTGGTCAACAAGATCTACCTGGGCACGCTGCGCCGCGCGATCAGCATCCCGACGAGCCTCATCGAGGCTCTTGCCGAGGACGATGACGACGGCAACCTCACCAACGGCACGCCGAACGAGTGCGCGATCCGCGATGCCTATGGCCTGCACGGTATCCGCACCGCGACGGGCACGATCAAGGCGCCGGGCACCCTCGAGGTCAAGGCGCTGTCGATCGGTATCCACATCGATGTCACCGGCCTGTCGGATCGCTGCGCGGGCGACGAGGTCGCGGGTGCCGAGATCAGCTGGCTCCCCGGATACGGCGGGATTCCGCAGCCGGGCACGCAGGAGGCCACGCCAGCGGGCACGAACAAGTTCTTCGCGCAGCTGCCGCTGTCACCGCAGGAGACCGTCTACTACAAGGCGAAGATCAAGTTCGCCGACGGCTCGGTCCTCACGCTCGCCGACAACTACGCCGATCCGTACTACCAGCTCTATCAGGGCGACACGGTGAAGCTGTACTGCACGAACTTCGACGCGGCCGACCCGTTCGCGGAAGGCTGGACGACGGGCACCGACGCGGGCGACGCATCGCCATTCGCGTGGGGCCCGCCCGCCGGTGGCGCGACCGATCCGCGCGCCGCGTTCTCGGGCACGAACATCCTCGGCATGACGCTGGGCGGTAACTACAACCCGGACCAGCGCGCGTGGCTGAACGCGCCGGTGATCGAGATCGGTCGCTACAGCGACGTGCGGCTGCAGTACCGGCGCTGGCTCTCCGTCGAGGATAGCCACTTCGATCAGGCGAAGGTCACCGCCAACGGCAAGCAGGCGTGGCTGAACCTCACCAGCGATACCGGAGACAACAGCGCGCTCCACCACATCGACAAGGAGTGGCGGTTCCACGACGTCGCGCTGTCGAGCTACTTCTCGGGCCACGAGGTCACCGTCGGCTGGGAGATCACGTCGGATCAGGGTCTCGAGCTCGGCGGCTGGCAGATGGACGATGTCTGTATCGTCGCGAACCCGTACGCGATCTGTGGCGATGGCGTGAAGACCCCGACCGAGCAATGCGACACCGGCCTCGCGCTCGCCGACAAGCCGGATGTCTGCCGCACCGACTGCCGGCTGCCCAAGTGCGGCGATCAGATCATCGACATGGGCGAGCAGTGCGACGAAGGTCCCGAGGGCGATGCGCTGTGCACGCCGAAGTGCGAGACGATCGAGGCGACCAGCGGTTGCTGCTCGTCGAGCGGCGGCAGCGGATCGCTGGCGCTCGCGGGTCTGCTCGGCGCGTTCGTGCTGCGCCGTCGTCGCCGGCGCTAGCGCAGCTCGTTGGGATCGACCCAGCCGTCACCGTTGCGGTCGGCACGGCGCAGTCGCTTCGCGACGCGCGGCGGGAGCTCGCCGGGGCCGAGGTGGCCGTCGCCGTCGATGTCGAAGCGCCGGATCAGCCGCTCGCGACGACTCGCGTTGCCATGCGGCGTGCCGTGCAGCCGCTTGGCGAGCCGGCGTAGCGCCTTGGCTGCCTGCTTGCGCTCGCGTCCCTGGAGCTTGCCATCCCCATCGTGATCGAACTTCTGGACGAGCGCCTGGCGCAGCTGGCCGCGACGGGGCTGGGCGCGGTCGGCGTGTGCGATGCCTGCGCCGAGGAGCAGCGCGATCAGAACGGCGAGCTTCATCCCCGACCGACCCGCAGCCAGAGGCTTAAGCGTCAGCCGGAAATCGTGGTGCGCGATTTGCGGGTCCGCGTCCGCGAGGAGGCGAGGGCGGATCGGATGCGGTCGATGAACACGCTCGGCAGGTTGTCATCGTCGTCGAGGACCTGGACGTTCGCGCCGTCGAACAGGTTCAGATCGCCGGGGGATACATCGCCGATGAGATAGATGTCGCCGAGGGTGTGATGACAGCTCTCGAGCCCGCGCGCATACATGCACAGCTCGAGTGCGTTCATCACGCCCTTCAGCTTCGCGTTGATGAACACGATGTCGGGCTGATCGCGATTGAGCTTGTGAGCGGCGTCAGTGCCCTCACTCGCGATCTCGACGATCGTGGCCGCGTGGGCCCGGCGGGCCAGGCCCCACAGCCAGCGCGCGCGTGCGGTGTCATCCTCGACGATCAGCACGCGCAGCGTGCGAGTCGTGGCGCCCGCTCGCTCGATCACCGCCTCGACCTGTGTGAGCACGTCCCTCGCGGTGCGCGGGCGGGCGCGCGGGTGCTTGGCGAGGAGCCAGTCGACGAGGTCCGACAGCTCGGTGGGGAGGTCGGGGCGCAGATCGCTGATGCGGGGTGGCGGCTCGGCCGCGTGGCCGTGCAGCTCGCGTTCGCGATTGTCGTCGGCGAACGGAGGCGCGCCGGCGACCATCTCGATCGCGATGCAGCCGAGGCCGTACAGATCGATCGCTTCGGCCGCGGCTGGATCCTGCGGATCGGTCTCGCCGCGCACGACCTCGGGCGCGAGGATCTGGCCGTGCTTCCCGAAGGCCGGAACCTGCGAGAGCGAGAGGCGACCCAGGACCAGGCGGTCCTCGTCCTCGACGAGCACGGTGGCTCCCGAGATATCGCCGATCGCGATGCCCGCCTCGTGAGCCCGCGCCACGGCACCGATGAGGCGACGCAGCCGCGTCAGGTACACGTCGGCTGGCTTCGTGCGATCGTGCGTGTCGCGCAGCAGCCTGCCGCGGACTCGCTCGCTGACCGCGTACTCAACAGAGTCGTGGCGGCCCATGCCATAGATCTGCACGGCGCACGAGTCGCGGACCGCCGCGCACCGGCGCGCTTCGACGATCAGCGATGGTGTGCCGGGGTCGCGCCACGCGAGCTTGAGTGCGACGAGGCGGTCGAGCAGCATGTCGTGCGCCTCGAACACCACGCCGGTCTCGGTCCGAGCGATCTCGCAATCGATCGTGTACGCGCTGCCCACCACCTCGCGCTTGGCGAGCGGCGGCTCGGGACTTCCCCTGAACCCTCGCGTCACGCTCCGAGTCTATCGCTTACCCTTGCCTTCGCGCGTGAACGTGGCGCCGCCTTTGGTCATCTTCGAGACCGATTTGAAGGAGCCCGCTCCACTTGCACTGGGATCGTGCACCTCATTCATGTTCGAGGCGCGAATGAAGTGCGCGGCCTTGAGGTACGGGTCGTACGCGACGACGTACGTTCAAGCCGGCCAGGCCATCAAGACTGCCCCGACGGCGACGAGGATCGCGCCGAAGATCTCGAGGCGCAGCGGCCGTTCGCCGATCAGAAATGCGAGACCCACGGCGAACAGCACTGACGTGTTGCGCAGCGTCAGCACGTAGCCCGCACCGCCGGCGGCGAGCGCCTCCATCAGGATGAGGAATGAGCCGCCGCACAGGGCACCCATGAGCACCACGCGCACGAGCCGGGTCTTCAGCAGCCCGCCGACGACGGTGCGGCCAGTGCGACCGACCCGGATCATGTTGATCACGCTGGCGGCAGCGAGCGAGAGCGCGAACACCGCCGACGGACCGCCGTGCTCGCGCAACGCGGCCTTGTACGCGAGGTGATAGCCCGCGATCGCGACCGCACACGCGATCGCCCAGATCACGGGGCTGCCGCGCGATGCTCGGTTGTCGTTGGTTCCCGCGCTCGCGAGCGTGAGGCCGCCGAGCACGACCGCGCTGCCGATGCCCGAGATGAGTGTCAGCTGTTCAGTGAACAGCACGATCGAGACGGGATACACGACGAGGATCGCGCCGCCACGCGAGATCGTGTAGACCGCGCCGAGCCGGCCGCGCTCGAGTGCCTGCGCGAGCGTCCAGAAGTAGATCCACTCGAGCCCACCGGCGAGCAGCGTCCAGCCGAGCGAGGCGGTCGTCGGGAACGGGACCTGGCCCATGCCCCATCGGATCCCCGCGACGATGCTCGCGAGCATGGCGGCGATCGAGATCGCGATGACGAGTGATCGGTCCTTGTCGGTCTCCAGCCGTAGCAGTGCGTTCCACGACGCGTGGAGCAGCGCGGAGAGAAGGACGAGTGCGATGATCATCGGTGAGCTGCGCTCGTAACCCGAGCTCGTTCGCGTTGCGACTCCATCAAGGGCGGTGAGTCGCAACCGCGCGCCTCTGTGTACCCGCGTGACCTACTCCTCTCACCGTCTCGCCCTGTCTCAAAATATGGCACTTCTCCAACCTGCTCGTGTTCGATACGTAACGATGATGGACCAAGACGAGGAACCGCCGAGGCTGCATCGCGAATCGTCGAGTGTGATTGCGGCAAAGACCATGTTGTAGTAACGTTGCTACATGGCGCCTCGCAGAACATCGACGTCCACCAAGCTCTCGAGCCGCGAGTTCAATCAGGACACGAGTCGAGCCAAGAAAGCCGCGAAACGAGGCCCAGTAATCATCACCGACCGGGGCCGACCGTCGCACGTGCTGCTCAGCATCGAGGAGTACGAACGGTTGATTGGGCCGTCCACGTCCATCGTCGAACAGCTGGCGATGCCGGGCGCCGAGGACATCGAGTTCGACGTGCCCCGCGCTCGAAACCTGTACCAACCGCCCGACTTCACCGCTTGATGTTCGTGCTCGATACCAATGTGGTCTCGGAGCTGCGCAAGGCTGGCGCCGGCAAGGCCGACCACAACGTCACGGCCTGGGCGGCTCAGGTACCCACGTCGAGCCTGTTCGTGTCCGTGATCACCGTCCTGGAGTTGGAGCTTGGCGTGCGCTTGCTCGAGCGCCGCGACGCAAGGCAGGGCGCCGTGATGAGGACGTGGATGAATGGACACGTGATGAATGCCTTCGCCGGCCGCGTGCTGCCGATCGACGTTCTCGTGGCGCTGGAGTGCGCGAGGCTGCACGTTCCGGATCCACGATCCGAGCGCGACGCACTGATTGCTGCGACCGCGCTGGTGCATCGCATGACGGTGGTGACGCGCAACGTCTCCGACTTCACCTCGACGGGTGTTTCTGTGCTCGACCCGTGGGCGTGATCCGCGCTACGAGCGCTTGGCCCAGAACTCGGACATCGTCGGCCACAGCCGCGTGACGGCCTTGCGCGAGACGACAGCACCGACGTGGCCGCCCTGCTGCACGACGAGCTGCTTGTCGGTGCTCGCGATGCGGTCGATCAGCGGCGCGGCGCTCGGCAGCGGCACGATGTTGTCGTCGGCGAACGCGAGCGCGAGCGTCGGGCACTTGATCTGCGACAGCTCGGCGGGTCGGCCCGAGACCGTGAAGCCACCGGTCATGAGCTTGTTGCGACGGTACAGCTCCTCGATGTAGCGGCCGTAGCAGGCGCCCGGGAATGACACGTTGTCGTTGCCCCAGTGCTCGGTGGCGAGGAACGCCTCGAGGAACTCGTCGTCCCACGCGCGATCGAGGAGCGCGACGGTCTTGGCCGCGCGAAGCGTGGGCCGCAGCATGTTGAAGCTCGCCTGCATCAGCGGCCACGGCACGTTGCCGAATGCCTCGAGTAGCGCGGCGACATCGAACGTGGGGACGCGTGTCCACTGCGCCATGATCCCGGCGTGATCGAAGTCGATCGGGGCGGCGAGCGCGAGCAGCGTGCGCACGTGCTGCGGGAACGCCGCGGTGTAGCTCACGGTGAGCGTGCCGCCGAGGCAATAGCCGAGCAGGTGCACCTGGCCCGTCGAGCCATAGCGCGACGCGTGGCGCACGGCGCGACCGATGTAGCGGCCGGCGAAGTCGTCCCACGTGAGGTAGCGGTCCTCGGCGGTGGGCGTGCCCCAGTCGATGCAGAACACGTCGTGACCCTGCGCGACGAGCCACTCGATCAGCGAGCGGCCGCTGCCGAGGTCGAGCACGTACCAGCGATTGATCAGCGACGGTACGAGGAGGATCGGCGTCGAGTAGCGGCGCTGTGCCGACCCAGAATGGAGCGGGGCGGATTCACTCCGCCCCGCGGGGCTAAAGCGGAGCAGGCGCCACTTGTTCTCGGCCCACACCACGCTGTGCGGCGTGGCGCCGACGGCCGGTGGGCCCTTCGGCGCTCGCTTGAGCAGTGCGATGATCGAGTCGAGAGGAGATTTCACGCCGGGAGCCTTCACGCGTAGAGTGCCTCGAACCTGGTGCGAAGGCGATCGTAGACCGCCTTGCGCCGCAGCTTCAGCGACGAAGTGAGCGTCCCGTCCTCGACGGTGAGCGGCTGCTCGGCGACGAAGTGGCGCTTGATCGTCTCGTGACGCGCGAGCTCGCCGTTGATCGCCTCGATGCGTTGCGCCACTAGACGGGCGCGCTCGTCGGCGGGCACGTCGGCGCGGATCCACACCGCGGCGACAAGGTAGGGGCGGGCATCGCCGTACACGACGAGGCGCTCGATCACCGGATCGTCGACGAACCTGGTCTCGATGTTCACCGGCGGGATGTTCTTGCCACCAGCCGTGACGAGGATGTCCTTCTTGCGATCGATGATCTGCAGGAAACCGTCCTCGGTCCAGCGGCCGATGTCGCCGGTGCGAAACCAGCCGTCGTCGGTGAACGCAGCCGCGGTCGCCTCGGGATCCTTGAAGTAGCCGGAGAACACGCTCTCGCCGCGCGCGAGGATCTCACCATCGGTATCGAGCTTGAGCTCGACGCTGGGCAGCGGCTTGCCGACGGTGTCGAAGCGGTACGCGTTCGGGCGGTTCAGCGTGAGGGTCGGCGAGGTCTCGGTCAGACCGTAGCCCTCGATCACGAGCACGCCGTGCTTGTGCAGCAGCTCCTTGATCTCGACCTTGAGACCGGCGCCGCCGGACAGGCAGAACCGCAGGCGGCCGCCGGTCACGCGGCGCAGGGCCTCGCCGGGGTCGTCCTTGCCGGCCCCGGGATGGAGCGGCGCGGATTCACTCCGCGCCGCGGGATAAATCGCACGGGCGATCTTCTCCCAGTACGCGGGCACGCTCATGAACACCTGCGGCGCGACGCCGGGCAGGAGATCGAGGACATCCGCGGGCGATGCGAGATAGGTCTCCCAGCCCAGGAGATTGCCGGCGCACAGCTCGCCCCAGCCGAAGATGTGGCTCATCGGCAGCCACAGCAGATCGCGATCGCCCTCGGCGAGCACGGGCGCGTTGGACTCGAGCCAGTCGGCGCCGTTGCGGCCGACGTTGCGGTGCGTGAGCGGCACGCCCTTCGGGTTGCCGGACGTTCCGCTCGTGTAGAGCATCTGGCACGGGTAGTCGAGGTCGAGCGCACCGAGGCGCGCGTCGACGAGCGTGGGCGCTGCGGCATCGCGTGCCGAGGCCCCCTGGATCGAGGCCTCGTCGCTGAGGGGGGCACCGGCGGTCCACGAGGCCTGCGCGAGGTCGATCACCTGCGGCCGGTTCGGAATCTTGCCGCGCGCGATCTCGAGACGAGCCGCCAGCTCCTTGCCGGCGACGAACACGAACTTCACCTCGGCGTGCTCGAGGATGTACGCGATCTGATCGGCGGTCGACGCCGGATAGATCGGCACGAACACCGCGCCCGCGGTCTGTGCCCCGAGTGCGGCGCTTCCCCACGCGACGCTGTTGTTCGCGAGGATCGCGACGCGCTCGCCCGGCTCGATCTCGTGCTCGATCAGGTAGCGCGCGACGCCGCGAATCTGCAGCGCGAACTGGCCCCATGTCACCGGCTCCCAGCTCGATCCTGTCCGGACCTGAAAGCGCACGCGGTGGCGATGCGTCGGCAGGCGGTCGAACACCGCACGCGGCGCGGGGAGGATCTGTGAGCTGAGGGCCGAGACGTCCATGGCGTTAGCTCCGCTTGGCGTTGGCTGCGTTCGCCGCGTAGAGCTGCTCCTCGAGATCGAAGAGGCGGCTCTCGAGCTGGTTCAGCTTGTGAAGCGAGCGCTCCTGATCGCGCCGCGTGGGCAGGCCCATCGCCGACCATGTCGAGGCCATGACCTTGTCCGTCGCGGCTTTGGTCTTCATCGCGGCGGTGAGCATGGCGCCCGCCGGCCCGAGCACGCCCGGGTTCGATAGAACTTTTTCCATGTACTGCGCGGTGGCTTGCTCCCACGCAGTGAATCCTTGCTTCCACATGTCCCAGATCATGGTGTGACTCCTAGTGCGAAACGCCTGAAGTAGGCAGCAGTCGTGAACTCAGCATTGGTCTCGTCGGCACGGCTCTCGGCGCGAGCGATCTCGCCGAAGCATTCGAACAACCACAGGCTCTGGCGACGGCTGGTCATGCCGCCATTCGAGGGACGGCGAACCGCATGGGTCCGCACGCGAAGCGTCGGCGAGAACTCGACGTACGGCAGCGACAGCTCGCCCGACTCGACGACCTCGACCGTGAGCTCGTCGGTGCCGTTGAACGGCAGGCCATTGATCGTGACGTTCGTGAGCGCCACGGTCTGCGTGAACGTGTCGCCGACGGTGACCGGGAAGCGCAGCACCGCGAGCGGCTGCGGATAGACGATCAGCGTCTTGGGCGTCTCGGCCTGCGACGCGGTGCCGTCGAGCCACAGCGCCTGCGCGTCCTGGTGATAGATGCCATCGAGGCCGCCGCCCGCGTCGACCGCGAACTGGCCCGACGAAAAGCTCGCCGCGTACCACTGGTCGCGCAGCGGGGCAGGGCCGATCGCGACGACCTCGTCATCGGAGCGCTCGTCGGAGAAGTCCCACATGCCGCCCTGCAGCGTCGGATCGATCGTGCGCATCGTGCCGGCGTAGTAGGGCGCGGCCTCGCCGAGCGCGATCGGCAGCTCGTCGGCGGTGATCTGCCCGTCGCGGTTCGGGATGCACGATGGCAGCACCGGCGATGGCTCGGGCTGCGGCGTCAGGTTGCTGCCGCACGCGGTGAGCGCGATGAGGAGTACGTGCCGCATCAGAAGATGAACCCCACGCGTGCGCGGAGGGCCTGGGCCGGCTTGGCCTCGAGTGTCGTGCTGTCGAACGCGGCGCCGGGGATGAACAGACCGTAGGCGAGGTTCGCGACGAAGCCGTCGCTGTTCGCGTAGCGCAGCTCGGGATCGAATTCGACGCCGAGCGCGCGGTCGCCGGTGAGCGTCGAGCTCGCCTCGACGGCCCACGATGCGATCATCGCGGCGAGCAGATCGATGCGGCCGCTGCCGACGGTGAGCAGCGTGGCGCGCACGTGCGGGCGCACGTAGATCGCGTCGGTGATCGTGCCGATGATCTCGCGAAACAGGATCTGGTCGATGCGGTAGTCGGGGTGGAACCGGAAGTTGTCGACGGTGCGATCACGCGGCGGGTTCGCCTGTGCGCCCTCGAACTGCCCGGGCACCGGTGCGAGCTGACCCGCCGTGGGGAACGCGCCGAAGCCAGGTGCGTCGTCGCCGCTGGCGTAGCCACCGTCGAGGCCGAGCTGTGTGGGGCCCGCGACGACGTGCGACTGAAACGCCATGCCGAGCTGGCTCGACGTGACCGGCACGGTGATCACGGTGCCCGGGATCAGCGACGGCTGCTCGACGCGCGCCTTGAGGTACGAGACCTCCGCTTCGATGCGGACCCGCGCGCTCGACAGGCGCAGCCAGCCCCCGGTGCCGGTGGCGGAGAAGCCGCGCGCGACGACGTCGTCGCTGGTGAACGTGTCGATGGGAGCGGCGGTCGGCAGGTACGAGCTGGGGACGTCGTTGTCCTGCGTGCGGCGGGTGAGGTACGCGGCGTACTCGAGCGTGGTGTAGCCGGCGTCGGCGCGGCGGGCGAGCGTCGCGGGTGAGTGGGACTTGAGCAGCGCGAACGTGGGGCCCGAGGCTGATGCGCTCGGCGCGATGAAGATCTCGCGGGCGCCCGCCTTGGTCGGCGTGAACGGGCCGCGTGCAGCGATGTCGTAGGCGAACGCGACGAAGTGGCCAAGCAGTGGCGACACGAACGCCATGCGATCGGCGGCGTCGCCGTGATCGCAGTCCTCGCAGTCGCCCCCGTTGGCGGCGATGCCGAGGCCGAAGTGCGCGCCCATGCGACCGACGGCGACGGTGCCAAACGGCGTGAGGGCCTCGCCCCATGCGCGCTTGACGACCGCGTAGCTCGGTAGCTGGCCGCCGCTCGTGGCCGGCGAGCCGCCGCGCAGATCGGGCGAGCCGCCGAGCGCGACGTTATCGAGCCAGTCGATGCGTGCCTTGGCTGCGACGCCGATGCCGCGCGCGTAGACCGCGAGGTCGGTGCGGGCGCGAATGTCGCCAGTCTGGACGAGCTGCTCGTTGTCGAGCGCGACCGGAAAGAGCGGCTGGCCCGATGCATCGAGGCCGCGATCGAGATCGAGGTTGTAGAGGCCGGACTCGCGCACGCGCAGCATGCCGTGGATGACGACCTCGGTGCGCTCGCGCGGTGATGCGTAGTGGCGCGGTGCGAGCTCGGCGCCGAGGGCCGTGAGGTCAGCAGCGAACGTGAGGGGGTCGTATCCGACTAGACCGCGCCCGACCTTTGCTCGAGGGAGAGAATCTCTCCCGGGATCCGGAGTGAATCCGGCTCCCTCCACCTCCGGCGTCGCTGCTCCTCCGCCGCTTCCTCCACCGCTAGCGCCACCGCCACTTGGATTGCCTGCTGGAGCGCTGTTGTCATCGCCGCTGCCAGCTGCTGGGCGATCTGGCTCACTTCCACTTCCACTGCCTCGTTGATCTGTTCCGGTTTCGTCATGGGCTGGGTCGTCCTTCGCGAGAAATTCGACGAGGTCGCGGTTCGATTGATTCCGCGCCTCGACCATGGGGATGTGTCCGCACCGCTCGTAGACGCGAAGGTCTGCATTCGCGAGCTCGGCGGCGAGCCGATGTCCGTACGACACCGGCGTGACGAGATCCTGCTTGCCCCACAGGAGCAGCACGGGCTTGGCGAAGCCGATGAGCGCGTCGTGGAGCTTGTCGAAGTTGTGGCCGCGCACGGCAGCGAGCGCGGCGGCCGTGGTGCCCTCGCGATCGAGGTCGGCCTCGACGCGCTCGACGCGCGCCTGGGTGACCCAGCGCTCGTCGTAGTAGGCGAGCGGGGCGCGGTCCTCGATGCGCTCCTTGTAGAACAGCGAGAACAGCACCTCGCCGATGCCGCCGAGCTGCGCCCAGCGAAAGAAGCTCGGGACCTGGTCGTCGTAGATGTAGCCGCTGTACAGCGCGACACGGCGCGTGCGCTCGGGATGCGCGACCGCCATCGACAGCGCGACCGAGGCGCCCCACGAATGGCCGACGATCGCGACGTCCTGGACGCCGAGCTTGTCGAGCACAGCCCACACCAGCTGCGCTTGCGCGGCGGGGCTGTAGTCGCCCTCGGGGCGGCTCGTCCAGCCAAAGCCCTTGAGGTCGACGGAGATCACGCGGTGCTTCGCCGCGACCACGGGCGCCACGCCGGCGAAGTGCTCGAGCGAGCCACCGAAACCGTGAATCATCACGACCGCCGGGCCCTGGCCCTGCTCGCGGTAACGGACATGCACGCCATCGACGTCGACGAACGTGGCGTCGGCGGGGGCACCCGGCAGGGACGCCGCATGAAACCGTGCACAGCCCGCGACTGCCACGGCCATGCAGATGGCCGATGCGAGCTTCCCGGCCGCTCCGCGGCCAGGACGAGAACCTCGGACCTCCACCCCGCCACCCGGCAACCGAGCCGAGGTCAAGGCGCGAGCCTCCGCACTTCTGCGAGATCGGAGAATTCGTTGGCTGCCTCGAAGCTCTGGCTCGATGCGGTCGCGACCGGGCCGAAGCACTCGGCGACCCACGTGAATGTGCGGGTCGTCGCGAGCGTGCTGAAGCCCGACGTGCGCGTGAGGTCGGTCGCGACGCGCAGCACGGGGAACTCGCCGTAGGGCGTGACCATCGTGCCGGTCTGATCGACCTTGGACTCGTAGACCTCGGTGTACCAGTAAGCCGAGTACACGCCCTGCGCGTAACCAGACACGGTGCTTGTCGTCGTCCACGTACTGCCCGCCTCGAGCGGGACCGCGAGCACGCGAGGAGGCACGTCGTACTCGAGCTCCGTTTTGGACGTGCTGTCGGGCGACACCACGCCGAGAAGGTCGAGGTGATCGGTGCCGAGCACGAACACGCCGCGCAGCTCCGACTCCGACGACAGCGGCGTGGCGTACGTGGCACTGGGGAACGTCGGTGCCCACCATGCGCTGGCGGGGGCAACGAGGGCGAGGTCGCGGTCCTGATCGTTGGCGAGCGCGCCGCTCAGATCCCAGCGGCGCTGGTTCATCGGCATCGCGGTGCCGGCGGTGCTCCACGTCGCATCCGTGGCGATGCGGAACGTGCCCATGCGGCCGGCCGCGAACGGCAGCTCGCTCAGCGTGATGGTGCCGTCGTGATCCGGCGTGCAGATCGTGGCGATCGCGTCGATGCCCGCGTCGTCCATGCCGCCGTCGGCCTCGGCATCGCCGCACGTGCCGTCCACCTTGCAGAAGCCGGACGCGCAGTCTTCATCGACCTTGCACGCGGCGCCGGACCCGCCGTCACAGGCTGCGCTCATGCTGCACAGCAGCAAAGCGAGCGCGAATCGGGCTGTCATGCCGCGCACGCTACGACCGCAGGTGCGACGCTGTCAAGCTTCATCTTGCGGTGCAGCAAAAAGGCTGCTTGCACTGCAGCGAACATGCCCGGTAAGGTGCCGCCGTGGCGATGGTCTTGATCAAGAAGTACGGGAACCGGCGGCTCTATGACACGAGCGATAGCCGGTACGTCACCCTCGACGAGCTCGCGCAGAAGATCCGGAGCGGGTCCGATCTGCGCATCGTCGACGCGCAGACCGGCGAGGACCTCACGCAGGCCACGCTGACGCAGCTCGTGCTCGAGACCGGCAACGCCGCCAAATTCCTGCCGGTCCAGCTGCTCACGCAAATGATCCGGCTGTCCGACGACTCGCTGGCCGAGTTCTTCAGCCGCTACGTCACCAGTGCACTTGATGTGTATCTGCAGGCCAAGCGCGGTATGCAGGCGATCCCTGGCTACAACACGCTCACCCAGCTGCCGATGGCCGCGACCGATGCGCTCACGCGGATGTGGATGGGCGGAGCGTTTGGCGCGCCGCAGCCGTATCCCGGCCAGTACGGTGGCTACGCGCCGCCGCCGCCGTCGTATCCAATGGGCCCGCCGCCCGGGGAGCCGGCGCCTGACGACGAACCGATGCCGCCGCGCAGCAAGCGGGCCGACTCGCGGAGCGACGCCACGGATGATGCAGCGCCGGCGCGCCGGCCGTCGAAGCCGGCGATCGCAAGCCCCTCTGCCGGGGCGCGCAGCGACGCGGACGCGTCGCGCAGGTCGATCGAGCAGCCCAACGATGTCGCCGCGATGCGCCGCGAGCTCGACGAGCTCAAGCAGGCGCTGCGCGACTCGCTGCCGAAGAAGCGCGCGCCGAAAAAGAAGAGCTAGGGTCAGACACAACTTCCACCACTTGGGTCAGTTCGCCCCTAGTGGTGGAAGTTGTGTCTGACCCCTCGCCGCTGAGGAGCTATCGCGGCAGCAGCTCGGCGAACGAGATGCCGTAGCCGGCCATGAGCTCGTCGAGCTCGTGGCTCGATCCGGCGAGCAGGCCGTGGATCACGAGCTGGTTCTCGGCAGCTTCCTTGCGGCCGGCCTTCAGCGCAGCGAGGGCCGCGGTGTAGGCCTTCGTGGCGTCCGCGGTCTCGATCGCACCGACGGTGGACTTGGTGATCAGGTCGCGCGCGGCGGCGATGGCCGTGTCGAACTTGCGGGCATCGTTTCCATCGACATCGTCGACGATCTCCTCGAACTCGATCGGCACGACCTGGCGTGGTGCACCGGCGTAGATCGCGAGCACGCCGCGGACAACGACCTTGTAGGTGCGGTGGTGAACATCGACCATCATCTCGTGCTCGACGTCGTGCTCACCCTCGGGGCCGACCACGTGCTGCTTCACCTTGACCGCCTCGTGCGTGACGGTCTTGCGCTCGGGCTCGATCGTGCACTGCAGCGTGGACTTTGCTTTCACGGTGCGACCACCGGCGACGCTCGGCCGAATGACCGGCGAGCATGCGGGTGCGAGCCCCTCGAGCTGCAGCGACGTGTGCGCGCTCGCAACGAGCTTGGAGTACGCTGCGGCAGCTGCGGCCTGCTCGTCGGGACCGGTGGAGCCCGCGATTCGCGCCACGATCGCGGCGTGTAGCCAGACGCCACCGACGCCGCGCGCGAGCTTGGCGGTCTTTTTCGCGTCGACGAGCGCGCGCTCGCGAAACGTCGCGAGCGCGACGCGGATCGCGTGATTCTTCGGTGCGAGCGTGAGGCGCGATGACAGATCGAGGTAGGCCGACGCGGAGCTGGTCTGGCTGATCGCCCACTCGACGAACGGGTCCCAGATCTTGTAGAGCGCGGTGGCGACGGTCTCGTCGACCGAGCTGCCTCGGCGCTTCGTGAGCAGGCCGAACGTGAGCGGCCAGTTGGAGCGATGGATCGCAGCGAGGATCTCCGTGCGAAACGCAGCTTCCTCCGCGGCAGCAGCACGGGCGGCAGCCTCGATCTTGCTCTTCTCCATCGCCGCGATGCGATCGGCTTCACGCTTGGTCGCCGAGCTGGCGCTCGCCTCGCGCGCCTTGATGTCGCTGCGGATGCGCTGGGCATTTGCGAGCGCGTCGGGGATCGACGCGCCATGGAGTGGCGACTTTGCGAGCTCGCACACCACGTTCGTGCCAGTGACCTTGTACGTCCTGGCGACGAGCGTCGCGAACTCGTCGTAGGCCTGCGGCGGAACCGAGGACTTGTCGACCTTGCAGGCCGCGGCGTAGCCGTCGATGACGTCGTTGGTCGACCAGCCGGGGAGGCGGCCTTGATCGCTCGCATCGCAGTCGGGTCCACAGCGCTTCATGCGCTCGTCGGCGACGAGGTCGCCGAGCACGATGCACGCACGTTGCTGCGCGATCGGATCGCGGCCGGGGACGGCGCACATACCGTGGAGTGCGACGCGTGCCTGCATGCGCGGGCCGGTGGCATCCGAACCGGTCCACCGCGGCACCATGTTGAAGATGTCGTCGGAGAGGTCGTACGGCGCGAGCAGACCCACCGGATGCTCGCGCAGCAGCGCGACGACACCGAAGAAGCAGCCGTCTGCGTCGTGATCGCGCAGACAGGCGGGTGACGCGTTGATCGCGAGGACCAGCTTGTCGATGTATTCGCGTGCGCCGGCCTCATCCTTGCGGGCGAGCTTGTCCTGGGCGACCGCGAGGCACGCATTTGGATCCGCGTTGTCTCCCGTGCACAGGCTCGCCATCGGCCTTGCACCGCCACCACCACACGCCGCCACCGCCAGTAGGAGCACACACCCGAGCTGCATTTGCGACGGACGCTACCACAGGGTCCTCGGTGGTCCAGCCCGATCTTCGTCGGCGAAACCGGGCATTACCCGAGGATGGCCCGGCGCTGAGTCGACTTCGCGACCTCGCGGTCGACGATGGCCACGGCCACCGGGTGCATCTCGCGGGGAGCGGCCGCTGCCGAGGCTGCCGCTGCGGGAGCTGGCTCACTCGGCGTCTCGCTCGACGGCATCTCCGTGGTCGGCGTCTCGGCCGCCGGGATCGTGATCATGCGGCGCAGCACGAGCACCGCGGCGGCCATCACGACGAGGCCGGTACCGACGACGATCATCACGACGTCCTTGAGCGCCATGCCGGTGCTCGACACGACCCACGGAATCAGCGTCGGGATGAACGCCGCGAGCAGCGCCCCGACGTGATAGACGAGGCCGATCGCTCTCGCACGTACGTGGGGCTCGAACAGACTCGTCGTGAGCACGGGCGTGACGCCCGAGTAGCCGACGCCGAGCATGCCGCCAAGGAATGCGCCGACCGGCATCCAGGACGGCACGCTGCCGACGAACAGCGGCAGAAATGGAACCATCAGCAGGGCAGGCGCGACGAGCGCGGTGATCACGCCGTAGCGCGCCGCGACCCAGCCGGCCCCGATCACGCCGACGAGCATGCCGACGTTGAACCAGATCTGACCCTGCCAGCCCGCGGCGACCGTCTGGCCGGCCGACAGGTAGAGGCCGAGGTGGCTCGTGACCATGCCGTAATAGACGATGAAGCCGAGCGCCATCACGAGCGAGCCGAGGATGAGCATCTTGAGGACGCGCGGCTCGAGCAGATCCTTGATGGCGCCCTTGGACTCGACCTTCACTTCGGGCGCGTCGTTCGGGACGAGCAGCCGGATGGGGATCACGAGCAGCGCGGGCGCGGCGGCGATCAGGAACATCGGGCGCCAGCCCCACGCGGGGACGACGAAGTACGCGGTGAGTGCAGCGAGCAGGAAGCCAACCGGCCAGCCGGCCTGCAGCAGACCCGACGCGAGCTTGCGCTTCGACGGCGGCAGGCTCTCCATCGCGAGCGCGGTACCGGCGGTCCACTCGGCGCCCATGCCGAAGCCGAACAGCGTGCGGAAGATGACGATCAACGTGAACGTCGGTGCGAAGAAGATGAGCGCGTCGAACAGCGCGAACCACAATAGCGAGAGCATCAGCGGCAGACGGCGGCCCCAGCGATCCGCCATCCAGCCGGCGATCACGCCACCGGCGAGGCGAACGAGCAGCGTCAACATGATCGAGGCGCCGTGCGCGCCCGAGCTGACGCCGAACTCCTTCATGAGAGCCGGCGCCACCACGATGAAGATCGTGAAGTCGAATGCATCGAGCACCCAACCAACCCACGCAGCCAGGAATGCGGTCCAGTTCGCCTTCTTCTCGGGCATCACGGCCTTCTCGGTTGCCATGACCGGTTCATTAACTGACTCCGGCATTGCGATGCAATACAGAAAATGACACGCCGAGGAAGAATCTTTGCTGCATCGCAACAATTCGGCATTGACAGGCCCCGCCGAGGTCCTTAGGGTGACGTCACACAAGGAGCCCGAAATGTCCGAAGACACCAGCAAGAGCCAGCAGAAGACCCAGGCCAAGACGGCCGAGACCCCCAAGCCCGACGCGACCGGTGCTGCAGCGCACAATCCGTTCGGCACCTTCGACCCGATGGCGATGTGGACTGCCTGGCAGAACCCGGTGGCCGCGTGGACGCAGGCGCAGACCGCGTTCCAGAACCAGATGCAGGCCGCGCAGGCCGCGTTCCAGAACGCCCTGTCCTCGATGACCAACATGGCCTCGGCCGGTGGCACGAACCCGTTTGCCGCGTGGACCCAGGGCCCGGCCGCGTTCCAGAAGATCGTCGGTGACTCCTTCGTCCGCGCACAGGCGTGGAGCGACGAGTACGTGGCGCAGGAGACCCAGATGACGTCGAAGGCGCACGGCGCGATCGACACCTGGGCCCAGCTCGCGCACGACACGATCAACTACACCGCCCAGCTGTCGGCACAGGCCCGCAAGCTGAGCGTCGAAGCCGCACGCAAGGCCGGCTTCGCCGGAGCCTGAGCATGCAAGAGCTGATCGGTTGGTCGCGAGATGTCGGGCAAGCGTGGACCGCCACGGCCGCAGACTTGCTCGGCATCTCGCTACCGTCCGCGCCTCCACTGGCGCAGACGCCGCGTGACGAGATTGCCCTCGATGGTGGTGCCAAGCTCTATCACTTCCGCGGCACCACGCCGCGCGACGCGGCGAGCAAGGCGCGCAAGCCGTTCCTGTTGATCCCGTCGCTGATCAATCGCTGGTACGTGCTCGACCTCCGCCCGGGCGCATCGGTGATCGAGGCGCTGGTCAGCTCCGGGTTCGATGTCTGGTGCCTGGACTGGGGAACGCCCGAGGCAGAAGACCGCTATCTCGACTGGGAAGCGGTACTCAAGCGCCTCGGTCGTGCGGTTCGCCGCGTGAAGCGCGAGACCGGTGCCGATCAGATCGGTGTCCTCGGCTACTGCATGGGCGGCACGCTCACGTCGATCTACGTCTCGCAGCACGCGAACGAGATCGCCGCGCTCGTCACCCTCGCCGCGCCGATCGACTTCCAGCATGGCGGCCAGCTGCGCTGCATGGTCGACCCGACCTGCTTCGATCCCGATGCTGTCGCCGATGCCGGCAACGTCGCGCCGATGCAGATGCAGACAGGCTTCGTCGCGCTGCGCCCCACCACCGATCTGGGCAAGGTGATGGCGCTGCCCGACCTGCTCACCGACAAGAAGGCGCGCGATGGCTTCATGGCCCTCGACGCGTGGGCCAGTGACAACATCCCGTTCCCGGCCGAGGCCTATCGCAGGTACATCAAGGAGATGTATCAGGCGAACCAGCTCATCGACGGAACGCATCGCGTGGCCGGCCAACCGGCATCACTCAAAGCGATCACGTGCCCGACGCTCGTGATCACCGCGAGCCGTGACGCGATCTGTCCGCCGGCTGCGGCAACGGCCCTCCTCGATCACATCGGGTCCTCCGACAAAGAGGTCCTCGAGGTGCCGGGTGGTCACGTCGGTGCGGTCGTCGGTGGTCGGGCCGCGAAGGACATGTACCCGGCGCTCGCGCGCTGGCTGTCCACGCGCCTGTAGTCGCTGTTGTCGGGCTCCTGCGAGGCTCAGATGTCGTCGATGTAGTCGTCGAGCTTCGGCTCCTGCGCGGGATCCCAGCCCGCGGCACGGAGCTCGTCCTCGGTGCGCTCGCTGAGCTCGCCCCACTGCGCGATCGCGAGTGCCCGCGCATGCTCGCGGTAGAGGGTCACCAAGGCGGTCCGTCGTGCACCGAGCGCGTCGAGCGCGGACTCGAACCGCCGGATCAGCAAGGTCGCCTCGAGGAACTCCGACAGCGGATGCGGGACGTGCGCGGCGCGCTCGAGGGCTGCGCGTAACGGAGCGGCGATGTCACCCTCGAAGGACACGCCAAAGCAGCGGCACATCGACTCGAGTACGTGCTCGTCCCAGACCTTGTAGGCGGCGAGTCCGTAGAGTGGCCGCCCGGCGGCGCGGGTGTAGGCGGCGAGTAGATCATCGAGCGAGTAGCGGATCACGGTCGCTCCTCCACGATCGCCAGCAGCAGGTCGACGTGCGCTTCGAAATAGGCGTCGAGTAGCGCGTGCTCACCGTCGATCCCGAGCGGCTGGAGCGCGGCCAGCGACGCGACCGTTGTGCGCCACATGATCGTCGCAGCGGCATCGAGGCCGGGCGGCGGCGGGGGAGGCGGCGTTCCTGCGGTTTGCGCAGCGCGCGCGAGGGCGTGGAGGTCGTCGCGAGTCACGTCTACACGGTCTGATGATCCGGCGCTCGATACAAGCGGCCTGTATAGTGGTTGCGGGTGCACGACGCGATCGTGATCGGTGGGGGCCTATCGGGCCTTGTCTGCGCGCGACGGCTCGCCGCCGGCGGTGCACGCGTGCGGGTGCTCGAGGCGCGCGACCGCGTTGGCGGCCGGTTGTTCAACGGTGACCTCGGCGGCGCGATCATCGACCTCGGCGGGCAGTGGCTGACGGCCGGCCAGACCCGGCTCGCGAACCTGGCGGACGAGCTCGGCATCGCGACGTTCGAGCACACGCGCGTCGGGCAGCCGGTGATCGACGAGACGGCCGGGATCGTCGTGAAGGCCGCGGCCGCCTTCGCGCAGCACCGCGCGATCAAGCGGATCGAGGCCCTGATGGCGACGATTCCGGCGGGCGAGCCGGCCCTCGCACAGAATGCCGCGTTGCTCGATCGCGTGACGCTCGGGGGGTACCTCGACGAGAACGTGAAGACGCAGATCGCCAGGGAGCGCATCCGGCTCCACGCCGACCTCGTGTTTGCCGCCAACCCGGCGGAGATCTCGTTGCTGTCGTACCTCGCGACGATGCGCGCGACCGGCGGATTTCGGCCGGGCGGGGCGGACCTGCCGGGCGGCGGCCGCGAGCACCGGTTCGAGGGCGGTGCACAGCAGCTCGCGATCATGCTCGCCGACAACGTCGACATCGCGTTCGGCGAGCCTGTGGTCGCGATCGAGCAGGGCGAGCTCGTGACGGTGCGGACGGATCGTGCGGCGCACCAGGCAAAGCGCGTGGTGCTCGCGATCCCACCGGGCCTCGTCAAGCGCATCGCCGTCGAGCTGCCCGAGCCGATGCAGCGGTACGTCGATGGCGTGCGCATGGGAAGCGTGGTCAAGGCGTTCGCCGCGTATCCCCGCGCGTTCTGGCGCGACCGCGGCCACAGCGGCGAGGTGTACCGGCCGCGGGGTGCCGTGCGCGCCGTCGTCGAGATGATGGGCGAGCCGCCGGCGCTGCTCTCATTCATCGTCGGGCCGCATGCGGTGCGGTGGCACGAGCGCACGACCGAGGACCGGCGCGGCGAGGTGCTCGCGACGCTCGAGGGATACTTCGGCGCGGAGGCGGCCTCGCCCCTCGCGTACGTGGAACATGACTGGGGCGAGGACCCGTGGAGTGCGGGGTGCGTGGCGAGCACGTTGATTCATGTCCTCGCGCGCGGCGGGAGGTGGCGGGAGCCGCACGGTCGGCTTCACATCGCGGGTACCGAGAGTGCCGTGCACTGGCCCGGCTACATGGACGGAGCGATCGAGGCCGGTGAGCGAGCGGCGAGCGAGGTGCTCGCGGCACTCGGGTAGTGATAGCGTCAGGCAACGATCGCGTCGTAGCCCGGCGTCAGATCGAGCAGGCAGATGCCGTTGCCGAACGGATCGGCGAGCAGACACATGCGTCCCCACTTGTGCGTGGTGATGTCGCTCTCCTTGTGGGCGCCGGCTGCGAGTGCACGCTCGATCGAGGCTTCGAGATCGGGGACCGCGATGTCGAGGTGCACCGGCGTCCAGTGCCGATCGAAGGATCGCGTCGCCGGCGAGCCCGGAATCGGCGCCGTCCCCGGCTCCTTCACGAGCAGGTAGACCGGAATCGGCGCACCGAGGAGCTCGCGAAAGATCGGCCCCATGCGGCGACCGACGGTGAAGCCGAACGCGTCGACATAGAATTGCGTCGCGACCTCGAGGTCGGGCACGTCGATGTTGGCGAGCAGGTTCATCGCGCGAACAGGTCGTGCATCGTCACGCACTCGAGACCGCTCGCGAGCAGACCCGACACGATGCGGGGTAGGGCGTCGAGGGTGTGCTGCTGTCCCTCGTGAAACAGGAGCACGTCGCCGCCGCTCACGACCGCGGGGCTGCACCGCTCGGCGATCTTGGCCGGATCGGTTTCGGTGTAGTCGTTGGAGTCGATCGACCACAGCGCGACCACGAAGCCTTGCGACCGCAGTGTGATCAGCGACGTGGCGTCGACCGATCCATGCGGCGGACGCACCCACGGCCTGCCCGTGAGCTGGCCGCCGATCGACGCCTCGGTGCGATCGAGCTGATCGATGAGCTTCTTGCGCGACAGCTTGGTGAACCTCTCGTGATCGAAGCCGTGATTGGCGACCTGATGACCGCGCCGCAGGTACTCGCGGATCATCTCCGGATACTTCACGGCGTTCTCACCGCTCACGAAGAACGTCGCGGGCACGCCGAGGTCGTCGAGGCTCTCGAGGAGCTGCGGGGTGAGCGGGTCGGGGCCGTCGTCGAACGTCAGCGCGACACGCTTGGACGCGATCGGCCCGCGGCGCAGCAGCCCGGGGATGCGGTCGAACACCGCGTTCTTGACCATTGCGCGAACTGTCGTGACCACGCCTCTAGGCCTAGCGGTTTTCATGCCACCTCACAAGGGACTCGCCGGTGAGGAACCTCACGGTGCTCACACCCGCCGCCGTAGATAGTTCACCAGGTCGATCCGCGTGACGATGCCAAACAGGGCTCCTCGGTCGACGACGACGCCGATGAGGCCGCGATCGAGGACCCCGACCAGCTCCTGAATCGACGCGGTCGGCGCGAGGGTCTCGACCTTGGTCGACATGATGTCGCGCACGGGCCGGTCGAATGCCTTGTCGCCCGCGAGGGCAGCGACGAGCAGATCGCTCTCGTCGACGATCCCTGCCAGCACGCCGCGCTCGAGGACGGGCATCTGCGACACGTCGTGCAGCCGCATCCGCGCATAAGCCACACGCAGCGCATCGTCGGGCGTGACATCGACCAGCTGCCCGGCGCGCCGCGCCACCACATCGCGCAGGTCACCGTGCTGCTCGCGCTCGATCAGGCCCTGATCCGCGAGCCACTCGTCGCGGTACGCCTTCGACAGATACTTCGCGCCGCTGTCGCACACGAACGTCACGACCTTGCCGGGAGTCTCGCGATCCCGGCAGTAGCGGAGCGCCGCCGCGATGAGCACCCCGCTCGAGGTACCAGCGAGCACGCCTTCTTTCGCGAGCAGCGTGCGCACGGTCCGGAACGCCTCGGCATCATCGACGGTGTACGCGTGCTTCACGCGCGACAGATCGCAGATCGGTGGCACGAAGTCCTCACCGATTCCCTCGACGAGCCAGCTCCCCGCCTCGCCGACGACACCCGTCGCCACGTAGTTGGCGAGCACGCTCCCCTTCGGATCGGCGAGCACGATGTCGACCTCGGGCGCGACCTTCGCGAAGTAGCGCGACATCCCGGTGATCGTGCCGCCGCTGCCGACACCACACACGACCGCGTCGAGCTTGCCGCCGGTCTGCTCCCAGATCTCGGGCGCCGTGGTGGAGACATGCGCCTCGGGATTGGCTGGATTCTCGAACTGATTGACGTAGAACGCGCCGGTCTCGGTCGCGATCCGCTGCGCCATGTCCTGGTAGTAGGCCGCGTGTCCCTTGCCGACATCGGACCGCGTCCACACGACCTCGGCACCGAGCGCCTTGAGGTGCGTGACTTTCTCCTGGCTCATCTTGTCGGGCACGACGAGCGTGAGCTTGTAGCCGCGCAGCGCCGCGACCAGCGCGAGGCCAAGGCCCGTGTTGCCGGCGGTGGCCTCGATGATGTGGCCGCCCGGTTTCAAGCGACCGTCGCGCTCGGCCGCGCCGATCATCGACAGCCCGATCCGATCCTTGATCGAGCCGCCGGGATTGTGGCTCTCGAGCTTGAGCCACAGCTCGCTGCCGTGGGTGTCGAAGCAACTGACGCGAACGAGCGGCGTGTTCCCGATCAGCTCGACGAGGCCGCGCGCCGTTTGCACGCCACCAGCTTACTGGAGACTGCAGTACGGCGTCGCGTCGGGCGTCGCGATCGTGTCGGCCTCGACGTTGCGCTGCGGGCAACCCTCGTCCTCGGTCCACGCCTTCCACTCGCTGCCACGGCCCACCGAGGCCGCGTAGCTCGCCCACATTGCATAGCCATCGCGGCGCGACGCGAACACCACGGGCGCCTCGCACACGCCACGCGCGTCGGCGGCGGCCTGGTCGGCCTCGGCCTTCTCGAGGATCAGGTCGTACATCGCCGACGTCGAGCTGTTCCAGCAGCACGTCTTGCTCTTGGTGTACTCGAGCTCGCCGAGCACGTAGTCCTCGAGCTTGCGGTGCTCCGCGTCGAGCGCGGCTTCTGTCGTACCGAGCTCGCTCGCGAGACCGTAGAGCGACCGGAATGCACCTTCGCGACGCTCGCGCGCCGAGCACGACGCCGGGTAGTTCGACAGGTGGCGCCGCGCGTCGTCGATCTGCGCGAGCAGCTCGGTCTTCTGCTGCGCCGCCGAGACCTGGCCGAGGAGCGCCTGGAACCGAGCAGGCCGCGCCGCGATGCGCGCGTAGTCGGTCGAGTTGATCCAGTGCGCCTCGTCGGCGGTCATCCACGTGTTCGTCCAGTAGCCGCCGATGTTCTTCGTCACGCGGAAGCGCTTGAGGCCGCCGCCGAGCTTGGCGTACGGCGTGCCGTCGCTCGCCACACCCTCGCCGCCGGTGTACTCGCTCGTGAAGTAGTACTTCGACGCGACACCGCTCTCGTGCTTGCCCTGGCGGCGCGGCATCGAGCCCGAGATCGTCGTGACATCGAGGCTCGACGCACCGATCTCGCGCACCTCCTTCACCACGAGCGTGTGACCGATGCCATTGCGCTGCCAGCGCTCGACGAGCACGTCACCCGCGTGCACCGCCTCGGGCACCACGTTGTACGTGTTCGCGGTGTCGGCAAGGTTGAACGACGACAGATAGTTCAGCGTCAGCACGGTGAAGTACGCCGCGCGCTTGTTGAGATGAATCTCGTCGACGTACGCCCCGAACTTCGTTCCGCTGCCGAGCGCGATCTGATCGTCCTCGCCGCCCCACAGCTGGCGCGAGCGGAGCGTGTTGTCCTTGGGCCAGCTCGTGCGCCACGCGGTCGACGCGCTGTGATCCTTGTACGCGACCCCGAACTCGGGCGACGACGCGAAGCGACCGGCCGCGGTCCGCACGCCGTAGTGACCAAAGTACACGCGCTGGCCACCCGACACGGCCTCGAACTGCAGCGGCAGCTCGTACCAGGCGGCGAACGTGATGCGCAGGAACAGCGCCATCTCCGCGCACTCGAGCGACGGCGACGGCAGCGTCTTGCCCCACGGCGTCGTCAGATTCACGGTCATCGAGTAGCCGTCGGTCGAGACGATCCACGGCATCGTGTCGATCCACTTCGCGTACTTCTCGTCCCAGGACAGCCCGCTGTCTTGGGGCCACGAGATACCGGCGCTGCGCGCGGCGGCGGTCTCGGTGTCTTCCCACTTGTTCCTCGCGGTCCACACCTGCGTCCGCGTGGTGTTGGTGTTGACGAACAGACCCTTGCGGTTCTGCGCGTCTTCCTTGCCGGGTGGCGGCAGCGGCTCGACGGGACCTTCCATGCCCCACTCGTCGTCCGGACCTGCAGCCTCGTCGGAGGCACATGCCCCGACTGTCGTGAGCAGCGCGAATAAGCAAACGAAACGCTTCATGCCGCGAGCCTTACGCACGGCGTGTGCCGGTCAGACCAACGCGATCCGAGGCATTACGTTGTGCAGGAATCAGCACTTGAGCTGAAGCGGCAACTGCAGTGGCCGGGTTACGAGGCCCATGGAGACTCCTGCCATCGTCTCGACCATGCGGCGCTGGAGCGGCGGGAGAGCATTCGCGATGGGGAACGTCCAGTCGCGCAGCCAGCCGAGGAACCGCGAGTCGCTCTGAAAGAACGGCGTGAGCAGCCGGGTCATACGCTGGTAGTGGCGCAGGTGCGGCCGCCGCGACGCCTCGTACAGCGCGAGGCCCTCGGTTATCGATCGACCCACCGAGAGCGCATCGGCGAGGACCATCGCATCGAACAGGGCGAGGTTCGCACCCTGGCCCAGCTGCGGGCTCGTCGCATGCGCTGCGTCTCCGATGAACACGATGTTGCCATCGGACCACCGCTTCATCTGCACGTCGCGATAGCGCGCGAACGTGACCTGCTCGTGCGACGTGATCTGGTCGAGCACGAACCCGATGCGCGGATCCAGCGTGCGGATCTCGTCCTTCCAGGCGTCGAGCGGTGCGGCTCGCCATGCCTCGACCTCTCGCGCAGGCAGGCTCCAGAACAGCGACGCGACCGGCACCTCACCGCTCGGACCCAGGCCGGTCGGCAGCACGCCGTAGAGGCGATGCGCGCGAACGCCGATCTGATACAGCTCGCCGCGAAACACGCGCTCGGGGTCCGGCGCGACGAACCACAGCGCGCCCCACGGATACGCGGTGTCGCGCGTGGTCTGCCCGACTGCGGTGCGCAGCTCGCTGACCGCGCCGTCCGCAACGATGACGAGATCAAACGGACCGTGCTCGCGCTCGCCGAGGATCCACGTGCGCTCGCCCTCGCGCCGGATGCCAGCCACCGAGCATCCCGTGTGAACGGTCACCCGCGGCTCGACGCACGCGGCGCGGTACAGCGCTTCGAACAGCACGCCGCGGTGTAGCCCGATCCCGAACCACGCCGGGTCGCACTTCGCGTAGCGCAGATCGACGAGCGTCGCGCCGCCGGGCTTGCGAAAGTAGAGCCGGTCCACACGTGCACCACGTGCCGCGATCGCATCGAGTAAGCCCAGACGCGCGAGCACCGCTTGTCCGGTCGGCTGCATCAGGATGCCGGCGCCGACCGGTTTCGGATCGGCTACGCGCTCGAGCACGGTCACTTCGCAACCCGCGCGCGCGAGCAGCAGCGCGGCTGCCGCACCCGCGGTGCCGCAACCGATCACGCCCACCGTTGTCACTGTGTGCCAGCGTAACGCAGTTGCGCGCCGGCTCGCGTCGCCTCAGGGCTCGAGCGTCGCAGCGGGTGACACCGTACCCAAGAGCGTCGCGGTGCCTTTGACGTAAATGTAGCCTGCGCCACCTCCGCCGCCGCCACCTCCGCCGAGCACGGTTCCGCCGGCCGTGGCCGCAAGTAGGCTCGAGCCGACGCCACCGTCGCCGCCGTCGACACCAGCGCCATCGCCACCCGTCGCCGCCGTTGCGCTCGGTTGGCCGTCGGCGCCACCCGTGCCGGTCAACGTGTTGCCGGTACCCCCGCCACCCCCGCCACCGCCGTTGGCCGCGAGCGTTCCGCTAGCCACCAGCGTGATCGTCGGTGCGTCGAGACCGACGAGACCACCCGACCCACCGCCGGGGCCGCCACTCTGCGTCGTCGAGCCGCCGCCGCCACCACGGCCGCCCGCTGTCACGATGCCGGTGATGTTGATGGTCGCACCTGCGATCAGATAGACCGCCCCACCGCCGGTCCCGGCCTCGCCGCGGACACCGCCGCCGTTGCCACCACGAGATCCAGGACAGCCAGCTCGTACGGTCGTCAGCGTGATCGTGTTGGCGGACACCGCCCCCTTACCATCGTCGTCGTTGCCCGCACTCTCGTTCGTATCGCCGTCACCACCCCTGCCACCGCGTCCGGCAAAGCTGCCGCCTGCGCCGCCACCCGCACCACCGGTGTCGTCCTGCGGACCGGACTGCGGCCCGGCGCACGTCGCGGAGGTCGCGCCAGCGCCGGCATCGGTCGCATTGCTCGTGACCGTGAGCGTCCCGTCGACGGTCAGATTGTTCGACGCGACGATCACGAGCGGTCGGGTGCCGATCGCACGGAAGGTCGTCGCGCTTGCAACGCTCACGTCGGTGCCGACCAGCACACATGCGCCACCGACGATCTCGTCGCACTCGGCGCCGCCGGTATCGAACACGGCGGCGAGCACGCGCGGCACGGTCGGCAGCGTCGTCAAGCAGACGGCACCGATGCCCTGCCCGTAGCACGCACGCGCATCGGGCATCATGTCGACGATCGCATCCGGGGTCGCGTCGATCAGCGGGTTATCGACGGGCGCGTCGTCAGGCGCGACATCGCCATCGCCGCCAAGCACGCCGGGCTTGAACGAACATGCTGCAAGCGCGAGCGCTGCAAGGGCGAGTCGCACCGCCCCAGTATAGCGCTCTCAGTGTTTGGGGGAGGAGGGCTTCGTTTGCCGCGCCTGAAGCTTTGCCTTCAGAGGTTCTGGCAGCAGCTCGCCCATCCAGCCCTCCATCTTGGACTTGAAATTCGCGGCGATCACCTTGTCCTTGCCGGCCATCATCGCCTCGAAGCCCTGCTTCGCGACGTCGGCCGGATCGTCCTTCTTGCCCTCGGCGACCTTGGTGTCGAGCATGTCGGCTCGCGCGAAGAACTCGGTCTCGGTCGCGCCCGGCTGTAGTGCGGTCACCGTGACACCGGTGTCCTCGAGCTCGGCCCGGAGCGCCTCCGCGAACGAGAGGTCGAACGCCTTCGTCGCGCCGTAGACCGCGAGGTACGGAGCCGGCGATGTGCTCGCAACCGACGCGGTGATCAACACGCGACCTTGGCCACGCTTGATCATCGCCGGGATCAGCCGCTTCGAGAGATGCACGACGGCCATGACGTTGAGCATGATCATCTCCATCTCGTCCTCGAGATCATTGTCGATGAACGCGCCACCTACGCCGATGCCCGCATTGAGCAGCAGCGCGTCGATCGGCCGGCCGAGCTCTTCGACCATACGAGCCAATTTCTCGCAGCCTTCGAACGTGGCGAGGTCGCACGCAACGGTGAAGACCTGCGCGCCCGCGGCAGACAGATGCTTCTGCACCGGTTGGAGACCGTCAGGATCTTTTGCGCAGATCAAAACGTCGAAGTTGTTCTCGATGCACTGACGGGCGAGCTCGAGCCCGATCCCCGACGATGCGCCGGTGACTACCGCAAATTGCCGTTCGTTGCCGTGCCCATGGAATCCTCCTGATCCGCAGGGTTGCGAAGGGCGTACCAGCCACAACCGGTCTGGATCAGAGCACTTGGGAAACGGCTAAATCTTTTGCCCTCGGGACGCGTTCAACAGACAGGAGAGAACGATGTCCGACGCCACCCACCCGAAATCGACCGTAGCGATCAGCATGATGAACCCCGCAGGCTGCCTGCCGCACACGTGCCGTGAGCACATGACCGGTCACACGCACGGAGTCAACTGCGGCCACATCGCAGTCCCGCATGGCGACCATATCGACTACTGCGTCGGTGAGCACCTGCATCACCCGCACGACGGCCACTGCGACGATCACGGCCCGGCGGACCACGCCCAGGCCCGCGGCACCGACTGAGCCGAGCGGCGCCGGGTCTGCCTGCAAAGCGGATCCGCACCGATCCTGAGCTATCGAGTGATACGGGTCCACACGAGCGCGGCCGCAAAGCCCGCACTGTGGATGAGGATGATCGTCGCGGCGGCCGGCGTGTCGAGGTGATAACTGGCGATGAGGCCCACCGCGGCGCCGACGGTACCGATCACGAGCGCGAGGCCCGTCGCCCGCGCGAACGTCTGGCCGACGAGGCGCGCTGTCGCCGCAGGAATCACGACGAAGCTCGACACCAGCACGACTCCGACGGTCTTGACGGCGACGACCACCACGACCGCGGTCTGCGCGAGTAGCAGGTACTCGAGGATCGCGACCGGCACACCCGAGATCGCGGCGAGCTCGGGATCGAAGATCGCGTAGGCGAGGCGAGACCATAGTAGTAGCGTGATCGCGAGTGCGAGGAGCGTCACGGTCGCGACGACCGTGAGCACTTCCGGTGTGACCGCGAGCATGTTGCCGAACAGCAGGTGCTCGATCTGCACCGGACGGTCGCTGGCGGTGCGCAGGCCGAGGAACAGCACGCCGAGCGCGAAGCTGAACGAGAAGAACACGCCCGTCGCGACATCGCCGCGCAGCTGGGTGCGGCGCAAGATGAGGCCGATGCCGATCGCGACCATCACGGTGAACGGGATCGCGATCCACACCGCGTTCTCGACCGACGCGCCCATGTAGAGGCCGATCGCGATGCCGCCGAACGCCGCATGCGCGAGACCGTCGCCGAGGAACGCGAGACCGCGCTGCACGATGAATACGCCGATCACCGCGCACACCGCGGCGACCGCGACGCCCGCGATCATCGCGCGCTGCATGAACTCGTAGGCGAGTGGTTCTGTAAGTAAATCCATCGCCTATTCCTCGTCGGGCGCGGAATGCGAGTGCGAGAAGTGATCGTGCCCCTGGAAGGCGGCGAGCGCGGTGAGCGATTGCTGGCCGAGCAGCTCCTGCGGCAGGCCCCAGCACAGCACGCGGCCTGCTTCGATGTAGACGATGCGCTCGGCGGTCTGCGCCACCGCGGCGAGGTTGTGGGTTACGAGAATCGCGGCGAGCTCGTCGGAGCGCGACAGCGAGGTCATCAGCTCGAGCAGCTCGGCGCGGCCCCGCGCGTCGACGCCTGCGGTCGGCTCGTCGAGCACGATGAGCGTCGGGTCGTTGATCAGGGCACGCGCGAGGAACACGCGCTGGGTCTCTCCGCCCGACAGCCCGGCGAGCGGCTTGTCGATCAGTGCACCGCCACCGATCTTCTCGAGGATCGCCTTCGCGCGCTCGCGCTCCTCGGGTCGGATGCGCGCGGGCCACTTGCCACGCAGCGCCGCCACGATCACGTCGACCGCTCGCGCTGGGAAGTCGCGATCGAATCCCTTGCGCTGCGGCACGTAACCGATCTTGTGGTGACCGGCGGCGACATCCTCGCTTCCGATCCGGATCGTGCCGCGGGTGACCGGGATGAGCCCCATGATCGCCTTGAGCAGCGTGCTCTTGCCCGCGCCGTTGGGGCCACACAGGCAGACGAACTCGCCCTTCGGAATCCAGAAGCTGATGTCGTCGATGATCGTCTTGCCGTGGATCTCGATCGCCACGTTCTCGACGTCGAGCACGTGCTGCTGTGTCGGACTGGGCCGCGTCTGGTTGAGCGCACGGGCATTCGCCCGTCGCTCGAGCGAGACCTGTGGGGGGACGTCGGTCACTTCAAGACTTTCTCGAGCTGGTCCGTGTTCCAGGTCAGCAGTGCCTCGTAGCTATCACGGCCGGGCACGCCACCGACGGGGTCGAGCTCGCCAAGCTGGATCCCCGCCTCGCGCGCGATGGTCTCGCCCGGGCCCTTTTCGAGCTGCGGCTCGGTGAACAGGGCGGCGGCCTTGTTGCGCTTGATCGCGCCGATCACCTCGGCGATGTATGTGGCGGTCGGCTCCTTGCCGGCGATCGGCTCGACGACCGCGGCAATCACGATGCCGTAACGCTTCGCGAAGTACGACATCGAGCCGTGGAACGTGATGATCGTGTGCTTGGACCACGCCTTCGCCCGCGCGGCGATCTTGGCATCGGTCGCCTGGAGCGACGTCTTCAGTGCCTCGGCGTTCGCGGTGAACGTGGCCTTTCCATCGGGATCGATCGCGATCAGCTCGGTGGTGATCGCGTCGACGATCGTCACCATGCGCTCGGGATCCATCCACACGTGCGGATCGGGCGCGCCCAGCTTGTGGTCGTGCTCCTCGTGCTTGGCAACGGCCGAGCCCGCGGAGCCCGAGCCTGCAGCGGATCCACCGTGCTCGTCATGGTGAGCATCTTTATCGTCGTGCTCGTCGTGCTTGGCTGCCGAACCGTGCTCGTCGTGGTGCTCACCTTCCTCGTGATGCTCCCCGTCCTCGATCGGCTCGACATCGATCGGCATCGTCTTCACCTTGTCCCCCACCCGCACGACCTTGGCGCCGCCGCCCGCAGTCCGCATGATGTTCTCGACCCAGGCGTCCAGGTCGAGGCCCACGGCGAGCGCGAGCTTGGCGCCATCGAGCCGCGCGATCTCCTTCGGCGTCGGGTCGTAGCCGTGCTCCGACTTGCCCGCGGGCAGCACGAGCAACACCTGGAGCCGATCGCCCGCGATGCGCCGGGTCACATCCCAGATCGGAAAGATCGAGACGACGACCTTCGGCTTGCCATTCCCGGTGGCCTTCTTCCCGCAGGCACCAACCGACAACAACAAGCCAAGCGCGCTCGCCATCACGAGCACGGGAAGGGTTCGCATGGCGCAAACCATAACCCGTCTATTTCCGCAGCTTCCACCAGGCGAGGAGGCTGAACACCAGCACCTGCACAGAGATCACCGCCCACGCGGTCCCGAGCACTGCCGGCGTATGGGCATGTGCCGCCTCGAAGGGCAGGGGCACCAGGCTGGGCAGCTGGTTCATGTCCGTGATCGCCGACAGCGCGTCCACCGCGGCGCGGCTCGACACCGCCCGGCCGATGGTGTTGGTCGCGCCGGTCAGGGTGAACATCACGCCAGCGAACAGCACCTGGGGCACGAGCACGATCGGGATGAGGCTCATCGCCTTGTCGGGCGTGGCCGCAGCTGCCGACAGCGCGAGGCCGAGCGCCACCCCGGCAAACCCGGCCAGCACCACGGTCGCGTAGACCTCGAGCGCCGCGGGCATCACGATGCCGTGCGCGGGTAACTTGACCCGTAGCGCGAGCACGCCGACCAGCAACGCGCTCTGCACGAGCACGAGCACGCTCAGCACCCCGAGCTTGGATATCAAGTATGCGCCCGGTGATAGGCCGGCGAGCCGCTCGCGCCGCAGCACGGCGGCCTCCTTGCAGATCTCGCGCGCCGAGTTGATCACCCCGAACCACACGCCGGTGAGCGCGAGCATGAACACGAGCTTCTTGGCCTCGATGCGATGGCCGAACGCGTCTCCCGATGACACCAGCGCGAGCAGCACGCCGATGATCGGGGCCTGTGCGAGCAGCAGCGCGAGGTTCTTGCGATCGGCGAGCAGCAGCTCGGCGTAGCGGCGGCTGAGGATCCCGAGCTGGCGCAGCGGCGACTGCGCGAACTTCTGCGCGCGTTGCTTGACCTCGGCGTGCTGCTCCACCGACGGCGCTTCCGGCGCACGCGCGCTGCGCTCGACGACGTACTTCTGGTGCTGCAGCGACCCGACGTACTTCGCCTGCCAGTACTCCGGCGTCTCCTCGACCTTGTCGGGCTCGTCGGTCGCCGCGTAGATGTCGGCGAACTCCTCGACGCCGAAGAACTCCAGCGCCTGCGATGGCGGTCCGAAATAGACCATCTTGCCGCCGACCAGGTACACGATGTGATCGCAGACCTTGATGTTCTGCGTCGCGTGCGTGATCAGCACGATCGTCCGGCCACCGTCGGCGAGCCGGCGCAGCGTGAACATGAGCTTGCGCTCGAGCCCCGGATCGAGACCCGACGTGGGCTCGTCGAGGAACAGCAGCAGCGGATCGGGGAGCAGCTCGCACGCGATCGACACGCGCTTGCGTTGTCCGCCCGATAGCTGATCGATCCGTTTGTCGGCGTGGTCGCTCATATCGACCTCGGCGAGGACCTTGAGCACGCGCGCGTCGAGCTCGGTCTCGGCGGTATCCCCGGGCAGCCGCAGCCGCGCCGCGTGGTGCAGCGCGCGCCGGACGGTGAGCTGGCGGTGCAGGATGTCATCCTGCGGCACGTAGCCGACGATGGATCGATACGCATCGTAGCTCGCATACAGGTCGTCGCCGTTGATCGCGATCGAGCCGCCGGTCGCGCGCTGGAAACCACACAGCGCCATCATCAGCGTCGACTTGCCGGCACCGCTGGCGCCGACGATCGCGATGAACTCGCACGGCTCGATCGACAGCGTCGTGGCGTCGAGCAGCACGCGGCCGGGCACCTCGCGCTTGACGTCGCGCGCATCGACACGGATCGCACCACGCTGGTCGTACGAGTCGAGGCTGTCGCCATCGTAGGTCAGCCGAAACGTGCCGATCTGGACGACGTCCTTCGCGTTGAGCACGCGCGCGCCCTGCACGCGCACACCGTTGACCCACGTGCCGTGTGGCGAGCCGAGGTCGCGCAGCATGTGGTGGTCGCCCGACCACACCAGCTCGGCGTGGCGCCGCGCGACGAGCGGTTGGTCGAGCACGATGTCGCACTCGGCGCGCCCGATCGTGAGCGGCTTGCCGCCGGGCGGCGTCGCGAAGTGATGCACCGGCGCGATGCGCGGCGCGAGCGGGTTTCGGTACACGAGCGTGACCAGGCTCGCGGTCGACTTGTCGGGCAGCCGCACGACATCGCCATCGTGCAGGACCGCATCCTTGACCGCTGAGCCGCCGAGGAGCACTTCGCCGTCGATCGCGATCACGTGATGCGCGCCGGCGATCGTCTCGAGCCTCGCGTGCGCCACGGCCACCCACGGTGCGACCAGCACGACGTGTGCGGAGTCCGCGCGCCCGATCGTGATCGGACCGTCGCCCGCGATCGGCACCACGCGCGTACCGCTGGCGTCGTGGACTTCGATGCAGGTCTCGGACAAGCGCGTGCAGCGTACTACGGCGCGGCGTACACGATCAGGTACGCGTAGTCGGTCGTCATCTTGTCCGACTCGAGAAAGCCTTGATTGCCGGGCGGAATGCTGATGTCGAGCATGGTCGTCTCCGTGCGTCCGTCCGGCAGCGTGACCGTCAGCCGGAACTCGCCGCCGGTGGCGAGCGAGGTATCGGTGATCGAACGGTAGCGCTGTCCAACGATCCACCCCGGGGTGTCCGAGATGTCAGGACTGTAGCGATCGCCACCGGCGCTGGTCTCCTTGAGCCGAAATCTGACAGTGCTGGTCGGAAAGAATGTCCCCTCGCTGAAGAGCTGGTCGGGGGGGCCGGCGACGGTATCGATGTGAGTCCACACCCCGGTGTATTGCGTGTCGGTCGGCGAGCCGCTGACGATCTCGAATGCGAAATCGATGCGCGTGATCGTGCGCGAGTGCGTGAAGAAGGCCTGGCCAAACGCCACGTCGTCGCCGAGCCGGAGCAGGCCGCCACCGAACGCGCGCGTGCCGAACAGCATGTAGCGGGGGTTCTGGTCATCGAATGGATCGAAGAACTCGATCACGTCGCCGGGCGTCGTCGGTCGCGGGTCGCACACATCGCCGATGCCGTCGTTGTCACCATCGCCCTGGTTCCCGCTCGGCTCGGTCGGGCAGTTGTCACACGCGTTGGGGTACGCATCGCCGTCCTCGTCGGGCCCGGTGCACGGCGCGACGAAGGAATCACCGACGAGCGAATCGCCACTCGCATCCCCACGCGCCGCATTGTCGAAGCTCAACCGGCCGCAGCCAACCAGCGCGAGGACCGCCAACGACCGCACGGCCCGAGCATACGCCTTGGCGCAGTGGGCGACCGCCATCGTGCCCGCCGTAGCGCACCGTCACAAGAAAAAGCCCGATGCCAGGGCAGCACAGTGCCCGCGATGACATATCGCGGATCAACGCGTTGCCACGAGTGGCACGCGAGGTGCTCCTTGGTCGTGCAGGAGGAACTCATGCGTCGACTTATTATGGCTCTCGCGCTCGGCTCGGGCGCTCTCGTCGCTACTGGCTGCGCGGGTGGTACCGGTCGTGCGACCTACAGCGTGTCGTCTGGCGGCTACGTGGATACGTCGCCGGAGCTCGCGTACGTCAGCCCCGGCGTCTATGTCGTCGCGGACTATGACGAGCCCATCTTCTACTCGAACAACTCGTACTGGCGTAACAACAACGGCGTCTGGTACTCGTCCAACCGCTACAACGGCGGCTGGCGCTACTCGTCGGCGCCTCGTGCACTGGTGTCGATCAATCGTCCCAGCGCATACGTACGCTACCGTCCGACCACGCGTTACCAGGCGCGCGCGGACGGTCGGGTGATCGTTCGCGACCACCGTCGCAGCGATCGCCGCAACGATCGCCGGTATCGCCGCTAGCTCGCGATCCGAAACGAGAAAACGCCCAGTGCGGAACCAATCCGCGCTGGGCGTTTTTGTGTCGAGAAGAAGAAGGTTACTTCTTCGCGTCTTCCTTGGCCTTCTTGGCCTTGGCGAGCAGGTCCTCGCCGACGTTGCTTGGAACCTCGGCGTACTTCGCAAACTCCATCGTGAACTCGGCCTTGCCCTGGGTCGAGCTGCGGAGCGGCGTCGAGAAGCCGAACATCTCGGCGAGCGGCACCTCGGCGTCGACGCGTGCGTTGCCGTCCTCTTCGGTCGAGCCCATGACGATGCCGCGGCGCTGCATGATGAGGCCGAGCATGTTTCCGGAGAACTCGGCCGGACCCTCGAGCGAGACCTTCATGATCGGCTCGAGGATGCGCGGCTTGGCGCGCGGGAAGAAGTCACGGAAGGCACCGCGAGCGGCTTCCTGGAACGCGTTATCGCTCGAGTCGACTGCGTGGCTCTGTCCGTCGTTGATGACGACGCGGATACCGACGCACGGCACGCCGAGGCGCGGGCTCTTCGGGATCATCGACTTGAAGCCCTTCTCGATCGACGAGATGAACTCGCGCGGAATCGCACCGCCCTTGATCTCGTCGACGAACTCGAAGTCACCTTCGAACGGCTCGGTGTAGCCGCCGACGCGGCCGTACTGACCGGAGCCACCGGTCTGCTTCTTGTGCGTGTAGTTGAACTCGGTCTTCGCGCCGATGGTCTCGCGATACGCGACCTGCGGCGGCGAGGTGACGACCTCGGCCTTGTACTCGCGCTTCATGCGCTCGATGTAGACCTCGAGGTGGAGCTCACCCATGCCGGCGATGATCGTCTCGCTCGACTCGGGATCGACCCAGCACTTGAACGTGGGGTCTTCCTTCGTGAAGCGGTTGAGCGCCTTGGACATGCTGATCTCGGCACCGGAGTCCTTCGCCTTGATGGCGACGGAGATGACCGGCTGTGCGACGAACATCGACGTCATCGCGAAGTTGACCTTGCCGTCGGTGAACGTGTCGCCCGAGTTGCAGTCGACGCCGAACAGCGCGCAGATGTCGCCGGCGCCGGCCTCGGTGATGTCTTCCTTGTCGTCCGAGTGCATGCGGACGAGACGGCCGACCTTGACCTTCTTGCCGTTACGCACGTTGACGATGAACTCGTCCTTGCGGACCGTGCCCGAGTACACGCGGATGTACGTGAGCTGCCCGTAGCGACCGTCCTCGAGCTTGAACGCCAGCATGACGAGCGGCTTCTCGGGGTCCGACTCCAGGACGATGGGGGTCTCTTCCTTGTCGAGGTCGAGCGCGACGTTCTCGACTTCGCGCGGCTCCGGGAGGAACGTGCAAACACCGTCGAGCAGCAGCTGGACGGCCTTGTTGCCGAGTGCCGAGCCGCACATGACGGGCGTGCACTTGAGCTCGATGGTCGACTGGCGCAGGCACTTGCGGATCAGCTCCGGGGTGACCTTGTCCTCGAGGATCGCCTCGGCGAGCTCGTCGTTGACGAGCGACAGGCCGTCGAGCATCTCCTCGCGCATCTTCTCGCACAGCTCCTTGAGCGTGCCACCGTGGCCGTGCGGCGCGAGCGGATGCAACGGGTCGGTCGGGATCGGACCGCGCTCGATCTGCTCGCCGTTCTCGCCGTGGAACGTGAACGCCTCCATCTCGATCAGGTCGACGACGCCTTCGAGCTTGTCCTCGAGGCCGATCGGGCACTGGATCATGACGGGGTTGAGCTTGAGCTTCTCGCGCAGCTGGTCACGAACGCGGAACGGGTTCGCGCCGGTGCGGTCGAGCTTGTTGACGAACGCGATGCGCGGAACCTTGTAGCGGCGCATCTGGCGATCGACGGTGTACGACTGCGACTGCACGCCGGCGACGCCGCACAGCACCATGATGGCGCCGTCGAGCACGCGGAGCGAGCGCTCGACTTCGACGGTGAAGTCGACGTGTCCCGGGGTGTCGATGATGTTGATGTGGTGCTGCGCCTTGATGGGCGAGTTCGGCACCGCCATGATCGTCTTCTGCGCCTTGGCGTCGGGCGGCCACATGCAGAACGTCGCTGCCGACTGGATCGTGATGCCGCGCTCGCGCTCGAGCTCCATCGAATCCATCTTCGCGCCGACGCCGTCCTTGCCCTTCACCTCGTGAATGGCGTGGATGCGGGCGGTGTAATAAAGGATCCGCTCAGTCAGCGTCGTCTTGCCGCTGTCGATGTGTGCGGAGATCCCGATATTGCGGACTTTGGACAGGTCGGTCAGCATAAAAATTCGGGTGTTAGCTACCGTGTAACTGCACGCGATGCAAGCGAAACCCCGGACAGGTCGCGGTGTCTCAGTGACGTATGCATTCCAAGCGGTTGTCTGACCCGGTTTGCTACCCTGTGCAGACGGTGCAGCCGACCCCGTTCGCGACAACGCAGCAGTGCCTGGACGACAATCTCGCGAGCGAGTTCGTGTCGGGATCCATGGCTGCGACCGCAGTTAGCCGCGTCGAGGGCCATCTGGCGGGCTGCCGCGACTGCCGGGACCTGGTCGCCGCGCTGGCGGGGGACGAGGCTGACAGCAATGCCCCGACCCACCAGCACGAGAAAATCCCGGAAGACAGCCAGGTCGCCAAGCGGCCAGTCCTGTCGATCGGGGACCGCGTGGGCCGATACCTGGTCCTCGCGACCCTGGGCTCCGGCGGCATGGGCGTGGTGTTCACCGCCTATGACCCGCAGCTCGATCGCAAGGTCGCCCTCAAGCTCCTGCGCGGCAACCTCGGCGCGAACACCAAGGAAGCGCGGACCCGCCTCAAGCGCGAGGCGCAGGCGATTGCGCAGCTCAACCACCCAAACGTCGTCGGTGTCTATGACGTCGGCACCACCGACGATGGCGATGTCTACATCGCGATGGAGTTCGTCGAGGGCGACACGCTCACCACATGGCTGAAGAACTGGCCGCGCACGTGGCGCGAGATCCTCGACACGTTTCAGCAGGCTGGTCGCGGGCTCATGGCCGCCCACGGCGTTGGGCTTCTCCATCGCGACTTCAAGCCCGACAACGTCCTGGTCGGCAGCGACGGTCGCGTCCGAGTGACCGACTTCGGGCTCGCCCGCAGCCTGTTTCTCGACGACAGCGCGCGTGGCGCGATCACGAGTGTCTCGCCCGAATCGCCGCGGCAGAAGACCGCGACCGACCCGCAGGGCATCAAGCGGCCCGCGCTGGCGAGCCCGCTGCAGGTCGACCTCACCGCCACAGGCACGGTGCTCGGCACGCCGCGCTACATGCCGCCCGAGCAGCTCAGTGGGCCGACAATCGACGCGCGCGCCGATCAGTTCAGCTTCTGCGTCGCACTCTACGAGGCGCTGTACGGCAGCCATCCGCTCAAAGGCTCGACGAGCGTGTCGATGATCGAGAGCGGCGACCGGGCGACGCCACCGCCGGAGAAGTCAGCCGTGCCCGCCGTGATCGGCAAGACGGTGATGCGCGGCCTCGAGAAGGAGCGCCAGAAGCGGTTTCCAACGATGTCGGCGCTGATGCAGGAGCTCACGCCACCGCCGCAGCGCTCGCCGATGAAGTTCATCGCGATCGCCGCCGTGAGCGCGCTGCTCGTCACCGGTGCGACCGCCGCGTTGATCCGGCGCGACCCGCCGGTGCAGCGAATCGTCGAGCAGGACGAGCCGACGGTGAAGCTGCTGCTCGACGAGATCCGCAAGAAGGATCAGGAGATCAAGGGTCTCCGTGGCGATCTCGAGAAGCAGATCGAGAACGGCAAGACGCTCGAGAAGATCAAGGAGCAGCTCGATACCAAGACGCTCGAGCTCGCGTTCCTCACCGACGAGCTGATCAAGGCCAAGGCCAAGAGCGTCCCGAACGCCAAGCCGATCGTGAACCGGATCACGAGCGAGCAGGTGACGGTGGCGATCCAGGCGGCGCGCCCGAGCATCAAGTTCGCCATGGAAGATCTCGATAGCCGGGCCTCGATGATGAAGAGCAGCCAGGTGCCGCAGAATCACGAGTACGCCGCGGTGGTCCTGCTCTCGACCACCCCCAGTGGCACGGCGTTCAATGTCGCAGTCACAGGGCTCGACTACTCCCCGCCCACCCAATTGCTCATCGAGGAGGCGATCAAGCGGGTCGCATATCCGAAGGGTTCGGAGTCGTTAGATATCCGGATCACGATCTCGTGGTCGGGCGGCACCCTGACCGTGGTGGCCAGTGTTGTCGGCCTGCGTGCGCCCGGGGGTAGCACCCTGATGGACCTGTGACAGCAGCTGCAAGAGTTGCAACGGCTTGCGCGTGACGTTTGCTGCTGACTGAACGTTCGGTCGTGTAGTATCCGCGGACTATGCTTCGTCCGTCTTGGGGCGCGCTGGCCCTCGCAGTTGCCACGTCATTTATGTCCTCGGTCGCTTTTGCGGAAGACACGGGGGCACCGGGCCGTCGTCCCGCGAACTGGCGCGGCTCCACGCACGTGACCATCGAAACCGATGAGTCGGGATTCACGCCGCAGCTGCCAGGCGCGGACGTCTCGCCGATCATCTACATGAATCGCTGCACCGGCAGCTGCACCATCATGGCGTCCGGGACCAACGATGCCCGTGCGAACCAGTCGACGGTGCCTGAGGCCGCGGGTGCGTGCGCGTCGAGCTATCCGAACTGCGTGATCTCGGAATACCGCACGACCGACATGAAGACCGGCTCGAACGGCAAGTGCAAGGGCGGTACGGCTGCCAGCGCCGATTGCACCGACGCCACCGAGGCCACGGTCTGCACCGGCGGTGGCACCTGCTACTCCGCCGACGACGAGTGGAAGCTCATCATGCAGTGCGTGCGCGAGGCTTACTCGCCGTACGCGATCCAGGTCACCGATGTGAAGCCGACGTCCGCCTCGTACACGATGGCGATCGTTGCCGGCAAGGCGACCGAGGCCGGCCTCAGTGGCGTGCTCGGCGTCGCGCCGGTGTCGGGTGATTGCAGCCCGAAGGACAACGTGATCGCGTGGTCGTTCGCGAATGACCACGGCGCCAACGCGCGCGTCAATAACCTGTGCTGGACGGTCGCACAGGAGACAGCGCACGCGTTCGGTCTCGATCACGCCTTCCAGTTCTCCGACGGCACCTCGGCGTGCACCGACCCGCTCACCTATCGCTTCACCAACACCGACGGCACCGCATGCGGGGGCCAGAAGTTCTTCCGCAACAAGCCGGTGTCGTGCGGCGAGGACATGCTTCGCCCGTGCCGCTGTGGCGGCTCGCAGAACTCGCACCTCAAGCTCAAGAACACGTTCGGCGACGGCACGTCGCTGATTCCGCCCCCGTCGGCCACCGTGACGAGCCCGCAGCCCAACGCGACCATCGCCGGCAGTTCGGTCGTCACCGTCAACGCGGGAAGCAAGCGCGGCGTCGAGAAGGTCGAGCTGTTCATCAATGGCTACAAGTGGGCCGAGGTTCCGGGTGCGAAGTGGCGCGCCGACGGCCAGCCCAACCCGTTTGACTACGCGCTCACCATCCCGGCCGGCGTTCCGGACAGCATCATCGACATCAAGGTGGTGGTCTCCGACGACCTCGGCATCTCGACGACGCCGAACATCGTGACGGTGACCAAGGGCGCGCCCTGCGCGAGTGCTTCGACGTGCGCCGCTGGTCAGAAGTGCGAGGCCGGCAAGTGCTTCTGGGATCCGCCGGTCGGCGTGCTCGGTGAAACCTGCGAATTCGCGCAGTACTGCGAGAGCGGCCTGTGCCTCGAGACCAGCGACGGCAAGATGTGCTCGCAGGATTGCATCGTCGGCGCGGCGGATGCCTGCCCGATGGACTACGAGTGTCTGCCCGCCGGCAACAGCGGCGCCTGCGTGCCTGTCTCCGACAGCGGCGGTTGCTGCAGCGTGGGCGGTGGCTCGAACCAGGTCTGGTTCCACCTCGGGATCTCCGGTCTGATCCTCGGATTCCTGGTCCGCCGCCGCCGCAAGCGCTGAGCTACGATGGGCGCCATGCGTGGTCTACCGTTCGCTCTGGCGCTCTCGGTCGGGCTCGTGGGATCGGCACATGCCGACACCACGCCCTCGAGCAATGTCTCGCAGATGATGATCCTCGAGCCCGGGGACACCAGCTACAAGCTGTTTCACGGAGCCGTCTGGATCGACGCGGACAAGGCGTCCACCAACTATCGATGGGGAGGCCTACAGTGCAAGGGACGCGATCTCAGCGACGTGAGTATCCAGATGTTGTTCGCGGCATTTCGCTCGGGCGATCAGGTGAAGCTCGAGTACGTGCAGACGGACTACAAGGACAAGCCGTACCGCTGCGTCACCGGCTTCACCATCTCCAAGGGCTGATTCTCGCGCTACTCGTGCTCGTGCCTGCGACGGCGCTGGCTGACGAGCCGCAGGTCTCGCCGATCCTGTATCTCAACCGCTGCAAGGGCGGCTGCGTCGTCCACGGCGGTGTCGACGATGCGCGCGCGATGTCGTCGTCGATCCCGTGCCCCGGTGGAGCGGACTGTAGTGGCGGCGGGTGCATCTGCCCGGGGAGCCCCACCGGCGACTACAACATCGAGGAGTTCAAGGACTCGCTCGGCAACGTCGGCGCTGCCGCGGATGCCGAGTGGAACCAGCTCGTTCACTGCGTGCGCGAGGTCTACTCGCCGTACGCCGTCGAGGTGACCGACCAGGTGCCGCCGGGTGGGCTGGCCCATAACCAGGGCATCGTGGCCGGCCGCGCATCGTCGATCGGCTACAGCGGCGTCGGCGGTATTGCGCCGGGCACCCGCTGCACCCCCCGCGACAACGTCATCTCGTTCACGTTCGCCAACCAGTACGGCGGCAGCGGCATCAATCGCATCTGGGGGATCTGTGGTGTCGTCGCGCAGGAGACCGCGCACGCGTACGGCCTCGACCACTCGTTCGAGTTCTCCGATGGCCGGCCCGCATGCTCCGATCCGATGACGTATCTGCCCTCGTGCGGGCAGAAGTTCTTCCGCAACGACAACGCGACGTGTGGCGAGTTCGGGATGCGGCCCTGCAAGTGCGGCGGGTTCCAGAACAGCCACCGGAAGATCCTCGCCGTGTTCGGCCCCGCAACGCCGATCACCACGGCGCCCGTCGCGATGTTCCAGGCGCCCGCGGCAGGCAGCGTGATCGGCGGCGGTGCCATCGTCACCGTCAAGGCCAAGGCGCAGCGCGGTATCGCGCGGCTCGACCTCTGGCTCAATGGCTACAAGTGGGCAACCGCCAAAGGCGTCGCCTTCGGCAGTGGGGGGCAGCCCGAGGCGAGCTACTCGCTACTGATTCCAACTGCCGTGCCCAACAGCATCCTCGACATCGTCGTGAAGGTCTATGACGACATCGATGTCGAGACCGTCTTGCCAACCGTCACGGTGACCAAGGGTGCGGCCTGCACCGATGCCAGCACGTGTGCGCTCGGTCAGAAGTGCGACGACGGTCGCTGCTACTGGGACGTGCCCGTCGGCGTGCTCGGCGAGACATGCGAGTACGAGCAGTACTGCGTGAGCGCGCAGTGCATCGAGACCACCGAAGGCAGGGTCTGCTCGCAGGACTGCGTGGTCGGTGTCGCCGACAGCTGTCCGGTCGATTACATCTGTGAGGGCACGCCGGGCCAGACCGGCTTCTGCCTGCTCGCGCAGGACGACCCGGGTTGCTGCAGCGTCGGTGGTGATCGCCGCGGCGCGATGCTGCTGTCTGTCCTCGTGCTCGGCTTCGTGGTTCGCAAGCGTCGCCGACGCTAATGAGCGATCAGCCAGCTGGTGATCGCGTCGAGCGTCACCGCGTCGAGCGTGCGCGTCTCGGCGTTCATCTGCGTCTGCACCATCATCAGATCGCCGCGTAGCTGCTCCATCGTGCGCGTCTCGTGCTTGAGCACGTGATCGGCTTCGGGCGCGATGAACAGCTCGGCTTGCGGGTTCGCCTGGGCGAGGACCTTCGCGTCGCGCTCGGGATCGACCTGAATGTCGCGGGCGCCGTTGTAGACGAAGATATGGACCGGCACCTTGGCCACCTCGGGCACTGGCTCCCAGCCAATCATGCTGCGCGCGAGCGTTGCGGTCGAAGCATTGGTCAGCGAGGCGAGCAGGTTCTGGAGCTGAGGAATCTGCGTGACCTTCGTCGGATCCACCGGCTTGCCGGCGATGAAGTCGGCGAGTGCGGCGCGAAACGCAGCGAGCTCGGCATCGGCGCGGTCGGGCAGGGCAGCGCGTAGCTGCGGCTCGAGCTGCGCGAGGATCAGTGCCTGCATCGAGCGACTGCTCGCCGACAGCAGCAGGAGGCCGGCGATCTGTGTGCCTTCCTCGATCGCGACCCGGGTCGCGTGCATACCGCCTTCGCTGTGTCCTGCGAGGTAGATGCGATCCGGTGCGACGTCGTCACGCGCGCGAAGCATCGCGAGCGCGGCGCGGCCCTCGTCGCGATAGACGTCGAACGTCACGCTGTCGAGCGCGGCCTTGTTGTCGCCCACGCCGGCCTTGTCGAAGCGCAGCACGGCGACGCCGCGCTTGGCCAACGCCTCGGCGAGCAGCTTCGCGCTGCCGTTCTTGCCGGGCAGCAGGGGGCTGTTCCAGTCGCGGTCTGTCGGGCCGCTGCCCGCCATCAGCACGAGGGCAGGGTGGCGGCCGGGCGTGGTCGGACGCACGAGCGTCGCGGGCACGCTGTGGCCGGCCGCCGTGAACGAGACCGTCTCGCTCAATGTCGGCATCTCGCCGTCGGGATCGATCACCACGTCCGTCGTCGCCCTCTCGCTGATCTGCTTGGGCGCCGACGAGCACGCCATCAGGGCGAGCGCGGTGGCGACCGCTGCGAGCCGGCTCACGAGCCGGAGCCGGAACCTGCGGCCGGTGCTTCGGGCGCGGCGCCCACCTTGATCTGGTCGGGACCGATCAGGTCGTGCGCGGCCTTCGCGCACTTGCCGATGAGATCGTTGTCGACGTTGCTCGGACCGCCGCGCACCTGGATGATGCACTTGGTGTCGTCGTCGTAGAAGCGATGGCGCTTCACGTCGGCGGCGCCGGTCGCGACGATCATCACGCACGAGTAGAAGCCGAGCGTGTCGTCGTCCTTGTCCTTGAGCTCCGCGCACTTCTTCCGGAAGCGCTCGGGATCCTCGAGCGTCCAGCAGAACGTCGAGATGTTGCAGATGTCGTCGCCGGGCAGCACGCCGAGGCGGCCTTCCTTCTTGAGCTTGGCCTCCTGCTGCGCCTTGGTCAGCTTCACGCCGCCGCGCTGGATCGAGCACGATGCCGCGGCCTCGGGCTCCTTGACGTCGACGATGGTGACGTCTTCCACCTCGCCGAGTGCCTGCTTCATGATCTCGGGCTTGAGCATGTTGGCGCACGACAGCATCGCGCGCCCGGGCACCGGGGGATTGATCTGGGCAGCGACGCCACCGGTCGCTTCCTTCTCCTTCTGCTCCTTCTCCGCCTGCCGTTTCGCCTCTTCGGCGCCCTCGTTCGCACTCTTGCCGCATGCAGCAACGAGGGCGATTGTCAGAACCATAGCGATGGTCGTCCGCATCGTCGGAAACTAACATCGTTTGCCGGGCTCTGCAGTTCTGTGCACGTGTCGTGTCCTGCCTTCGCGTCACCCTGTACGAACATGCTCGGACTCCTTGCGGTCCCCGCCGCCGTCGGCCTGTCTTACCTCTTCTGTTACGGCGGCTTCGAGGGGCCGTTCGACTGGGCGATGGGCACCACCACGCATGCCTCGCGTGACCGGCGGCGCGTGGCCCTCACCTTCGATGACGGTCCCGACCCGGACCACACGCCCCGTGTCCTCGACATGCTCGCCGCTCTTGGCCTCAAGGCGACCTTCTTCGTCGTCGGTAGCAAGGTCGACGCCTACCCCGACCTCGTCGCCCGCATCGTGCGCGAAGGCCACGAGCTCGGCAATCACACCTATCACCATCGCTACCTCCCGCTCACCCGCTCGCGGACCGTCGCCGACGAGCTCGCGCGAACCGATGCCGCGATCGCTCGTGCTACCGGCGGTCTCGTGCCGCGCCTCGCGCGCCCGCCCTACGGTGGTCGCTCGCCGCGCACCGTGAAGGCCTTCGCGGCCGCCGGCAAGCAGCTGGTCCTGTGGGACGTCAACAGCTTCGACTGGAAGGGCAAGCCGGCGGACCAGGTCGCCGACCGTGTCCTCTCGCGCGTGCGGCCAGGCAGCATCATCCTGCTCCACGACGTCTGCCCCGAGACGCCGGAAGCGGTGCGCCAGATCGCCGAAGGCCTGCGTGTGCAGGCCTTCGAGGTCGATACGGTATCGAACGTGCTGGCCTAGCCAGCGGCGCTTATTTTCCGCAGCTGCTCTGCGCGGCCGCCGAGATGAGCTGGGCGCGAGCGGCGTCGGTCAGGTCACCGGCGCGGACCTGCTCCTTGGTGCTCTTCACCACGCACGTCACGAACTCGCCGTGGTTCTTCCAGTCGGCGTCGCACGGGCACGGGTCCTGGACGCCGCACTCGCCATTGTCGTCGGCGTCATCGGGGCTGTGCAGCGGGCACACGTCGCATGCGTCGCCCTTGCCATCCTCGTCGCCGTCGGCCTGGCTCGAGTTGCTGTCGACCGGGCAGTTGTCCTCGGGGTCGCAGATGCCGTCTGCGTCTTCGTCATCCACGCAGTGCTCGCGGAGCAGGCCCCACAGCTCGGCGCTCGTCGACTGGCCCTCGTTCGAGATCAGGCCGGTGACCTGGTTGGTCGTGCCGGGCTCGAGGAAGCCGTTGATGTGGAGGTCATAGACCGTCGTGCTCGTCGCCGACGACAGCTGGAATGTCGCCGCCAGGAACGAGACCTTGTCGGCGCACGGAACGCCGACGGGATTGGTGTTGTGCGCGCACACGATGGGCGGCACCGCGTTCGGGTCCTCGAAGTTCGGGGTCTCGTCGATACCGAACGCGATCGGGGCCGTGTCGTTGACGAGGTAGCCCGTTCCGACGGACGGCGTGACTTGCACCTGGAGCGAGAGCGTCGCGCCCGGGGACCACGTGCCCGAGTAGGTCGGGAAGTTGAAGTGCGTCAGCGTGCCGAGCTTGAACGTCTGGTTGTACATGAGCGGGTGGCCGGGCTCGGACGTCCAGCCGAGGCCGCTCTTGTCCGTCATCTCAGCCGGCGTTCCCCATCGGACCTGCGAGGCAGGCGAGGGTGTGCAGCGAGGGTCACTCCCTGGGCAGTAATAGACGTCCGTGCCGCTCGCGCCGCTGAACGTCGCCGAGGCGATCGAGAACTGCGGAGATGGATCCGCTGCCTGCTGCTCCCTGCTGTCGAGCGACGGAGAAGCACAACCCATGAACAGAACCAGTCCGACGACCTTGCCACGCATGAGCCGGACCATAGGTGATCCGCCCTCGCGTCGTCAGCAAAAATCAGATGACGTGCCGCAGTCGTCGAGTTATTGCCGTTGGCTACCAGGGCACCCGGACGGGTAGCCTCGACCTTTCAGTGAGTCCGGATAGGGTCGGTCGGCACTACCAGCCAGTCGAAGATCATCGTCGACAGTCCGCTGCAGTTCCGGAGGTTTCGGAATGCCCCTTGTGATCGAACCTCGTGCACGGCACAGTTCCGCGCCTCGAGCCGTCTGGCTCATCTAGCGCCCGTAGCTCAATCGGATTGAGCAACGGATTTCTACTCCGTCGGTTGCAGGTTCGAGTCCTGCCGGGCGCGCTCGACACATCCCCGCGTCACCGCGTGGCACATCCGCTGCACTTTTGCCGTGCATGCAGATCAAGCGCTTCTTCAAGCAGCTCGGAACAGAGCTGAGTGATGACGGAGTGACGGATGTGGCTGCAATGCTGGCGTATTACGCCGTGCTGGCGCTGTTTCCGATGCTCGTATTCGTGCTGTCGGTGTCGCTGCTCGTGCTCGACGACGACACGGTGCGCCAGGGACTCACGATGGCGACGAGTGCGATGCCGGTCAGCGCGCGTGATCTCATCGTCACGCGCGTCGACGCTTTGATCGAGGCATCGAGTGCTGGCTTCGCGATCGCCGGTGCCGCGCTCGCACTGTGGGGCGCGTCGCGCGGCGCCGTTGCAATGATGACAGCGCTCAACACGATCTACGACAAGAAGGAGACGCGCAGCTTC
>JBBQFU010000012.1:0-64700 GCA_038322185.1 Haliangiales bacterium
CAACGCTGGATTATCAGGACGCACTGCCGATCCTCACCGAGTCGCTGGATGGCGATATGTTTTTCGCGATAGAAGACAGTAAGCAGCAGCGCGTGAAGCCCTAATGCGGGAGCGTGTAGAACCGCAAGAATTCGACGGTCAAGGCACTGCGCGGCAAGCTCCAGCTGTCGACCGACAGCTCGGTCGGTGACCCGGCGTTGCTCGACACGCTCGACCGCGCGCTCATGCTGCTCAAGCGCGCGAAGGCGACGCCCGAGGGCAAGCCACTTCGCAAGATGGTGATCGTGATCGGCGATGGCCGCGACTCCGCCGCCGACCACGAGCGAGTGACCCGCACCGGCCAGAAGGCTGCCAAGGACGGCGTGCGCATCCACTCGCTCGCGTACTCGCACACCGATATCCGCCGGCCGATGCTCGCGCTTGGTGAGCTGTCGAAACAATCGCTCGGCACGTTCCGCTGGGTACGCAAGTCTGCGCCCGACTCGTGGAAGGCCGCGCTCGAGCAGGTGCGCGACGAGATCAATCGCCAGTACGTGCTGACGTACTTCATCGGCGCCGACGTGGAAGTCGCCGGCAAGAAGCTCAAGGTCGTCACCGTCGGGCGGACCGAGGCGACGTCGAACGAGATCAAGGTCTCCGATCCGATGTGCAGCGGGACCGAGTGCACGACCGGTCACTGCGCGAACGACAAGTGCTTGCAGTACCAGGCCGACGACGGCCGCGGCGTGCTCGGCTGGATGCTGCTGATCGGTGGCATCCTCGTCGGTCTTGTTGTCGTGCTCGGCGTCATTGGCTACTTCATGACGAAGGCGCAGCAGCGACCGCAGATGCCCCCCGGCATGCAGCCGCCGTCGCAGCCACAGGCAAAGCCACCCAAGCAGAAGAAGCCCAAGAAGGGCGCCGCGCCGGTCCTGGCGCCGGGCCTGCTACCAAACGGCCGCCCGATCCCTGCGATCATCATCATGAGCGGACCGCGCAGCGGCGAGCGTCACCTGCTGCGCCACGGCTTCATGATCGGCAAGCAGCCCGGGTGCGACCTGCAGATCGAGGACGGCGTCACGTCGAGCCAGCACGCGCAGATCGGGATGGACCCGGTCGGCAACTGCGTGATCTACGACCGGGGCTCCACGAACGGCACCTACATCAACGGTCATCGAATTACTGAGCAGCCGCTGCAACATGGGGCCGGCATCAGGATTGGCTCGACGGACATCAGGTTTTTGGCAGAATGAGGACCCTGCGATGAGACGTACTTCGGGAAACCTGATCATCGCGGGCCAGTACTTCCACATCGACGCGCCCGTGATCAATTTCCGCGAGCCGCCGTACTGGGACTCGACGCGCGAGTTCTGCATGCCGACGGCTACGGATCCGAATCCGATCTGCAAGCCCGGAGGCGTGCCGTACGGCAACCTGCCCCACCCGTACACGAAGCGATACTCGACGCGCGCGCCGCTGCGTCGCTACGGAATGAATCCGCCGCTCGACGCGGTGAAGAGCGTGATCCGCCAGTTCGTGATCCATCACGATGGCTGCAACAGCTCGGACATGTGCTTCGCCGTGCTGCAGAACGAGCGTGGCCTGTCGTGTCACTTCCTCATCGACAACGACGGCACCATCTATCAGACGCTCGATCTGGCGCTGATGGCCTATCACGCAGGTGAATGGAACACGAACTCGATCGGGGTCGAGCTCGCGAACAAGGGCGACGCGAAGCAGAACCCGAACCTGTATCAGGGCAACAAGTGGGGCCCGAAGCGCGACGTCAAGGCGTGCAAGATCAACGGCCACACGATCCTGGCGTACGACTACACCAAGGAGCAGTACGACGCGATGACGCGGCTCGCGCGCGGGCTCCAGCGCCTGCTGCCGAACCTGCCCGCCGAGTTCCCGCAGTCGTCGGCCGGTGTCGCGTCGTGGGAGACGCTGCCGCCGAGCGCGACGTTCCGGTTCTCGGGCTACATCGCGCACTACCACCTGATCACGCAGAAGTGGGATCCGGGTCCGTTCGACTTCAAGGAGTTCTGTCGCAAGCTGCGCGGTCAGCTGTCGTTTCCGATCTTCACGAAGGAGCCCGACGCCAACACGCCGGCGCCGGCCGTTCCCGACAAGACCGACGCGCTCAAGGAAGCGATCGCCGAGCTCTACAAGGCGAACGAGCAACGCGCCGACGGTGGCTTCTTCCCCGTCGGTCCATGGGGCGAAGCGCGCCTGTGGCACGGCGGCGTTCACCTCGCGGGCAAGGCCGACGGCGGTGTGTTCGCGCCGTTCCCCGGGCGCCTGGTCGCGGCACGCATGGGGCCGACCTCCGCGGTCGGCTCGACGAACTTCGTGCTGCTGCGTCACGACATGACGCTCGGCAGCTCGCGCGTGAACTTCTACACGCTGTTCATGCACCTCGCCGACGAGGGTCTCGCCGCCAAGCCCGCCGAGTGGACCACCAAGAGCGAGGCGTGGAAGCACAGCAAGAAGGGTGAGGTCGCGCTGCTCGACGAGCCGATCGAGGCCGGCACGATGATCGGTCACATCGGCAAGGCGGGCCCGCTCGAGCTGTCGAGGGCACAGGTGCACGTCGAGCTGTTCTCGACCTACGAGCTGTTCACCGACATGAAGGGCGCGCCGTGGCAGACCGTCGACGGCACGTCCGGCGGCCGGTTCTCCGACTCGCAGCAGATCAACGACATCATTGATAGCGACCGGGACGGCATGCTGTCGCGCCAGGAGCTCACGTCGTTCTACAGCGGCGGCAGCGCGTCGCAACTGCACTACCTCGTGACCCTGCACGTCAGCGAGTGGACCGCCGAGCCGAGCTGGGCCGATGCGCTGCGCGTGCCCAAGGACTTCAAGAAGTTCAAGCCCGCCGAGATCGATGCGCTCGTGTCCGAGCAGATCACGCCGGGGCTGTGGTGGGATGCGCGCGTTGCCTCGCACTGCAAGCTTCCCGTCGACGGCGTGGTGTTCCACTACCATCCGGTGAGCTTCCTCGGCTGGTTCAATCAGCAGCTGCTCGACGCGGCCGCGAGCGCGGGCCCGGGCGCCAACATCGCCGATGCGCAGGAAGTGCCCAAGGGCATCACCGACGACTTCGGTGACGTCAACGGCGACACGATGCGCTCGGCCTCCGACATGGCAGAGGATCCGTGCAACACGAAGCTCACCCTGCAGGACATGGTGCTGGGCTTCGACGCACCGGAGTGCACGCCATGAAGCGCACCGATGAGACCAAGCAAACCTGGCGACCGCCGACGCGCCGCGCGTTCGTGGCGATGCTCGGTGCGGCGGCCGCGCTCGCCTTGCGCGAGAAGAAGGCGCCGCCGGGCGATCCCCCGCGTTCCCCGTGGGCCGGAACCACCCGTTGGATCGGCCACTGCTGAAGTAGCGATAGGGAAAATCCGTGTGTAATGTGCGGCCATGTCACTTGGTCGCCTGATTCCGGTCGTGAGTGCGGTGGTACTGACGGGCGGTGTTGCGCTCGCGCAACCCAAGGCTCCGGACCCGGCAGCACCTGCGGACGGCGGCGGCTCCGGAGCTGCCGTGGCACCGATCGAAGATGCCCCGCCCGCGGACATGGAGGGGACCAACGAGGATCCCGACGCACCACGTGGCACCATCGATGAGACGCCGATCACACCGGCGGGCCCCAAGCCCCTCACGAAGGGCGGCTATCCGATCGAAGAGGCGCACCGCCCGATCACGCTGCCCCAGAATATGTCCGAGATTTCGATCTCGCCGCGCTTCATGGCGAGCCCGTTCACCTTCAGCGATACGCTCCGCGCCCGCTACGGCATCACCCCCCAGGTCCAGCTCGGCTTGAGCTACGTGTACGGCGGCGTGCACGACGACCCATCAACGGTCTCGACGAAGAAGGGCTTCCACGTCGGCAAGACCGGCGGCCTCGATGTCACCGTGCTGCTCACGAACTGGCTCGGTGTGCGCGCCGGCCTACCCGTGTACTTTGACCCGTTTGCGATGTCGTTCGCCGCGGGCGCGCCGATGAAGTTCATCTTCGAAAAGTTCGCGATCGGCGGCCTCGACGAGGTCCTCAACATCCGGATCACGAAGTTCGCGCCTCGCTACGATTACGAGCTGTTCAATCACGCCGCGGCGGCCGCGCTCGATAGCAACACCGAGCAGTCGCGCGGGACGATCCGCATCTCGGGCTACGGCATCTACCAGCACCAGCCGAACCTCGCCATCCTCGGCCGCGTCGGCGTCGAGACCAGCCTCGGAGCGGGCGGCGACTCCGCGACGGGCGCCTCCGGAGCGAGCGAATCCACCACGTTCATCAAGGCCGGCGTTCAGCTGACCCCCAAGAAGTTTCTCGATGTAGGCGTGCTCGCCGGGTTCGAGGATCTTTCGCGCGCTGGTTCTTTCGGTCTCACCGGAATTCTCGCAGTCCGAATCTGATCTCCGCGGTCGAGAAACCCGCCGGTTTCTACCCCACGAGCCTCTGATCCGACCGGGGCTTGGGTGTAGCATGCGAGACTATGGGGTTTCGTAGGCTGACGTTCCTACTTTCGGTGGGCTTTGCGTTGTCGCTCGCAGCATGCGGCGACAACAAGCTACCGGTATTCGAAGACGCGATGACCGACGCTGAGGAGGAGGTGATCATCGATGCACCTCCCGATGCGCTCATGTGCGGCGCTGCGCCGAACATGAACTGCGGCGGCACGTGCAAGGACACGAGCAACGACGAAGCGAACTGCGGAGCATGCGGCACCGCATGTGGCAGCGGCCAGACGTGTGACACCGGTGTCTGCTGCGATGCGGGCAAGGTGAACTGCGGCGGTGTTTGCGTCGATCTCACGATCGACAACAACAACTGCGGTATCTGCGCTGAGGCTTGCGACACCGGAGCCGGCGAGTCGTGCACGAACAGCACGTGCTGCGGTGGCAACCAGACCTCCTGCCCCGGCGGTCAGTGCTTCAACACCGAGACCAACGACAACCACTGTGGCGACTGCGCGACCATGTGCGGTGTCAACGAAGGCTGCTCGGCCGGTCACTGCTGCGCCGACGGCTTGGTCTGGTGCGGCCCCGATGTCGGCGGCGCGTGCGTCGACCCGCTGAGCGATGAAGCCAACTGCGGTGCCTGCTCGCCCGCGAACGGCGGCACCGGCGACGTCTGTGTCAACACCGAATCGTGTAGCAACGGCCTGTGCTGCGCCGCCGGCACGATCAAGTGCGGTAACGCCTGCGTCGACGTCAATAGTGACGAAGCAAACTGCGGTGCCTGCTCGCCCGCGAACGGTGGCACCGGTGCGGTCTGCACCACGAACCCACTGCAGACCTGTGACGACGGCATCTGCTGCGGCCCCGGCCTCATCAACTGCGGCGGCGCTTGCGTCGACCCGCAGTCGAGCGAAGCACACTGCGGTGGCTGTGCCGGCACACTCGGCGCTGAAGTCTGCGACAGCGGCGAGATCTGCCTCGGCGGTGCGGACCCGTCGTGCTGCGGCCCCGGCCAGATCAACTGTGGCGGTACCTGCATCAATCCGCAAAATGACAACGCGAACTGCGGCGGCTGCGCGGGCGCCGGCGGTATGTCGTGCCCGGTGGGAAGCCCGGTCTGCAGCGGTGGCGCGTGCGCTGCCGGCTGCGGTCCGAACGAGATCAACTGTAATGGCGATTGCGTCGACCCCAACTCCAACCACACCAACTGCGGTGGCTGCTCACCGGCCAATGGCGGGGCGGGCGATGTTTGTGATCCGCTCGAGGTCTGCGCGGACGGCACGTGCGGCACGGTGTGCCCGGCCGGCGAGACGAATTGCGCTGGCCAGTGCGTCAACCTCACCAACGATCCGAACTTCTGCGGCAACTGCTCCAACACCTGCTCGGCCATCAACGAGTGCGTGAACGGCGCGTGTCAGCTCGACTGCCCGCAGGGCGAGACGCTGTGCAACGGCGTGTGCCGCAACCTGCTGACGGACGAGATGGCGTGCGGTGCGTGCGGCGCAGCTTTCTGCACGGGCACGTGCGAGAACGGCCTGTGCTGCCCGACGGGCACGATCCGCTGCGGCAACAGCTGCGTCAACATCACGAACAACCCACAGAACTGTGGTGGCTGCGCGGGACAGGTTGGCGCCGACGTGTGTAACACCGCCGCGAATCCCCCCGAGCAATGCAAGCCCGACGGTATGGGTGGCGGTGAGTGCTGCTTCGCGAACGAGAACGTTTGCAACGGCGCGTGCTCTGACCCGCTGCTCGACGAGAACAACTGTGGCGGCTGCGGCATGCCGTGCAGCGGCGACGAGACGTGTGACGGCGGCATCTGCTGCGGTGAGGGCGAGGAGAATGTCGACGGCATCTGCTGCCCGACGGGCTTCATCGCTTGCGGCCCGCCGAACGCTCTCGCGTGCTTCAACCCGGCCACCTCGAACACCCACTGCGGCATGTGCAACACCGCGTGCGTCGGTCAATTCTGCCAGGCCGGCACATGCCAGACCGCCTGTCTCGCGCCCAACGAGAACGGCTGCGGTCTCTGCACCAACCAGGACACCGACCCCGACTTCTGCGGCGTGGGCTGCGTGGACTGTCCGACGGGCGCAGCTTGCGTGGACAGCCAGCCCGGCGCGGAGCTTGGCGTCGGTGCAGCATGTGCCGCGTGCCCAACGGGCCCCGCACTGGGCTGCAACGGCCAGTGCACCAACACGAACAGCGACAACAACAACTGTGGTGGCTGTGCAGGCGCGGGCGGCGCCGTCTGCAACACCCAGGCGGGTCAGACCTGCACCGGTGGCTTGTGCTGCCAGGCAAACGAGATCGTGTGCAACGGTCAATGCGTGAATCCGCAGACCAACGGTGATCACTGTGGTGGATGCAACACCGCCGGCGGCACCGACTGCACCGGCACCCAGACCTGCACGAGCGGCACGTGCGGCTGTCCGTTCGGTCAGATCACGTGTGGCGGCAACTGCGTCACCCCGGCAGTCGATCGGCTCAACTGCGGCACCTGCGGCAACGCCTGCGGCGTCGGCCAGAACGCGGGCAAACCCTTCTGCGTGTCCAACGGCTGCGCTGCGAGCTGCCCTGCGCCGCTTGTCGCCTGCGGCAACCAGTGCGTCAACCCGGACTCCAGCAACACCAACTGCGGCAGTTGCGGCAATACGTGCAGCTCCACACAAGGCTGTGTTGCAGGGACGTGCCGGACCAAGCTCGTCCTGACCCCGGACCCGGTCCTGAATCCGGCGCTCACCGCTCGGTGCGTCGGTGGTGGCCCGCCGATCTCGGTGCCGGGAGACAATGGAACCCAGATCTGCACCGGCAACCTCGCCGGCACCTCGTTCACGTTCGGCATGTGCTCGCGCACTCAGCTCGACGTGCCGGCCTCGATCTTCACCGATGCGTTCAACTCGAACTTCGGCCCTCATCGTCCGGTGGGACTCTCCGGCGCGAACCGGGCCTGTCTCACCGACACTGACTGCGGTACGGGCGGCATCTGCCGTGGCGCCGGCACGGCGGCGGACCCGGCCGTCTGCATCGGCGGTGGCGTCGGTGTGAACGGTACGGTCGGTCCGATTGCCAAGACGCAGCAGAACACCCACATCGGCGGCAGCTTCTGGGCGTTCGGCACCATCGGTCTCGATATCTCGAAGACGACGATCGTCAAGCAGAAGCTCTACAACGAGGGGCCGTTCAAGTACGCGTCGACCGGACACAAGGTCTACGAGGACGCGTACATCAATGGACCGTTCTCGACGACCGGTAATCCGAGCTTCCGCATCGACGGCCGCCTGACCTCGGACGTCGCGGGTTGCCCGCCCACCGGCGCCACGGGCATGACGGTTGGCGGTGGCTGCACGAGAGCTGCGTGGGATCAGGCGCTGCTCGCGCCGTGTGGCGAGGACTCTGACCTCAACCGCCCCGGCGGCTGGGACATCCCGGTGAAGTCGATCGTCGAGTACTTCCGCAACCCGGCGCGCAACGACAACAAGGCGATTGGCCTGCGCTACGACGCGGTATCAAACGCCGCCGGGCCGGTGCGGCTCGAGCTGAACTGCGGCAACTACTACCTCGACTCGCTCCGAGGTAGCCAGGAGGTCACGATCGTCGTGCGGGGACGCGCCGCGCTCTACGTCGGTGGCGCTGCCGACATCAACGTCGAGATGATCTTCGATGTCGAGCCGACAGGCAGCGTCGACATGTTCATCGGCGGTGTCGTCAACATCGCTCACTCGATCACGCTCGGCTCGCCGGCATACCCACGCCTCACGCGCATGTACATCGGCAGCCCGAGCACCGCGGGCGGCGGCGCCTCGTGTACGTCCGTCTCGGACTGCTCGAGCGGCCTGTGTTCGGCCTGTCCCGCTGTGAGCGCGACGTTCACGGGCTATGCGCCGTGCAGCACGACGCCTGGAACGTGCGGCTCTGGTACCGGCCGCTCGCCGTCGATCAACATGTCGCAGGGTGGCTTCTTCAACGGGTTGCTGTGGGCCGGCTACGGCGGCTTCTCGACGTCGAACGCGGTCGAGATCTACGGCTCGCTGTTCGCGGGTCGCATCGGCGCCTCCGGTGACCTGAAGATCCACTACGACAACGGCGCGGTGACCACGGCCGACGAGTGCCCGCCGCCGGCGCCGAACGGTCAGTGCGAGAGCTGCCGCGACTGTGGCAATCAGCCCTGTGGTGCCAACGGTCTGTGTCAGACGAGCTGCACGGCGGACAACCAGTGTTGCCCGCCGCTACGCTGCGACATCGGCGGTACCAACCGCTGCGTCCTGTAGTCGTCGACGGCTAGTTCGTCGGTGCATCGCCGGCTCCCGCATCGCGCGGAGCCGGCGTTTCCGTTTTCGGCGTCTGCAGCGGCTGGCCGATCACCTCGAACTTGCGGATGCCGACGAGCTGGCCACCGACCGTGTACGTCGCGCAGGCCCACTTGCCCGTCGGGTCCGCCGGGATCCGGTCCTGCGGCAGCCGGCTCCGTGCGACCACCGCATCGGGGTCGTCGCACAGCAGCACGTCAGGAACGATCGGCTCGCCGACGCGGATGCCGCGATGTGTCCACACGTGAATCACGGGCTCCTTGAGCCCGCCCGGCTCGCGCAGCATCGAGCCGCAGCGCAGGCCGTCGAGCTGCTTGGCGTCGATCACGTGCTTGCTCGCCGGCAGGCACTCGTAGGTCCCGGCGGTGCCGTGACCGACCGCGGTCTCCGGCATCGCGAGCGGCGCCGGCGGGATGAACGCTCGGCCGTACCACACGCCCGCGAGCAAGAGCCCCGTCATCGCGAGCGTGAGCAGCACGCCCTGCGGCGAGAGCACCTGCTTGATCGAGAACGACAGCAGCGCGACCGAGGCCGGCGTCGCAGCGGCGGCGACGATGAGGCCGGTGAGGTGATCGAGGCCGAGCAGCAGCGGCAGCATCACGTTGAGCATCGCGAACATCGCGAGGCCGTACATCGCCGACGCGAGCAGCCGGCGCTCCATGATGAAGTTGTCGAACACGAGGTCCATCGTCGAGACCACGGCGCAGATGAGGAGCAGTGGTGCGAGCCACCAGTTCCACGATGCGAGCGACCACGTCGAGCTCAACGCGTAGAGCGGCGTCAAGAAGAAGAACATCTGCTGGTAGAACTGCTTGATGACGTAGTTCGTCGCGACGCGGATGCCCTTGCGGAGCATCTTCTCGTCGACGCGCCGGTTCGTCGGGCCGACGATGAATCGCAGCGCGATGAACATCAGCAGCCACGAGCCGAGCAGCGCGATCATGACCTTGTCGGCGTACTTGAGGCCTGCGCGCGCGAACAGCATCACGCCCAGGCCGAACGACAGCGCGAAGCCGGAGTGCAACCACCAGGCCTTCTTCAGCACCCGGCGAAACAGCGACGGCTTGGGTGCGTTCGGATCGACGGCTGCGGCGGGGACGCTGCTCACGCCCCGCTATGTACACCCGCTACGACGCGGACGCGATCAGCTCTTTGAACCGCTCGAGCGCGAGGTCGAGCTTGTTCATCGCAGGTCCGAACGAGAATCGCAGATGGCGGCGGAAGCGCGAGGCACGGCCGCCACGGCGCTTGCCCGGATCGACGTCGAAGAATTCGCCGGGCACCGTGATCACGTTGCGCTCGAGCGCAGCGCGGAAGAACGACATGCCGTCCGAGATCGACTCCGGGAGATGCTGCGCCGAGGCCCACACGTAGAACGTGCCCTCGGGCGGCAGGTCGACGGTGAAGCCGAGGTCGCGCAGGCCGTTGAGCAGGCGCGCGCGCTTCTTTCCGAACTCGGTGTGAATCGCCCTGGTCTCGGCCATCGCGGCGGTCGGCGACAGCAGCTCGATCGCCTTGCGCTGCAGGGGACGCGAGCCGCCACCGTCGAGGAACGAGCCTGCCGACGATACGCCCTCGATGATCTTCTTGGGCGCCACGGTCCACGTGACGCGCCAGCCTGGATAGCGCCAGTTCTTGGTGAGGCCGTCGAGGATCACGACCGGATCGCGATCGACGTCCTCGACGTAGCGCGCGGCGGTCTCGATCGCGCCTTGGGCGACGAGGTCGGGGCGCCAGATGTAGTGCGAGTAGAACTCGTCGAAGATCAGCGCGCAGTCGAGCTCGCGACCGACGGCGACCCACTCGGCGAGATCGCGGCCACCGATCACCTTGCCAGTCGGGTTCGCGGGGTTCGACGCCAGGATCGCGGCGAGTCCGCGGCCGAGGATCTCGCGACGCAGATCGGCGCCCGAGAACGTGTAGCCGCGCTCGGGCTCGAGCAGGATCGGGATCGGCGAGAACAGGCGGAAGACGCTGAGCAGCTCCTCGTATGCCGTGTAGTCGGGGAGGAAGTGGCCGAGGTTGATGTTGCCGAGCGAAGCAGCCACGCGCGTGAGCGCCGAACGGCCACCACCGGAGATCGCGACGTTCTCGGCGGAGTACTTGCTGCCCATCCCGCGGCGGAACAGGTCGTTGTAGTAGCCAGCGATCGCCTCACGCAGCTCCCACAGCCCGGCGACGGGGGCGTACTCGTGGTCACCGGCGAGGACCGGTAGATCGCTGATCCGCGGCGGCGCGCCGGGCAGCGCCTCGGCCTCGGGCATCCCCTGACCTAGATTGCACCAGTCGTCTTTGCTCGGCGAGTAGCCGCGCTTGCTGGCCTCTGTCGTGACGTAGATGACGCCTGTGCGCGGGACCTCGCGGAACGCACCAAAGGTCGGCTCGACTGTCTGCGGGCCGGTGCCAGTCTTGGGACGCGGAAACGTCGACATGCGAGGGCGACCTTATCACGTGCAATGCCGCGCGCCTCGTTCGTGCCGACCGCTGCCACCGACGGCGATGTGCTAGCTTGACGCCGTGTCGATCTGGGATGGCATCACCGGTCAAGATCGCGTCGTCGGGCTCCTCCAGCGAGCGATCGACCGGAACCGCGTGCCGCACGCGTACTTGTTCTCGGGTCCCGCCGGCGCTCCGCTGACCGATGCCGCGCTCGCGCTCGCCGCTGCCCTGAACTGCCAGACCGGCCTGGGCCAGGCGTGCGGCCACTGCGATCCGTGCAGCAAGATCATGGCCGGCATTCATCCGGACGTCGTGACGCTGGTCCGCGAAGGTGCCGCCCAGATCGTGCCGATCGAGAGCGTACGCACCCAGGTGATCGGCCGCATCGGCCTGCCGCCGCACGAAGCCGAGACCCGCGTGTTCATCGTCGAGGAAGCGACCGCGCTCGCGCCGCCCGCGGCGAACTCGCTGCTCAAGACGCTCGAGGAGCCACCGGCACGCACGCTGTTCGTGATGTGCACGACGGCGCCCGAGCAGCTGCTACCGACCATTCGTAGCCGTTGCCAGCGCGTGCGCTTTGGCGGCGGCGGCATCAGCGCGGACGCGGATCCCGCGCGGGCCGAACGCATCCTGAGACTGGGCGAGGAGCTCGCCTCCGATCGCCATGACCCTACCCTCCCCAACCGGGTCGCCGAGGGCAAAGGCGATGCAGCACCCGTGCTTGTCGCGGCGGCACTCGAGCTACATCGGCGCGCGCATGATGCGGCTGCGGGTGCGGATCTCGCGGCGGCGCGGCGGGCGTCTCGCCGCGCGCAGACGGTGCTGTCGTGGCACACGGCCGTCGCGATTCACAACGCGAATGCGCAGCTCGCGATCGAAGCGTTGATCGCGCAGCTGGCACAGCAGGATCGGGCCGGATGAGCGCGCCTGACGGATCAGATGGTGCCGATGGACCTCCGGACGATGGTCCGGATGACGGACAGTCCGGCCCGGTCGATGGTGCTGCGGGTGAAGGCGCCGAACCGCGCAAGCGTCGCCGTCGTCGCCGCGGTGGCGGCGGTGGACAGGCGGTCGGTGCCGCTGGCGCAGACGGCCAGGACCCGCCGTCGCAGGGACCGCAGCAGCCGCAACAGCCTCGGCAACAACAGCAGCCTCGGCAGCAGCAGCAGCCTCGGCAACCGCAGCAGCAGCGGGATCCACAACAGCAGCGGGATCCACAACAGCAGCGGGACCCCCAACAGCAGCGGCAGCCGCAGCAGCAGCGCGATCAGCAACCCCGCGGCGGGCAGCCGCAGGATCGTGGCGCCGGGCAGCAGGATCGTGGCGGCGAGAACCGCGGCGCCGGGCAGCAGGATCGTGGCGGCGACAACCGCGGCGCCGGGCAGCAGCAAAATCGCGGCGGCGGGCAGCAGCAAAATCGCGGCGGGCAGCCGCAGAATCGCGGTGGTCAGCAGCAATCTCGCGGCGGCGGGCAGCCGCAGAATCGCGGCGCCGACAACCGCGGCGGGCAGCCACAGAATCGCGGTGGCCAGCAGCAAGCTCGCGGCGGCGACAATCGCGGCGGACGGCGTAGCGAGGGCCGCGATGGCGGCCGCGATCAAGGAGGTGGCGGCGAAGCCGACTTGCGCTCCGACGACGACGACACGCTGCGCGGCGATCCGTATCGCACGGGCGACGGTGACCAGGGCGGTGGCACGCGCGCACGCCAGACGCCGATTCCGGCCGACGCGCAACACAAGGGCGACGAGGACGAGGCACCGGCGGCGCCGGCGGCCGCATGGAGCAGCGACGGTGAGGGCGCTGCGCCTCCGATCGTGCTCGCGCCCGACTTGCCGGTCGAGGCGCCCAGCGACGATCCCGATCCCCTCACCTACCCGCTCGTCAGCGGTCCCGGTGCACAACTCGGCGACGACGTGGCCAGTGTCGTCGGCGTGCGGTTCGTTCCCGCGGGCCGCATCCAGTGGTCCGATGCCGGCGACTACGACTTCGCGCCGGGCGATCGCGTGATCGTCGACAGCGAGCGCGGCCAGCGCCTCGCGTGGATCTCGACCGCGCCCTCGCGCAAGGCGACCCGCGACCGCGGCCTGCGCCGCGTGATCCGCCGCGCGAACGAGATGGACCTGCGGGCCGAGCAGTCGGGCGATGCCGATCGCACGCACGCGCTGCGCCTCGCCAAGGACAAGGCCGCGGCGCTGCGCCTGCCACTCAAGGTCTTCCGCGTCGAGAAGAGTAGCGGCAAGCTGACCATCTACTACACGAGTGAAGAACGTCTCGACCTGCGCGACTTCGTGCGCGACGTCGGCCAGGCAACGGGGCTGCGCCTCGAGCTTCGCCAGCTCGGCGTGCGCGACGAGGCGAAGGCCGTCGGCGGCATCGGCTCGTGTGGTCTCACGCTGTGCTGCACCACGTGGTTGCCGGACTTCGTGCCGGTCTCGATCAAGATGGCCAAGGACCAGGGCCTCGTGCTGTCGCCAACCAAGGTCAACGGCCAGTGCGGGCGGCTCAAGTGCTGCCTGGTCTACGAGCAGGCGGGCTACGCCGAGCTCCGCAAGGGGCTCCCGAAGCTCGGCAAGCGCGTGATCTCGGCCAAAGGCGAGGGCCGCGTCGTCGAGGTCGATGTCCTGCGGCAGCGCGTGCGCGTCTCGTACGGAGCAGGTGACACCGAGGTCTTGCCAGCGACCGAGGTTAAGCCGATGTTCCCACCCGGCCACCAGCCGCGTGCATCCGGGGCTACCGACCCCGACTCCGAGCACGAGGCTGACGCCGACGAGCCGGACCTGCCCTCCTCATGACTTTTTACATCACGACGCCGATCTATTACGTCAACGACGTTCCCCACCTCGGCCACGCATACACGACGATCGTCGCCGACGCGCTCGCACGCTTTCACCGCATGCGCGGCGAAGACACCCGGTTTCTAACCGGCACCGACGAGCATGGCCAGAAGGTCGAAGAGGCCGCGAACAAGCGCGGGCTCACACCGCAGCAGCTCGTCGATCAGGTCGCACCGCGCTTCGACGAGATGTGGAAGACGCTCGGGATGGGCGGCAACTATCGCTTCATCCGTACGACCGACGCCAAGCACAAGCGCGTTGTCGCATCGCTGTGGCGAGAGATCCGCAAGCACAACCCCGAGGACATCTACCTCGCGACGTACCAGGGTTGGTACTGCGTCGGCTGCGAGGCGTTCTATACCGAGAGCCAGCTCGTCAAGGACGGCGAGACCTGGGTGTGCACCACGCACAAGAAGCCGGTCAACTGGCTCGACAAGGAGCGCAGCTGGTTCTTCAAGCTGTCGAAGTACGCGCAGCCGCTGCTCGAGCACATCGAGAAGAACCCGGACTTCATCCGCCCCGATCAGTACCGCAAGGAGATCGTGTCGTTCCTCAAGGGCGAGGTGCGCGACCTCTCGATCTCGCGCACGAGCTTCGCGTGGGGCATCCCCGCGCCGGAGCCGGATCCCGAGGGTCTCTCGCACGTGATCTACGTGTGGATGGACGCGCTCACGAACTACCTCAGCGATCTGTGCGGCGAGGACGGCACACTCGGGGGTGCCGATGTCGAGAAGTACTGGCGCGACGCGGTCCACGTGATCGGCAAGGACATCCTTCGCTTTCACACCGTGTACTGGCCGGCGTTCCTGATGGCCGCGAAGCTGCCGCTACCGAAGAGCATCTTCGCGCACGGCTGGTGGACGGTTCGCGGCGAGAAGATCAGCAAGTCGATGCCGGCAACGCGCATCGATCCGCTCAAGCTCGCGGACGCACTCGCGGTGGGCCCGCTTGGTCGACCGATCGGCGTCGATGCGATGCGCTACTACCTGCTGCGCGAAGTTCCGCTCGGCCTCGACGGTGACTTCACGTTCGAGTCGCTGTTCGGTCGGTTCAACGCCGAGCTCGCGAACGACCTCGGCAACCTGGTCAATCGCTCGCTCACGCTGATGGCCAAGAGTGACCTCCATCCCGCCTACGACATGGCGCAGGCGGAGATCGAGAAGCACGCGACGATCTACAAGGTCGCCGAGGACACGATCGCTGCGACCACGATCGAGTACGAGAACATGGCGCCGAGCCGCGCGCTCGAGGCGATCTGGAAGCTCGTGCGCGAGGGCAATCGCTACGTCGACGCCACGCAGCCGTGGGCGCTCGCGAAGGATCCGTCGAAGACCTACGAGCTCGCACACGTGTTCCACAACCTCGCGAACGCGATCGGCATCATCGGAGGCCTCGTGCTTCCGATCCTTCCGACCACCGGCAAGATGCTGCGCGAGTGGGTCGGTCTCACCGGCGACGCGGCGACCAGGTGGCCGGTGCCGTCGGACATGAAGGAGATCGTTGGCGTGGTGACCAAGGAGATCAAGCCAATGTATCCGCGGCTCGACGACGCCGCGCAGCGCAAGATCCTCGAGCAGATCGTGCCCGGTGATGTCGCGGCTGCACCGGCAGCGACCGACACGAAGCCTGCGAAGTCGGGCGGCAAGCCTGCCGGCGCCAAGAGCGACGGGGCCAAGCTCGAAGCAGCGAACCCCGGTGCCACCGGCGGCGCGAGCGGCCACATCACGTACGACGACTTCGCCAAGATCGAGCTGCGGGTCGGCAAGGTGCTCGAGGCGGTGGTCGTCCCCAAGAAGGACAAGCTGCTCCACCTGCAGGTCGACCTCGGCGAGGGCAAGCCGCGCTCGATCGTCGCGGGCATCGCGCAGGCCTACAAGCCCGAGGAGCTCGTCGGCAAGCAGGTCCTGGTCGTCGCGAATCTAGCCCCGCGCAAGCTCGCCGGGCTGGTGTCCGAGGGCATGATCCTCGCGGCCGGAGACGAGGAGATCCTCGGACTTTCTGGACTCGATCGCGAGACTCCGCCGGGAACGCGGGTACGATAGTCGCGATATGGCCGACGCACGCCGCGCTCCACGTCTGGTGGTCAATGCCCCGGCTGTCATCGAATCGATCGGGCAGAACGCGATGTCGCTGCACCCGAACCTCGCCAAGGTGTTCAAGCGGGTCGACGCGGATCGCAGCTCGCTCGGAACGAAGTTTCCGGCGGTGATTCGCGATCTGTCGACGAACGGTGCGTTCATCTCGGGCGTGCCGCTGCCCCTGCTCTCGCGGGTCGCGATCAAGTTCGACGTCAAGGGCGTCGGCAACATCGATGCGATTGGCTGGGTGCTGTGGCAGCGCACCGACGACTGTGATGTTCCAGCCGGCCCGAGCTCGGTCGCGCTGCCGAAGGGTTTCGGCGTGCTGTTCGAGGCGATTCCGATGGAGACGCGGGCGGCGATCGCGGCGCTCGTGAATTCGTTGATCGCGAAGTGACGCAGACCTTCCGCTTCCTGCCGCGCTATCGTGGCCTCGCATTCACCGCGCTCGGCGTGGGCGGCACGCTTGGCGCTGTCGCGATCGTCGCGCTCGGCTCGGCACTCTTGCCGCTCGCCACCGGGCTCGCCGGGGTCGCGCTCGGCGCGAGCTACCTCGCGTCACCGTCGTGGAAGCTCGAGGTCGTCGTTGACGACGAGGCGCTCGAGGTGCGAACGCCGAAGGCCTCACGCTTCAAGCTGCCGTGGAGCGAGGTCGTCCGCGTGGTCGCGTCACCGACGACGCACACGTGCTACGTCGACGGTGGAGCGCCCGAGCGCAGCCTGATCGTGCCGGGCGATGGTGCGCCTGCGCCGTACGACATCGCCGACAAGCCGGCGCTGTACGCCGCGATCATCGAGCGCGTCGCCCCGGACAAGGTTCAGACCGTGACGACGCTCGAGGCCGCCAAGGCAGCAGCCTCCGCGGCGAAACCCGCGTGATCTGCTAGGGTGCCGGCGTGTCGTTTCTGTTTCCCAGCTCGACGATCACCTTCGAAGCCGCCCTGCGCGACATCGCGAATGGCAGCAGCTTCAAGTCGCGAGCGGCCGCTGCTCACGCGCTCGGCGACGTGACCGATGCGACCGAGAAGCGCCGGGCGGTCGACGCGCTCTTGCGTGCGCTCGACGATGATCATCCCGGCGTGCGCATGGAGGCGTGCGCCTCGCTCGGCGCGCTGCGCGAGCCCGGCACGCTGACCGCACTGGTCAAGCGCCTCGACGACGCCGAGCCCGGCGTCCGCCAGAACGCCGCGATCGCGCTCGGCACGATCGGTGACACCGATGCGTTCGACTCGCTCGAGCGTGTGCTCCGCAAAGGCCCCGCGGATCTGCGCTTTCAGGCCGCGACCTCGCTCGCCGAGATCGACGCGGTCCGCGCCTTCGAGCCCGTACTCGCAGCGCTCGACGACAAGGATCCGCAGGTCATCGGCGCGGCCGCACTGTCGCTCGGCTCGATCGCGAAGGCGGATGCCACGCGCAGGGAGATGGCGGTCACCGCGCTGCTCGGCAAGGTCGATCACAGCAATGCGAGCGCGCGCTTCGACATCGCGTACGCGCTTGCGGAGCTCGGCAGCGCCGCGGGTCGCGAGACCTTGATGGCCGCATGCATCGACGAAGATCGTGCGTGGGATGCGGTCAGCGCGCTCGGCGAGCTGCGCGCCGTCGACGAGCTCACCCAGGTGATCGCGAACAAGAAGTCCGCGCAAGAGGCGCGGACCTTGGCTGCCGGCAAGCTCCTCGCGTTCGGCGTCACCGATACGAGCGCACGCACCGTGCTGCTCGAGTCGCTCGGCTCGCGTAAAGGCCATGTGCGTGGCATCGCGGTCGAGCAGCTCGCCGAGGTCGGTGGCGCGTGGGCGAAGGCGCCGCTCGAGAAGCTCGCGCGCTCGGGCAAGGCAGCCGAGCTGCTCGACGTGGTCGCAGGCGCACTGCGCAAGATCGAGAGCCGCGGCTCGTGAGTACCGTCGAGCTGTTCGATTCCCACGCGCACGTCGACGGGCCCGAGTTCGACGCGGATCGCGACGAGGTGCTCGCACGCGCGCGCACTGCCGGCGTGAAGCGCATGGTCGTGATCGGTGCGGTCGGCGATCCGTCGAGCGCCGAGCGCTCCGTCGCACTCGCCGAGAAAGATCCGAACGTGTGGGCCACAGTCGCGACCCATCCTCACGACGTCGAGAAGATGACGCCCGACTGGTGGGCCACGCACGCGCGGCTCGCTCGCCACCCGCGCGTGGTCGCGATCGGCGAGACCGGGCTCGACTACTACTACGACCATTCGCCGCACGAGGTGCAGCAGGCCGCGTTCCGCCGCTTCCTCGAGCTCGCGCACGCGGTGAACAAGCCGGTCGTCTGCCACATTCGGTCGCGTCGCGACGACGCGAGCGGGCGTCTCGATGACACCGGGCGTGACGCGCACGAGGATGCACGCGCGATCCTGAAACAGGGCCGCGTGGCCGAGCTCGGCTGTGTCATCCACTGCTTCACCGGTACGCCGGACGACGCGAAGGCGTATGCCGAGATGGGCTGCTACGTGTCGTTCAGCGGCATCGTCACGTACAAGACGGCCCAGCCCCTGCGAGATGCTCTGCCGCTGGTCCCGCGCGATCGGCTGATGATCGAGACCGATTGCCCCTACCTCGCGCCAATCCCCAAGCGCGGTAAGCGCAACGAACCGGCCTTTATCGCTCATACCGCCGAGCTGATCGCTCAGGTTTTGGGCATGTCTTACGAGGAGTTAGCGCGGATCACGACCGAGAATACCTGCCGGGTTTATCGCCTCCCGCCGGGGTGATCCTGGCATTGACTCCCAAGGATTTGGCCGGTATAGATTCGCTCCCCTCGATTCGAGAAGAGAGAAGTCATGGCACTCAGGATTGGCCTGCTCGGCAAGAAGCTCGGAATGACCCAGGTGTTCGCGGATGACGGCGAGGCCGTTCCGGTCACCGTGATCCAGGCGGGTCCCTGCCACGTGGTCGGTACCCGTACCGTCGAGCGCGATGGCTACTCGGCGATCGTCCTTGGCTTCGAGGACAAGCCCCTTCGTAACGCCAACAAGGCAGCGCTCGGCGCCGCCAAGGCGACGAACACCAAGCCGCAGCGCTTCGTCCGCGAGCTCCGCCTCGAGGCAGAGGACGTCGCGAAGTACACGGTCGGCCAGGCGCTCGGCCCGAGCGACGTCTTCGCCGAAGGCGCTGTCATCGATGTCGAGGGCCAGAGCAAGGGCAAGGGCTTCCAGGGCGTGTTCAAGCGCCACCACATGGCCGGCAAGCCTCGCACCCACGGTAACCACGAGTACTTCCGCCACGGCGGATCGATCGGTTGCCGCCTCACCCCGCAGCGCGTCCACAAGGGCAAGCGCATGGCGGGTCAGATGGGTAACGAGACGAAGACCATCCAGAACCTGCAGCTCCTCAAGATCCTCGCCGAGGACAACGTTCTCCTCGTCCGTGGCGCCGTCCCGGGTGCGAACAACGAGTTCGTTGTCGTGACCGCGGCTGCGACCCGTGCCCAGTACAAGCGCAAGGGTATGGGCAAGGAAGAGGTTCGCTCGAAGAACCCGCTCAAGGCCTCCAAGAAGGCCGCCGCGGGTCGCTAACCAGCGTCGCGCGTCGCCAAGCTTCGGAGCTGTATGGCCAAGCTCGACGACCGCTCTGCGCGTCACGATCGCTTCCATCAGAAAGCCAAGAAAGAGGGCTTTCTGGCGAGAGCCGTGTTCAAGCTCGAAGAGCTCGACGCGCAGTTCAAGCTATTCAAGCCCGGCCAGCGCGTGCTCGACCTCGGTTGTGCACCTGGCTCGTGGCTGCAGTACGCGCGCAAGAAGGTCGGCGCCACCGGGATCCTCGTCGGTCTCGACCGCGCGCCGATCCGTGACGCGAGCGGCGCGCGCATCCTCGTCGGCGACGTCCTGACGATGGATGTGAAGGTCCTGCTCGGTGACCTGAGCAACTTCGACGTCGTGCTGTCGGACATGGCGCCCGACACCTCCGGCGTTCGCAGCATGGATCAGGCGCGTTCGGAGGCGCTGTTCGAGCGCGCGCTCGAGATCGCGACGCTGACCTTGGCGCCCGGCGGCAACTTCGTCGGCAAGCTGTTCCAGGGGCCGGACTTCAAGAAGCTCACCGAGACCGTTCGCACGAAGTTCACCGTCGGCAAAACGGCGAAGCCCGACTCGAGCCGTCAGGCATCGATCGAGCAGTACGTTGTCGGCAAGGGCTTCAAGCCATGACGCTGCGACTGTCCATCGATCCGTGGGGCGAGCCAAACCCACGCAAGATCCAGCAAGCCATCGATGCACTACATGCAGGCGGCGTCGCGGCGTATCCAACCGACTCGGTCTACGCGCTCGGATGTGCGATCGAGTCACGCGACGCGATCGAAAAGATTTTCCGCGCGAAGCAGATGAACAAGAAGCAGCGGCTCGCGCTGATCTGCCCCGATCTGTCGTCCGCCTCGGAGTTCGGCTTGTTCTCGCAGACCGCGTTTCGGCTCGCGCAGCGCATCTTCCCGGGGCCGTACACGCTCGTCGTGCCCGCGACCCGCGCCGTGCCGCGCACGCTGACCGACGACAAGCGCCGCACCGTCGGCATTCGTGTCACCAGCCATCCCATCACCCAGGCGCTCTCGCGCGCGCTCGGCCGCCCCCTCCTCACCACGAGCGCGATCGATCCGGAGACCCACGAGGTCTGCCGCGATGCCGACGACATCATGGCGTCGTTCGAGAAGTTCGTCGATGTGCTGATCGACGCCGAGCAGACGCCCGCTGAACCGTCGACCGTGCTCGAGGTCGTCGACGACGAGATCAAGCTGCTGCGCCAGGGGCAGGGCTCGCTCGATGGCATCCTCTACATCGAGGAAGTCGACGCGCCCGAACCGTCCCGTCGCGCTGCCGGCCGTCGCTAGCGACCGAGTCGCTGGCGCCACACCGTCGACGCTGAAGGGTACTCGCCTGACGCTACCGGGGACCCACGCGACACAGGTTGCCAAGGTTTCACCGTCGACCGACGCAACAATCACCAGTTGCGCCAGGGCCCGCGGTTGCAACTCGGTCACGCGATGCGCCTCGCGATCTTGTCCTGCCTCGCCCTGTCCGCTTGCGCCTTCGCGCTGCCTCCAAGCCGTGTCGAGGTGGGACGGACCGCGCGTCCCGACCACAACGGCACGCAGATCGCCGTCGGCGGCAGTGTCGGCAGCATGCTGCCCGCGACCAAGTCGCGGTTCGAGCTCGGACTCGGCATCATCTCTCGGAGCAGCGAGGAAGCGTCCACCGAGACCTCGAAGCGGGGCGTTTATGTCGACATCGGCTACGCGGTTCTCAACAGCGAGCATGCGCGCATGCTCGTCGGCTTCCGCGGTGAACACTTCGGCGGCGCGGGAGAGATCCAGGCCGCCAAGCTCCGCGTCGATGCCGAGGTGCTCGCGAACATCGCCAGCGGCGGTGCCGGCGGTGGGGGCTGCGGCGGCGGCTTTGGCGGCGTCGTCGGCAACTTCGGACTGGGCGTGTTCGCCGAGGCCGGTCGAGTGTTCGGCAATCACATGCTCGACCCAGACGGGATCGGCTGGACCGCGAGCGCGGGCATCACGGTGCGCCTGCCCTTCATGGGAGGCGTCGCGTTCTCGTCCAACAGCGCCGGGTGCTCGGGTGGCGATTCCGGCAGCTCGTGGTTCCCGTCCGGCAAGTCTCGCGATTCCGGCGGCTCGCGCGGCTGGAGCGGTTCGTCCGGCTCGGGCTCGAGAAGTCGTTGACGATCAGCGCAGGACGACCTGCGTGCTCGCGTCCGCCGGCCACTCTTCTTTGGAGAGCCACGGATCGAAGCCAGCAGACTTGATCGCCGCGATCATCGGCGCGGTCACCTTCTTCGCGGGACCGAGCGTCGCGTCGTACGACACGAAGATGGACTCGTTCGCGACGTCAAAGCCGAGCTCGTACACGTCCTTGATGTCGGCGAGCGCGTAGCGAACCTTCATCGGGCAGGTCTCCTCGCAGTACATGCCGATCGCCTTGATCGTCACGTACGCGAGCTTCTCCGGCCTGGGCGGCGGCTTCGACGGCTGCGCGATCGACGGCGCCGGCGTGTGCATCCGCGTGAGCCCGGATGGGTCCTGCTTCTTTGCCGGCTCCTTGTTACAGCCAGCGAGCATCACGAATGAGAGGGCGAAGCGCACGTCAGCGACGGCGCCCCGGGCGGCGGACCGGCTTGGCCGGCTTGGCGGGAGCCACCGGCGCAGCCGAACCGTCAGACGGCACGGGCAAGCCGAGCGCCTCGGGCAGCTTGGGATCGCAGATCGCCGCGACACGTCCGAGCTCTTCGTCCGGCATGATCTTGCCCTTGAGGCCCTCGATCGCGGCCTTCGCCTCGTCCTTCTGCTTCTGCGTGGTCTGCTTGCTCGCGCAGATTGCCTCGATGGTGAGGATGTCGACGGCCGGCGAGTCGAGCTCGGCCTTGATCGGCGCGAGCAGATTCAGCGCGCGGTCCGGTGCATTGATCTTGAGCACGGCCTTCGCCTGCATGATGCGCGTCGGGAAGTAGCCTGGGTTGTCCTTGGTGAGCACCTCGTCGAGCAGCTTGCCTGCACCCTGCACATCATTGCTCGCGAGCAGGATCTCGGCGAGCGCGGTGCGCGTGCGGTACGCGAGCGGGTTCGGCTCCTCGTCGGTGATCACGAGCGCCTGCTCGAGGGCGGTCTTGGCGGCAACGTCGTTGCCCGTCAGGTGATGGCCCATGCCGAGCGCATGGCGACCGATGCGGCTCTTGGTCTTCCGCGCAAGCTTCTCGAGCTTATCGGCGGCGGCGTTCCTCTCCTTCTCGGGGCCAATCATCATGCGCGCCTGCTCGCTCAGGATCATCGCCTCGATGTTCTCGGGCGCTTTCTCGAGCACCTTGTCGAGCTCGGCGAGCGCATCCTTGGGCTTGTTGAGATCGAGGAGCGCGTACGCTCGCAGCAACATCGGCCGCACGCCTTCGATCTTCGATGCGATATCGAGCGCACGCTCGGGCAGCCCTGAAGCGATGAGCAGCGCTGCATCGACGAGCATGACCGCGGGGTCATCCTCTGCCTTGTTCTTGCCGAACCACGCGATCTTGCCGCGCGCCTCGGCAGCCTTCGCGAACGCACCACGCGAGTACTGTGCCCATGCGACGCGCGCCCAGAACCGCGGCTCGGCGGCGGGCTTGGCCACTGCGCTCTCGAGCTCCTTGAACGCGCGCGGATAATCCTCGATGCCTTGATGCGCGAGCCCGGTGGCGAGGTTGCGCCACGCGGCGACGCGCGGGCCGAAGTTCTTGTCGAGCTTGACGCTGAGGTCGTCGATCGCCGCGGTCGGATCGACCGTCGACTCGGCGCGTGCGAGCGCCTTGCCCAGAAGCGCGAGCGGATGATCCTTGGTCTTGGCCAGCGCGGCGTCGTAGAGCGCGATCGCCTCGTCGAGCTTGCCCTCGTCGACCAGCATGTCGGCGAGATCGATCATCGCGACCGGGAGGCCATCGTCACCGCTCGAGGCTTCCTTGAGGACCGCGGCCGCTTCCTTGCGCTCACCACCCGCGAGGAGCGCGCGCGCCTTGAGCCAGCGTGCCCATTTGTCGGTCTCGTGCTTCTTGAGATACGCGTCGAGGCTGCTGCGAACCTCGGCGAGCGTCGACGCGGGCGCCTCACGGGCCGGCAGGCGTGACAACTCGAGCGCGGCCTTGCCGATCGTGAGCTCGCGATGGCCGGGCTGGCCTTCCTTGATGTCCTTGGCGACCGCCTTGTAGGCTTGGTCCACGCGGTTGGTATCGGTGCCGTAGAGCAGCGCCTCGAGACCCGCGGTCTCGACGACGTACGCGAACGTGAGGGCGTTCGACTTGTCCTTCTCGAGTGCGTCGCCGAGCTTCTTGAGGCTCTCCTCGAGACCGGCAAAGTCGCCGCCGCCGATCGATTGCTTCGATTCCTTTTGCAGGCGAACGACCGCTTCGGTCTTCTGCTTCTCGGTCCAGTAGTACCAGGTGCCGCCGCCTCCGATGCCGAGCACCAGCACGACGAACAGGAAGATGAACGCGCGCCGTGTCGAGCGCCCCCAGCGACGATCGGGGCGCAGGTCAAAATCGGAATCGGGCACGCGCACGCCGGCGACATCGAGCAGGCCGCCAGTCAGCAGATCGTTGAGGTAGTTCTCGCCGACGGCAGCCGACTTCCGCAGCGACGCGGCCGCCGCGTTGTACTGCTTCTGCTGCGAGACGACGCGCGGCCGGACACCCTCGACGGACATCGACGGCGGTGGCGCAGTCATCTTTTTGTTGCGAGGAGGCGGCTCGTTCCACGCGCCGTAGCTCTGCGGCTGGTGCTCGGTCGCATCGCCGCGGACGTCCGTCGCGGCCGAGATCGCCATCGTCGGCGCGACGGGCGACGACGAGGGAGCCTTGCTGCGCGCCGGCGCAACCGGACGCTGCGGCGACGACTCGTCGAGCGAAAGTCCGTAGTTCGTCTCGCCGCGCGGCGGCATCGGCTGGGGAAGCGGCTTCGGCGCGTCGAGCGGCTGGCTCTGGCGCGCGCGCTTGAGCATCGACAGGATCTGCGGGCTCGTCGGATCGAGGTTCTGCGCGTGCTGCAGCACGGGAACCGCGCGCTCGTAATCGTTGCGGCGGAGCAGGACCTCGCCGAGCAGCGCGAAACCAAGGCGGTTCGAGCGGTCGACCTTGACCACGCGGAGCAGCTCGCCCTGCGCCTCTTTCCACATGTGGAGGGCGGCAAAGGCCCGCGCCAGGACGACGCGGCCTTCGAGACTATCGGGTGTCGCGTCGAGGCCGACGTTGCCGATCTTGATCGCGTCCTTGGGACGCCCCAACGCCAGGTATGCCTCGGCGAGATCGATGAACGCCGGCGAGGAAGGATCGCGGCGAACTAGATCGATCAACTCCTCGATTTCTTGAGCCGTGGGTCGGCGATCAGAATCGACCATGCTGCGGTTTCCCGAGGTTAACACGGATCATGGGAGGGGGCCCTAACAGCCCCCGGTGTGGGCATACCGGCGACCCGGGCACGATCCCGACGTCGAGAACGTCTTGCCGTCGCAGCCGCAATACTCGCGCAGGTCACGCGTACACGCGCGTGGGGTCTTTGCGCAGACGCCGGGCTCAGCGTCGGTGCAGCCCTTGCCTTCGCACACGCCACCACCGCACTGGGCGTTGTCGGTACAGGGCTGGCCCGCTCCGAGGGAGGGTGCCGGGCCCGCCGGCTGTGCTGGCGCGGTGGGCTCGGTCGGCGGCATCGGCTCGGTGGGTGTTGCGGGTTCAGCCGGCGGCGGTCCAGACATCGGGCCCTGTTGCACGGGCGCAGAGCACGCGGCCAGCATCGAGACGAACAGCAACTCCCTCATGCGCATGGCGACATCGTACACTCCGCGCGATGGGTAGCAGCTTCGGCGTGCTGTTCCGGATCACCACTTTCGGCGAGTCTCACGGTCCGGGGCTCGGTGTGGTGATCGACGGCTGCCCGGCGCAGCTGGCACTCGATGTCGACGCCATCCAGCGCGAGCTCGATCGCCGGCGCCCGGGGCAGAGCCGCCTGGTGACTCAGCGCAAGGAAGACGACAAGGTCGAGATCCTGTCGGGCGTGCTCGACGGCATGACGCTCGGCACGCCGATCGCGATGCTCATCCGGAATGCGGATGCACGCAGCAAAGACTACGAGGGCGTCGCGCGTGCCTACCGCCCGAGCCACGCTGACTACACCTACGATGCGAAGTACGGCATCCGCGCGATCGCCGGTGGTGGCCGCGCGAGTGCGCGCGAGACCGCGGGTCGCGTTGCGGCCGGCGCGGTTGCACAGCAGCTGCTCGCACGCCACGGCATCACGATTGTCGCGTGGGTCGACGAGGTCAGCGGCATCAAGGCCACCGTCGACGAGGCGACCATCACGCGCGATGCCGTCGAGATCAACGATATCCGCTGCCCCGATGTGCCGGTCGCGCACGAGATGATCGCGCGCATCGAGAAGGCGCGCAAAGACGGCAACTCCGTCGGCGGCGTGATTCGCGCGATCGCACGCGGCGTCCCGGCTGGCTGGGGCGAGCCGGTGTTCGACAAGCTCGAGGCCGACCTCGGCAAGGCGATGCTGAGCATCCCCGCGGTCAAGGGCGTGGAGAGCGGCTCGGGCTTCGCCGGGACTCTGCTCACCGGCAGCGAGCACAACGATCTGTTCTACAAGCGCGACGATGGCACGATCGGCACGCGCACCAATCACAGCGGCGGCATCCAGGGCGGCATCTCGAACGGCGAGCCGATCACGCTGCGCGTGGCGTTCAAGCCGACCGCCACGATCATGCGCCCGCAGGACACCGTCGATCGCGATGGCAATGCCGCGGTGCTCGAGCCCAAGGGTCGCCACGATCCGTGCGTGCTGCCGCGCGCCGTGCCGATCGTCGAGTCGATGATCGCGCTCGTGCTCGTCGATCACATGCTGCGGCAGCAGGCCGTACGTTGACGTAGATGTCGACGTCGACGTCTAGCGAACGCGCTCGCAGCGACCGTTGCAGGCGCGGAGCGTCCAGTTGTGACGCGCGCACACGAGCAGCTCGCCCTCGACGAAGCCATCGCTGATCCGACCCCCATCGTGCGGGCACTCGTCGTCGACCACCACGACCTTGCCGCTCTCCAGGCGCGCCACCGCGACCGGGCGGGCACCGTCGCGGGCAGCCATGATCCGGCCGACCGGGACAAAGCCCAGCTCGTGGAGCTGCGGCCGCCCGTCATCCGGGTCGTAGCCAAGCTCGTCGAGTAGTTGCGCGTGGATGGGGCCCACGAGGCCAACCTACGGGACGGGTCTGACCTCCCGGCAGAGCCCAGATCTCCAAGTGCTCGCAATTCTTGCCCTCGTCGGGGATCTCCACTACCTTCGTCCGACCGTGGCGGCTGTCCTGGTCCACATCGATCTCGACGGCGATCGCCCGCACGCCTCCTCGCTCGTCGCGCTGGCCGCCGGGCGTCAGGTCGCGTCGTCGTGGGGAGCGACGCTGTACGCCGCGCTCATCGCGTATGACCCGAGCGAAGCGTCGGGCGCCGCCTCCACCGTGCAGGTCCTGAACGCGAAGAAGCTCCCGTTGCTCGAGGCCGCGCAGCAGATCCTCGCGCGCACCGGTGCCGACAAGATCGTCGTTGCGATGACCGACACGCCGGTCTCACCACTATGGGCGACGATCGGAAACGCGTGGCAGGGCGTGATCGATCACCTGCGGCCGCGCCTGGTGCTGTTCGGCGCCGATGCACCGGCCGCCGCGGAGCTCGCACCACGCACCGGCGCGCGTATCGGCGCGCGACTGCTGATGCGGGCACGCTCGCTCGGCGGCGACGACATCGAGCTTCGCGATCGCGACGGCGGTTACGTTCGCGCTGCCGACAGCGGCGCCGCGGTCGCGCTCGTCGGCCGCGCCGAGAAGTCCTCGCATGCGGCGGTCGGTACGGAAGACGACATCGACGTGGTGGTACTCGCCCTCCCCGGTGGTGCCGACACACGCCTCGAGCTGGCGACGTCGACGGCTGCCGAGGTCACTCACACGCTCGGCACGTTGATCGCGCTCGGCGACGATGTGCTCGCCGACAAGAAGATCGTCGCCGACGCCAAGAAGCTCGCTGCACAGCTCGGCGCGCAGATCGTCGGCACCAAGGCCGCGGGCAAGACGGTTCCCAAGGGCGCCGTCGTCGATCGCGCCACGCCGCTCGCGCCCGACGTGTGCATCGCGATCGGCAACGCGCAGCTCGACCTCGCGGGCTCGACGAGCCTGGTCCGGATCGGCGGCACCGCGACGAAGACGACCGATGGCGCCCTGCCCGGCCTCGCCGATGTGGGCGTGCTGGTGAAGCGTCTGGGGGGCGGATGATCGCCGTCTGGCTCGGCACCGGCGCTCCGCTGCGCTCGATTCGCTGGCTCGACGGCGTGCTCGCGACCGCGGCGAAGTTCGGCCCGGCGACCGCGATCGCGGCCGGTGATTCCGCGTGGCTCGATCTCGCGGCCGATCGCGCAACCCGCGCAGGAGTCGCGAACCTCAGCATCGCGACCGACCTCAAGCTCGACTATCTCGGTTGGGCCCAGATCGTCGCGGCCGCCGCGCGCGAGCTCAAGTCGACCACGGTCCTCGTCGACGAGGTCAGCCGCCCCGAGCGGTTTCCCGAAGTCGCGGCGATCGCCGAGCTGCTCGATGCCGTGCAGCTCACGCGCGTCGTCTCGCTCGCGCCCGATGGCGACGTGATCCACGCGAGCCGCATCAGCGGCCGCGAGCTGCAGACCGTTCGCGTACGCGGCGCTGCCGTGCTCGGCGTACGGATCGCGGGCCCTGCCGTCGACGAGTTTCCGACGCCGATGCCGACCGCGAAGCCGCGCCGCGACCTCGCATCGCTGGGCCTCGACGCGCTCGTGCTCGGCCACCGCGCGCTGCCGCCGCGCGCGACCGCGCAGACCAAGAAGACCGTCGAGCACATCGGAGACCACCTCGCATTCCACCTCGCGCCGCGAGGCTCGTGATGGCGCAAGCGAGGTCGGCCGCATCGATGCAGTCGAGCCCGCGGGTCTCCGTCATTGCTCCCGTTCACATCAGTGCGACGGCAATCGCCACGCTACGTGCGCGCGGCATCGATGCGCGCGCTGCGACCCGCGAGGAGATCGCCGACGACGTCGTGGCGTGGGCGCTCGAGACCTCGCCGACCGCCACCGCGGCCGTCGAGCTCGCACAGACCTGCGAGCGCGCGGCACAGACCGGGCGTCCCGTGTGTCTGCTCGCACCGCCGCCGCGTGGCAGCGGACGCGCCGCGATCGAGCGCGCCGCGGGACTCGCGTATCTCCGCGCCCACGGCGCCGCCGTCTCGCATGACATCGATGCCTGGCTCGAAGCCGTCGTCGCGCTGGTTCGATTCGGGATGCCGACCGGTCCGCGCGCCGCGGTGATCGCACCGCCGGGCTCGTGGCTCGAGGCGCAGGCACTCTCGATCATCTCCGACGCGGAGGCGGCCGGCGCACGCGCCCCCGTGATCGGCCGCGGCAAGGCGGACGATCCGACCGATGTCGTGCTGTTCGATCCCTCGCTCGGCGCGCCGCCCGCCAACCTGCCCGGCCTGCACGTCGCCGTGATCGCGCGCGGTGAGCTCGGCAGCGACGTGCCCGCACTGTTCGGTGCCCGCGATGCGCTCGCCGCATTCGAAGTGCTCGGCCGCGCCGCCGCGCGTATCGCCGTCGGAACGGGTCCTGCGCCGCGCAGCGCCACGGCAGAGCTCGCCGTCGATGCGGCGCTGCTCGAGCGGCAGCTGGCGAAGTTCACGCCGCCGATGCGCGTCGGTGATCACGAGACCAAGGTCCTGCTTCGCGCCTACGGCGTACCGATCACACGCCAGGTCGTCGCGACCACGCCGTCGGCAGCCGTCAAGGCGGCGCGCCAGGTCCGCTATCCCGTCGAGATCAAGCCGTGGGGCCATGACCTGCCGACCGAGCCCGGCGGGTGTCCCGTCGAGCGCAACATCACGAGCGATGCGCTGGTGCGCCGCGCATTCTCGGCGGTCCTCGCTGCGGCCGGACGGATGCCGACCCAGGACACACCCGGCAACGTGATCGTGCGTGAGCCACCGCCGGTCGGGCGTGACCTCGTCGTCCAGTTCGTTCAGCTTCCCGCGCTCGGCTGGACCGTCCTCGTCGACGCGCCGGGGATGGCGCACATCGCGGCCGCGCCCGCGCCCCTGCGCCAGATCGATGCCGATGCGCTCGCCGCCAGCGTCGTCGCCACCCGTGCGGGCGATCCGGATCCCGATCGCTCGGGGCTGGCGAACCTACTGCGTCGCGCGTCACATCTCGTCATCGACCTTGGCGATCGGCTGTCGCGCCTCGAGCTGCCGCGCGTGGTCGTCGGTGGCCGTGGCTCGCGCACCGTGGTCGCCGACGCCTGGTGCGAGCTGACCTAGCTCGAGCGCCGCGACCGAAGGCGCCACGACCTTGCGGGTCTCAGGCGACCTGGGTCTCGGACAGCGCAGCCACGTGGTCCCCGTACAGGGCGTCGAGGATCGCCTCGGCACGAGCTGCGATCTGCTTGCGAACCTTCACGACGCCGGGCACCTCCCGATACGGGCGCAGCAGGACGCAGCGATCGAGCCAGTGCAGGTCGAACAGCCCGTGTGCCGCCGCGTGCTCGAGCAGCTCGACGACGCCGGTCGAATCCCCCGCGAACGCCGCGGCCTCACACGTGAGCTGTGCGATGAACACACGCCGGCGCAGGTTCGGCGTCGCATTGTCCGTGGCCGCCATCAGCGCGCTCGCGTTGGCGTGCCACTGCTGCTTGTCGAGGAACACGCCGAACAGCGAGTCGACGACCTCCGGCCACAGCACGCGATCGACGTCGCGGATCTGCGCGCGCAGCTCGCGGACGGTGTCCATGTCGCCCCGCCACCAAGCGTAGCGTGCACGGGACAACGGCCGGTCGAGGTTCGCGTCGCGCAGGTCCGCGATCATGCGGTCGACCTCGTCCCAGCGTTCGTCGAGCGCGTAGGCCCGTGTGATCTCCCATTTCGCGGACCGCAAGTCCGGTGCGATCGCGAGGGCCTCGTCGAGCCGTGCGAGTGCGAGGTCGAAATAGCCCGCCTCGAGCAACATGCGGCCGAGCTGCTCGTGTGCCTCGGCGAGGTGCGGCGCGCGCGCGATCGCCATGCGGAAATGGCTCGCCGCGTGGACCGGCTGCCCCGACGTGAGCTCGAGGTGGCCAAGCGCGATGTGTCCATCGGCGAGTGCCGGGGCGGCTGTGACCGCGGCGGTCGCGAGCAGGCGGGCTTCAGGCAGCGCGTCGGCAAAATCCCGGGGACGAAAGAAAGCGGCACGGATCATCGCGATCGCAAGCGTCGCCGAGATGCGGACGTCGTGCGGCGCCAGCACCCGTGCGCGCTGTAGCATGTCGATTGCCTCGCTCACGCGCGTGAGATCGCGATACGCGAGGTGGCGAGCCTGCCAGAACAGATCGTGGGCAGCCTGGAGCTTGTCGTCGTAATGCTCCATCCGCACGAGCTCTGCCTCGATCGTCGACGCGATCGCCTCGGCCGTCGCCACGACGTTTCCCACCGCAGCCGGATACTTCTGGAAGATCGACGCACCGGTCTCGAGCGTGATCCGCACCTCGAGCTGATCCTGCATGTGCAGCTCGATCCCGAACGTGGGCTTGTCCGTCAGCGCGCCGGCGCGAGGCAGCACGCGAAGCCGCGGCGTCTTGGCCAGCCGAGCGAGCACCGTCTCGTGCACGGCGGTCGCGAGGTACTGACGCTCGCCGCTGGCCGTGCGATGCGGCGCCATCACCACGACGGTCGCGATGTCGTCGGCCGGCTGCGCGACGCGCATGCGCTGAGACGTGCGGGTGCCGGGCGTGGCCCACGGTTCGAGCGCACGACGCAGCGCTGCCGCACTCGTGATGCGCGCATCACGCTCGGGTGCCGTTGCTGCGGCGATCACGGCGGCCAGCTCGGGCGGAATCGCGCCCGCGATCATCTGACCGAGCACGACGCCGAGCGAGAACACATCCGAGGCGGGCGTGGCCGGTTCGCCACGTGCCTGCTCCGGCGCCATGTACGCGAGCGTGCCCGACAGCTCGCCGGTGCCCGCCACTGCGACGGCAGCGACGCCAAAGTCCGCGACCACCACACGGCCGTCGTATGCGACGAGGATGTTGTCGGGCTTGATGTCGCGATGCACGACGCCCGCCGCATGCGCCGCGGACAGGCCATCGCACACCGCACCCGCAATGCCGACCGCCTCACCGATCGGCATCGGGCCGTGCGTGAGCCGACGCGCGAGCGACTCGCCCTCGATGAGCTCCATCGTGCAGAACGTCAGGCCGTCGGCGGTGCCGAGCTCGAACGTACGCGCTACGTTGATGTGCGTCACGCGGCGCGCGAGCTTCACCTCGTGCCGGAACCGCTCGATCATCGCGGGGACCTCAGCGAGCTCGCGACGCACGACCTTGAGCGCGACCATCTCGTCGAGCTCGCGGTCGCGTGCGCGGTACACCGCTCCCATCCCGCCGATACCGAGCAGCTCGAGCACGTCGTAGCGGCTCGCGAGCGTCTCCCCGGCGAGCGTGGCCTCGGCGCGCCCCTGCGTGAGCTGGACCGGCGACAGCGAGTCGTGGACCGTCCAGCTCACGACGCCGGATACTCCAGCTCGCCGCGCTGTGCCTCCGCGAGCAGCGCCTCGCGCGTGTTGCGGGCGGGATCCTCGATCACGTAGTTCACGAGCCGTTCGATGATGCGGCCGATCATCGGTCCTGGCTGGATCTGCAGGCCATCCATCAGGTCCTTGCCCGTGATCGCGAGGTCGCCCGCGCCGAGCGGATGTTTCTCGTCGAGAACCTTCCGCCCGAGACCGACGAGCGCGTCGTCGTGCTCCGAGGCCCACAGCTGGACCGCTGCCTCGCGCTTGCCCTTGTCGATGCGCGACAGCTCCTTGCGGACCTGCGCGATGCCGGCCGTACGCGACGCGCCTGCGATTCGCAGCACGTGCCCGACAAGGTCGAGCTCGGCGTTCGAGAACTTCAGACGCTTGAGGACATCGACCGCCTGCGCGGGCGGCAGCGGCAGCACCAGCGCGGCGAGCCTCACCCCTGGGTCCGCACGGTCGATGCGCGCGGCCCACGCGTCGATCAACCCGGGACTTCCGATCACCAGCTCGGGCAGGATGTTCGCGAGAATGCCCACGCGAACGGCAGGCTTCAGCCCCCGCGACGGCTCGCGCGACTTGAGTAGCTTGCGCAGCTCGTCGCTCACCCGCTCGCGCGAGACCTTCGACAGCGACGGTAGCGCCGGCGGGATGCCAGCCTCGGTGTCGGCATCGAGATCGAACTCCAGCTGCGCCGCGAACCGCACCGCACGCATCACGCGCAGGCCGTCCTCGGTGAAGCGATCGACGGCGTTGCCGACCGCACGTAGCCTGCGCGCCTCGATATCCTGCTGGCCGCCGAACGGATCGTGCAGCTCGTTGCGCGCAGGGTCGTAGGCGATCGCGTTGACCACGAGGTCGCGGCGCGCGAGATCCTCGACGAGTGGTACGCCGAACGTGACGCTGTCGGGCCGGCGCGCGTCGCTGTACGCACCCTCGCCGCGGAACGTGGTGACCTCGACCTCGTTCTCCTTGCCCTTCCCCATCAGGACCTTCACGGTGCCGTGCTGCAGGCCCTGCGGCACCGTGCGCCGGAACAGCTTCATCACCTCGTCGGGATGCGCGCTCGACGCGACGTCCCAGTCGCCCGGCTCGCGGCCCATGAGCACATCGCGAACACAGCCGCCGACAATCACCGCCTGGTGCCCCGCCTCGGCGAGCGTGGTGCACACCTCGCGAACCTTCGGCGGCACTGCAGTCGCGAGACGCTCGAGCGCGTCAGTTGCCGCCATCGGCTAATCCGTCTGCGCTGCGCCGCGCAGTCGCGTGAAGATGTCGGTCGCGCGGGAGCGGAGCTTCTGGGCCTCCGCGGCGTTGCCCGCGCGGTCCTTGATCTGCGCGAGGCCCTGATAGGCGCGCGCCAGCTCGACCTCGTTCTTCACCGCCGCGAGGATGTCGATCGCGCGCCGGAAATCGTCCTCGGCCTGCAGCGTATGGCCGAGCGCCGCAGCGACCTCCGCCTTGACGCGATAGCCGCAGCCGATGTGCGCACGCAGGCCCACGGCCTGGCTGATCGCCACCGCCGCATGTGCCTCGACGTCGGCAGCCTCGAGCTCGCCGAGCGCGAGCTGGACCTGCGCGAGCCGCTGGTGCGTGACCGCGAGCGCGACGCGATCACCGAGGCTCATCGCGATCGCCTTGGCATCGGACAGGTCCTTGACCGCCTCGCCGCCACGGCCCATCGCGCCCTTCACCTCACCGGTACGCGACAGCACGTCGGCGAGCGCGAGCTTGTCACCGATCTCCTGCGCGAGTGCGCGGGCCTCGCCGAGCAGCTCGAGCGCGGCGACGTGGTTGCCATCCTCGGCGTGCACGCCGCCCAGGTCGCACAGGGACTGCACGATTCCGACGAGGTCGCCGATATCGCGGCGCAGGTCGAGCGCCTCGCGGAACTGCGAGATCGCTGCCTTGAAGTTGCCGCTGTCGTGGTGCACGCGGCCGATGTTCGCGAGCGACAGCGCGATCGAGCGCCGATCATTGAGCGCGCGCCGGATCGTGAGTGACTGGCGATGAAAGTCGAGCGCCTGGCTGTAGCCGCCGCGTAGCCAGTGCACGCGCCCCATCTCGTCGAGCGTCGACGCGATGCCGCGGTCGTCGCGCGAGCGCTCGAACAGCTCCTGCGCGCGGCGCAGATTCTCCATCGCCACGTCGTAACGACCGAGCCGGCGATGGCCGCGTGCGAGCCGGCTGTACGCCGCACCCGCCTTGTTGAGGTTGTCGTAGTGCCACGCGAGCGAGAGCATCAGGTTGAACGTCTTCTCGGCGTCGTCGGTCTTGCCGGCTTGCTCGAGCACGTCACCGAGGTTGTGCAGCGCATCGAGGCGCGCCGGTGCGTCGGCCTCGCCGAGGCCCGCGAGCCCCTTCTCGTAGAGGTGCCGCGCCTCCTCGGGGGCGTAGCGAGCACGCGCGCGATCGCCGCCCTGTAGATAACACCGGGCCGCGCGCCGGCGATCTCCGCCGCGCTCGTAGAGACCGGCGAGGAACTCGAGCTGCTCGTCACGCAGCGACGACAGCCGGCTCTCGAGCCACTGCGCCGCCGACAGGTAGTAGCGCTGCAGCTTGTTCGGCTCCGTCGAGCGCACGATCAGCTCGCGCTCGAGGTTGTGCTTGAACACGACCTCGACATCGCCGGGGATGCTCGAGTCGTCGGCATCGAGGGGTAGCAGGTAGTCGCGATCCGCGAGCAGGTGCACCAGGTCCGACACCCGGCGGCGCACGTCCTCGCCGTTGCCCCACTCGATCTCCAGTGCCGCGAGCGGCGTGGCATCGGCCGGTTGCTCGAGCCGCGTCAGCGCGATCACTGCAGAGACCCAGAATACGTTCCCGAACACGGCGGCCTTCTCGAGCAGGTCGCGCTCCTCGGTGGCGAGCGCTGCAATGCGCGCCTCGATCGCTTCCTCGATCGTGACCGGCAGCTCGGTCTCGGCCGCGAGATCCGGATCGAGGTGCCACACCGCCTGACTCGTATCGATCGCGCCGTTCTCGATGAACAGCCGCACGAGCTGCTCGAGGAATGCGGGGTTGCCGCCGGTCATCCCGACGGCGGTCTCGATCGTATCCTCGGGAATTGCGCTGCAGCGAGAGAGCAGATTGCGGAGCATCGTCTCGGCGTCGGGCTGTTCGAGGTTGCGCAGATCGATCCGCGTGTGGTCGGTCGCGCTCTCGCCCCACCCGGCGCTGCGCACCAGCATCTCGGGACGCGCCGCGGCGAGCAGCACGCACGGGCAGCCCGCGAGCCCGCTCGCGAGCTCGTTGACGATCGTGAGCGTGTCGTCGTCCCCCCATTGCAGATCGTCGAGCACGAGGACCATCGGCGTCACGCCGGCGTCGAGCTCGAGGAACCGGCGAAGCGCCGTGCGCGACAGGTCCGCATGCGCTCGCGCATTCTCACTCACCGCGCGCAGGAACGGAGTGGGGTTGAACTCGAGCCCGACGAACGAGCCGAGGAAGTACAGCAGCTCGGACACCTGGTCCGATGCCATCACGGTCCGCACCTCGTGCTGGAACCGCAGCTTGTCCATCTCGTCGGGGACCGGCGTGAGCTCGAAGCGCGCACGGAGCAGGCTCGCGATCACCGCGAAGCGCACGAACTTGCCGTGTGCATCGCGCTCGGCGGTGCCGTGGAATACGCGGCAGGTCGGGTGCAGCTCGCGCACCTCGTGGATCAGCTCGCTGATCAGCCGCGTCTTGCCAGTTCCCTGGTTGCCGATGATCGTGACGAGCTGCGGCGCCTGGAAGTCGATCGCGCGACCCACGATCTCCTTCAGCGACACGAGCGCGTCCTGCCGACCCACGAGCTCGCTGCGCACGGCGCGCGGCGGCTCGGGCTCGGTATCGATGCGAACCATGCTCCGCGGCCGCATGGCGGCGGAGGGGATCGGCGGCGGTCCCGTGGGCGCCTTGATAACGCCCATGCCCTTGTACGGCGTCGCAGTTACCGACGGAGCACGCGGGGCTCCGGGTGGACGGGATGGTCCTTGCGACACCGACGCTTAGCCTATCATTCAGGCCCGCTCGAGTGCACCTGCGTGCGCGGTCGGGTTATCGTCCGTAAAGGGATGATCAGCCACAGGGCATTCGCCTGTTGCGCGCTGCTGCTGTGCGGCTGCCCGACGGTCGATCTCGGAGATGACCCACCTGCGGTCGGGCTCTGCAACCCAAACGGTGGGTACGAGTATTTTCAGACCGTCATCGTCCCGAATTATCTCAAGCTCGCCGACAGGACCACCGGCTGCGGGCAGTCGTCGATGTGTCACGACCGCTCCCACGGCGTCGCCTTTGACCTCGCGTCCCCGGCGTCGATGGCGAACTACGCGCTGACCAAGAACTACCTCAACTGCGGCACGCCGCGGCAGAGCCAGTTGCTGACCAAGCCGCTCGCCGGCGAGGATGGCCACGGTGGCGGAGATTTGGTGGTCAACGGAAGCTCCGAGATGATGGACTTCCTCATGTGGTTTCAATGAGGGCTGCCGTCATCGCCCTCGCGCTGATGCTCGCCGCCGGGCGCGCAGATGCCGACGCGTTCCTGCGCGTGATCGCGATGAAGGCCAGCGTTCGCTCCGGTCCGAGCAACGGCTATCGCGAGGTCGCGGTCGTCACCCGCAATCAGGTGTTCCAGGTGCTCGAGCGCGGCAACCGTGGCGACTACTGGCTCAAGATCGAGCTCGAGGACGGCACCAGCGGCTGGATCCTCGGCGATCAGGTGTTTCCGTTCGAGGTCGGGGAGGAAGACAAGCCGGGCGCCTTCACGCGCATGGGCCGCGCGATCCGTCGGGCGATCCTCGGCCCTTCGCCGGTGCCGTATGCCGACGTCGGGCTGTCGTTCTCGGCAGGCATCTTCGATCGCGAGGGTATCTACCTGCTGCGCCCGTCCTGGCTGATCGATCCATACTGGGCCATCGAGGCGCACTTCGGCCTGTCGCCGCGCTCCGACAAGAGCCTCTATCTCGGCGGCCTGTCGTTCGTGCTGCGCATGGCTCCCGGTGCCGTGATCTCGCCGTACGCCACGGTCGGCATCGGCGCAGCGCACGTCGTGCCCAAGGCCGACAACTTCGTCGACATGGAAGAGACGCTGATGACGCTCGGTGCCGGCGGCGGGCTCGAGATCACGTTCAAGAAGCAGATCACGCTGCGCCTCGATGCGCGCAACTGGACCGTGTTCGACCAGAACGTGTCCAGCAACGGCCAGGAGTACACGGGCGGCCTCGCCATCTTCTTCTAAGGAGACCTATGCGCATCGCACTCATCCTCGTCGTCGTCCTCGCCACCGGCTGTGGTCGTAACGCCGTGCGCGCATCCGAGAAGCAATTCCTCGCCGACCAGGTGATGGTGTTCGACAACGATCCGCACGAGGCGTCGGCCGAGGATCACTTGCTCACCAATCGCGAAGGCGCGGCCGGTGGCAAGGGTGCGGGCGGCGGAGGTTGTGGTTGCAACTAGCGCACGCATATCGCGTGCTCGTCGCGACGATCGCCATTGGCGGTGTCGCGCACGCCGACGATCGCGCCGAGGTCTCCACCTCGCTGTTCTCCGAGCAGCGCGCTGGCGGCAAGGGCGGTCTGACCGTCGTGCATCCGCAGTTCGATGTCGGCGCCGATATCGGCAATCACGTGTCGCTCGATGTCGGCTACGCCGCCGATGCCGTGTCCGGTGCGACCGCCACCACCTATCAGGTCGACGCCGTGTCGGGCGCCACCGAGTTCTCCGACCTGCGCCACGAGGGCAAGCTCGCGCTCGGCTTTCATGGCCGCCGCTCGGGGCTGACGTTCGTCACCACGGTCGGCACCGAGCGCGACTACCTGACGCGTCAGTTCGGTGGCGTCGCGAACATCGACCTGCCCGGCCGCAACACCACCGTCACGCTCGGCTACAGCCACAGCTTCGATGACGTCTGCGACAAGGACAACGCGGAGCTCATGCCACTCGAGCGGCGCGCGCTCATCGGCTCCGATCCGTGCGCGAAGACCGCCGGCATCATCGGCAAGGACACCGCGAACCAGACCAAGTGGCGCAACATCTCGATCGACACGGTGCAGGCAACGCTGACGCAGAACCTGTCGCCGACGATGAACATGCAGGTCGCGCTCTACGGCCAGGTCCTCGAGGGCTTTCAGTCGAACCCGTATCGCCGCGTGCGCGTCGGCCCGAACTCGCCGCAAGAGCACATCCCCGACACCCGTGCGCGCTGGTCGATCACCGCCCGTATCAACCGCTTCCTGCCCAAGGTCCGCGGCGCGGCACATTTCAGCGGGCGCTTCTACAACGACACGTGGAAGGTGATCGGCGGCGACGTCGAGCTCGCCTACTCGCAGTACATCGGCAACAGCCTGCTCTTGAAGTTCCGCGCCCGCGCCTATCAGCAGAGCGCGGCGAAGTTCTTCAAGGACGCGTTCTTCTACGAGACCGAGTCGACCGCCGGCGAGTACTTCACCGGTGACCGCGAGCTGTCGCCCGTTCGCAGCGCGCTGGTCGGCACCAAGCTCACGCTCATCACGATCGGCGAGGACAAGCCCGTGTGGGGCCTGTTCGACAAGCTGCAGTTCAATTTGAAGGGAGATGTGTTGTTACTGATGCCGGTGGCGGCCGATGGCGCGTCGGAGAATCCGATGGGCATCGATAACCAGTTCCTTAACGGCAACAGCTTCCTCGACGGTGTGGTCCTACAGGTAGGCCTGCTGGGTAACTACTGAGCGCGCAAAGTCGGCGTCGGGAGCGGCGGCTGATATACTCGGGCCGTCATGTATAGGTATGGGGACGGTACGCCATTTCCGCTCGAGGAAAACTTCATCGAGACGCTGACTTCGGCGGTCGAGGCATGCACGAACGCGTTCATGCCACTGACCGAGCTGGATGGTCGGCGTGAGCGGGCACGTGCAGGTCGGGGTGAAGCGGACCGCGAGCTCGGTCGCCTTCAGGATCTCGAGAAAGCGCTGACCAGCGCCATGTCGGCCTTCATGGTTCCCGACAAGGGAGCCCAGACACAGGGCGTGGCACAGAAGGTGCTCCAGACCGGCAAGGCCGCGGTCCAGCAGGCACGCGCGCTCATCGACGGTCGCGTCCAGGCGCTCGAGGCGCAAGCCGGTGCAGGCACCGCGTCCGATGCCGTGCTCCATGCACTGCGCCCGTTCTTCGCGACGCATCAGCTGCCGAACACCAAGTGGATCTTCTCGTGGGATGTCCGTGGCACGGAGCCGCGCGGTGATGCGGTCGCCTCGTCGGGCCGCCTGACGGCCCAGTTCACGTGCACGGTCGATAACCACCGCACTCCGATTCGCGTCGGCGATCTCGCCGAAGGCGTGATCGTCCACATGATGAAGAAGGGCCTGCTCGGCAAGGCCAAGCCAGCACCGGTCGACCTCAGCAAGTACGTGATGGTCGCGTTCGAGAAGACCGGCGGCGAGAACGTGATCACGCTGCGCGAGCGCGGCGACAAGCCCTCGCAGGGCCTGCGTTTCATGGTGAGCGAGAACGGCGCCACGTGGCAGTCGATGTCGATCACGGGCGACCCCGAGACCGAGGCCAACCCGCTCGACTTCGAAGACGTCGACGGTATCCGCCGCCTCGGTGAGGCCGCCGCGAAGGCGCTCAAGGACATCAGCACCAACCGCCAGCTCTCCGACCTCACGCTCGGTGGCCAGGCACTCGAGAAGCTGCCCGAGCCGCGTATCGTCCCGATGGAAGTGCTGCAGCAGCTCACGCCGCTCGCACGCACGATCCGCGAGCGCAGCCGCGCGTCCGGTGAGCTCGTGCTCAAGCGTGACATCGTCGGTGGTCGTCGCGAAGAGCTGTTCGTGCCGCGCGCTCAGCTCGCGCAGCAGTTCAGCAAGCTGCCGATGGAGTACCGCAAGCCGTTCGAGGACATGGGCGTGTCGAGTGAGGACACGAGCCCGGCGATCGCGATCCCGATGCGGCCGCCCGGCCCGTCTACGGCGCCGCCGAATGCGCCGACGATCAGGGTGCAGCACGACGACGATCCGGAGACCGTCGAAGTGAACCTCAAGAAAGATTGATCCAGGTGTCCGCGTTCGGCAGCGCGCCTCGCAGCGTGTGCCGTTCGATCGGCTCGCCGACCGCCGCCAGTCCGGCGTAGTCGCGCCGCGGCGAGGGATGCACCTCGTAGCCGCCCTGCACCGGGCGCTGGAAGTACAGCGCGTGATCGAAGTCGGCGGTCTGGTGCCACGTGCCGTCGTGCAGGTGCACCGTCGGGAAGAACAGCTTGTCGCGCGAGCGCGTCGGGAACGTGAATGCCATCGGGTGCACGGTCACGTCGCCGGGCTCGAGCTGGAACACCGCGAAGCCATGATCGCGATACGCCGGCACCGCCTCGAACAGCACCTCGGGCACGCGGAACCGCGGATCGAGCCGCTCGAAGTCCGCCACCGTCGGGACGTACGACGCGATGAACGAGCCGACCTTGTGCACGGCGAGCGTCTTGCCGCGGCCGAGCTGCATGCCGCCCTTGCGCGCCGGCATCTCGAACAGCGCCGCGAGCTCGGTGAACATCTCGGGGAATGCCTGGAGGTCAACGAACTGAACCGCGTCCTCGCCCGAGCCGGGCGCGACCGGCAGCGGCAGCACCATCGCGACCTCGCGGGCCGTGTCGAGGTTCATCGAGTACGCGAGTGCCTGCACGCGCGGTGACATCATGCGGGCGAAGATCTGCGTCTTCGACACGTGCACCTTCTTCGCGAACAGGCGCGCGATGAACCCGACCGGCGCGCCGACGGAGAAGCAGCACATGGTCAGTTCCCCGCGAGGCCGACGATGCCGTCGACGATCTTCTCGAGAATCACGCGCTCGGCGAGCTCGCGGCCGAGGGCCTTGAGCTGGGGGCCGGTGAACTGCGCCGTCTGCGTGGACAGCGTGATGTCGCCCTTGAGTGCGCGGTCCGCATTCGCGAGGCGCTGCGTGGCGGTCGCGAGTGCACGCGGCGTGTAGCTGCGGGCCTGCGCCATCAGCTTGTCGACCACGAACGGTGGCACGCCGATGCGCGATGCCCACTCCGGCCGCGGCACGTTGAGGTGCTTCATCGTGTGCAGCATCGTGAGCTGGCGGATATGCCGCGCGAGCATCACGACCACGCCGACCGCGCTCTCGCGCTGATCGCATAGCGACGCGACCGCCGCGAGGGCGCGCGGGCGATCCGCCGCACCGATCGCATCGGTGAGCTCGAACACGGAGCGCTCGCGGGTATCGGCGATCAGCTCGTCGACGTCGTCGGACGTCACCGGTCGATCGCCCGCGAACAGGCTGAGCTGCTCGATCGCGAGCGACAGCCGCGACAGGTCGTTGCCGACGGTGTCGACCAGGCGATTGATCGCCGCGCTGTCGATGTTCACCTTCTTGAGCTTGGCTTCCTCGCGCACCCACGGCGCGACCTGGCGCGGGGCATCGAGCACGTGCAGGTAGCCCTTCTTCGACAGCTGGGCGAACACTTTGAGACGCTTGTCGACCTTGCTCGCGACCGCGACGAGCACCGTCGACGGATTGGGCTTGGCCAGATACGCGAGCACGGGCTCGGCCTGATCCGCCGGCATCAGCGAGAGGTCACGGACGAACACCATCCGAAACTTCGCCATCATCGGCAGCGTCTGCGCGAGGGCGACGAGGTTGTTGCCGTTCGGCTTGCCCTCCACCACGTCGTAGTTGAAGCCGCGCGCCGCGGGTGGCACGACCTCGTCACGGATCGCGGTGAGCGCGCGCTCGATCAGGATCGGGTGCTCCGAGTGGAGCACGTAGACCGGGGCGACCCCCTTCGCGATCAACTCGTGCACGAGGGCAACCTACCACGCCCGGGTGATACCGTTGCGGCGTCGTATGAGCGACCTCGTTCTCGTCACTGCCGATCGAGCGATCGTCCCGACCGGGGCCCGCGGCCCGACCGCGATCCTCGCCGAGGATGGCGTGATCCTCGCCGTCGGCGATCCCGCCGATGTCGCGAATGACCCGCGCACACACACCGCACGCCGCATCGACTGGTCGCGGCGCGCCGTGGTGCCCGGCACGGTCAACACGCACAACCACAGCTTCCAGTCGCTGCTGCGCGGCATCGGCGATGACCTGCCGTTCCTCGAGTGGCGCGACAAGGCGCTGTATCGCTACTCGCCGCGCCTGCGTGCCGAGGACATGGCGACCGCGGCGCTGTTCGCCTTCGGCGAGATGCTGCTGCACGGCGTGACGACGGTCTGCGACTTCTACTATCTGAACGCGCAAGGCAACGACAACGCCTCGGCGACGATCGACGCCGCGCGCCGCCTCGGCATCCGCATGGTGATGGCGCGCTGCTTCTACGACTGGGACGGCGCACCCGCCGCGTATCGCGAGTCCATCCCGCAGGCGGTCGCGAACTATCAGGCGCTGCATGCGAAGTATCGCGATCCGGTGCGCCGCATGGTCAGTGTCCAGCCCGCGCCGCACAGCCAGCACGGCGCGACGCCCGCGATGATCGAGGCAGGCGCCGGCTGCGCGTCCGATGCCGGTGAGCCGTGGCACATCCACCTCGCCGAGGAGAGCTATCAGGTCGACCAGTCGTTGCAGCGGTTCGGCAAGCGCCCCCTTCACGCGGTCGCCGATCTGAACGTCGACATGGCGCAGATGATCGCCGTGCACGGCTGCTGGTTCGACGAGTCCGAGCGCGCACTGCTCGCCGACCGCGGTGGCAGCCTCGCCTACTGCCCGGGCTCGAACATGTTCCTCGGCGATGGCGTGACCGACCTCGTCGATCTCGTCGCGCGGGGCGTGCGCGTCGGGCTCGGCACCGATGGCGGCTGCTCGAACAATCGCGTCAGCGTGTTCGACGAGATGCGCGCCGCGGCGCTGCTCCAGAAAGTGCATCGCACCAACGGCCAGGCGATCGATGCCGAGACCTGCTTCGCGCTCGGGACCCGGACTGCCGGCGAGGTCCTGCGCCTGCCCGTCGGCCAGATCGCTCCCGGTCAGCGCTGTGACCTCGTCGCCCTCGACCTCGACGATCCGTCGCTGTGGCCCGCCCAAGCCCTCGAAAAGAACGTGGTCTACGCCCTCTCGTCTCGCGCGATCACCGACGTCGTGGTAGATGGTCAGGAAGTCGTTCGTTCTCGACGCCTTTGCAATGTCCCCCTCGACGAAGTCCAAGCCCGCGTCGCCGAGCTCACCCGCGACTGGCGACGAGAGTAAGGGTCCCTTTCGCAAGGAAGACCCGGACCGCGCGCCCACCGAGACCGTCGAGATCGATCTCGAAGTCTCGCGGCAGCGCTGGATAGGATGGACCATCGGCGGAATCGTCGGCGGCATCCTGCTCGTCCTCAAGCTCGGTACTGTCGGCGTGTGGGGCGGCTACATCCTGATCGCGCTCGGCCTGTTCCGCGCCTACCAGCTCGTGATGTCGTTCATTCACCCGGCTGGCAAGATCGTGATCGGACCCAAGCAGATCAGCCTGCCGCGCGGCGCGCACCGCGGTAACCCGCTCGTCGTCGACGCCTCCAAGGTCTCCGCCGTCTACTTCCTGCGCCGCTCGGTGCCGTGGAATCGCTCGGCGCCCGTGCTCGTGATCGAGTTCGACGATGAGGCCTTCGCCTACCCGCGCGATTGGTTCGCATCCGAGGCCGACCAGCGCCACGTGGTGCACGCGATCCTGAGCCACCTGCCCGCAGTTCGCCGCGATCCCGAGGGCAAGTCCGCCGAGTCTGCCGACGACGCGAAGCCCGCGGCCGCCGAGTCGTGATCCGGCTACTCGTCGCGCTCGCCGTGCTGTGTGCGACGGCACGTGCAGACACGGTCTACGAGCTGCCCAAGACCAAGGCGCGGCTCGAGCTTCCCGACAGCTGGCACAGGGCCGACGTGGCCGGCCTTGTCGCGAGCTACAAGCACGCCGCGGGATCCGTGCTCGCGGTGACGCGCGCCGATGTCCCCAACCCCGACGCGTGGAAGAAGGACGACGCGAAGGCCAGGCAGGCGTATGCCGACACCGTCGAGCGCGGCATCCGCTCGCGCATCCCGGGCTACAAGCTCGTGCGCAAGAAGCTCGGCGACGCGAACAGGGTCCCTGCCCTCGACGTCGAGGCCACGCGCGACACCGGCGCGACCGTCATCGTCCGAGTCCTGCTGTTTCGCACCTACGCGCTGTCGCTCGCGATCGAGGTGCCCAGGAAGGGTGACATCGCGATCGCGCGCTCGATCGCCGCGAAGCTCACGCCGCCCAAGGAGTGACGGTCCGGCCGTAAGAAGCAGGGTCTAAGAAGCAGGGTCAGACCCCTTCACTTAAACTTGAGGCGACTTGCCCCAAGTTTAAGTGAAGGTGTCTGACCCTATTCCGTGTGACTACGCGCGCACGAGGCGCAGCACGACCTCGATGTGCGAGGTCTGCGGCATCAGATCGATCGGCCACGCGCGATCGGCGCGATAGCCTGCCTTCGTGAGCTCGAGTGCATCGCGTGCGAGCGTCGCCGGATCGCACGAGACGTAGACGACCGTGCGCGGCGCCTGCTTGATCACGCCGGCCATCGCCTCTGGCGCGCCGGTGCGCGGCGGATCGAGGACGATCGCGTCGAACGGACCTTTCGCCTTGTCGAGCACGACGTCGGCCGCTGCGGTCCGGAACGATGCGGGCGGCGGTGTTGACGGACGCGGCGGCTGCGCGGAGTCGCTGGCGTGAACGGTCCAGCCGTCCTCGGTGAACCCGCGGGTCAGGTTGCCGGCGCCTGCATGCAGCTCGAGCAGCTGGCCCGGGCCCTTGCCGAGTGCCTTGCGCGTGATCGCGATCAGCGCGACGTTGCCGGCGGCGCTGGCCTGCGCGAAGTCACGCGGGCCACCGAACATGCCGGGCTCGACCTCGATCGTGGCCGTTCCGTGCGCGTCGCGACCGGCGAGGATGCCGACGATGCCCGCGCGGCCAATCAATGCCGGCGCGCCACGCCAGCCATGCTCGACGGAGACGACGACCTCGCCCTTGTGACCGAGGAGCATCATGAGCTCGCCATCCGGTGGAGAGGCCGGAGCAACGACCCGCAGTGCGGCATCGAGCGCAGGCTCGAGCTGCGGGCAGTGCGCGATCGGAATCACGGTCTGCGTGCCCTCGGCGTAGAGGCCGACCTTGCCGCCCGCGATGTGAAACCGAGCGCGCCGGCGCCAGCCATACGGCGGCGCGGGATCGGCGATCGTCTCGATCGCGAGGCCCTCGAGCTTGCGGAGCGCACCGACGAGGATCGCCTGCTTGGCGGCGAGCTGCGCTGGCCGGCTGATGTGCTGCCAGGTGCACCCGCCACAGCCGGCAATGAAGTACTCGCACGGGGGCTGCACGCGATCCGCCGATGGCGTGACCACCTCCTCGATCTCGCCACGTGCGAACGACTTGGTCTCTTTCACCAGCTTCACGCGCACGCGATCGCCAACCGCGCTGCGTGGCACGAATGTGACGCGGCCGCCTTCGTCGCGTGCGACGCCATCGCCACCGGCGGCCAGTGCAGTGATCTCGAGCTCGTTCATGGGTTAGGCCCTTCGTGATCGATCGTGATGCTCGCGCCGCGCGCGATGCCAAGCTGGGTATCCGCCCGCCCGTCCCGGACTGCAACCTCGAGCGTGCCCGACGAGCCGACGTATGCGAGCACGGCGCCCGTCTCCACATCCTCGTAGGTCCGCACGATCGGCACGCGGTGGCCGGCGACATTCACCGCGGGCGCACTGGTCTCGCCCCGCACGTCCGAGATGAGGTTGCCGAAGTGATCGATGTGCACGATGTGGCCGCCGCCGCCCCACGGCAGCTTGCCGGTGAGCGACACCGGATCACCGTAGACATCGGTCTGCTGCTTCGCGACGGCCGCGGCGACGGGTGCGAACACGTCGCGGCCATGGAACGTCGGGCTGATCGCACCGAGTGCGCCGGTGTTGATAGCCCACGCCATGTCGGCGGTCAGATACGCGAACACGCCGTTATCGGGGCCGATGTAGATATGCGTGCCGCGCGGGGCAACCGGCACGCGCGCGATCACACCCTGGCGCGCGCCGCCGACTCCCGGATCGACGACGACGACATGGATCGTCCCGTGCGGGAACTCGGGAGTCGAGGTCGCGATCACGAACGCGGCATGAGCGATATCGCCGCGCGGGATGTCATGCGCGATGTCGATCAGGGTCGCGCTGGGGGCCAACCGCGAAATCACGCCCTTGACGGCGCCGACGTATCCGTCGCGCGAGCCGAAATCGGTCGTCAACGTGATGATCGGCATCCCGATCGGCAGTAAGACACATGCGATGAACAAGGTCTACCCGGACGCCCAGGCGGCGCTCCACGACGTGTTCGACGGGGCAACGATCCTCGCCGGTGGCTTCGGCCTGTCTGGCAACCCCGAGAACTGCATCCGTGAGCTGGCGCGGCGCAACATCCGCAACCTCACGATCGTGTCGAACAACTGCGGCACCACCGAGAAAGGCCTCGGGGTGCTGCTCGCGCAGGATCAGGTCAAGAAGATGGTCTCGAGCTACGTCGGCGAGAACAAGATCTTCGAGAAGCAGTTCTTGTCGGGCCAGCTCGAGGTCGAGCTCTGCCCGCAAGGAACACTCGCCGAACGTCTCCGCGCCGGTGGTGCGGGCATCGAGGCATTCTTCACGCCGACCGGCTTCGGCACCAAGGTCGCCGATGGCAAGGAGACGCGAGAGATCAACGGCAAGCACTGCGTGATGGAGCACGCGATTCGCGGCGACTTCGCGATCGTGAAGGCGTGGAAGGGCGACAAGTGGGGGAACCTCGTGTTCCGCAAGACGAGCCGCAACTTCAACCCGCTGTGCGCGCAGGCCGGCAAGATCACGATCGTCGAGGTCGAGGAGCTCGTCGAGGTTGGCGCGCTCGATCCCGATCACGTCCACCTGCCCTCCATCTACGTGCAGCGCATCTTCCAGGGCACCGCGTACGACAAGCCCATCGAGCAACGCACGACCCGCCCAAAACAGAGCAGTGGACCGAAGGGAGCCGCGTAGTCATGAAGCGTATCGATCGTGATCAGATGGCCCGCCGTGTCGCCGCCGAGCTCAAGGATGGCTACTACGTCAACCTCGGCATCGGCATGCCGACGCTCGTCGCGAACTTCATCCCCGAAGGCATGGACGTGGTGCTGCAGTCCGAGAACGGCCTGCTCGGCATCGGCCCGTTTCCCTACGAAGGCGACGAGGATCCTGACTTGATCAACGCCGGCAAGCAGACCGTCACGAACATCCAGGGCTCGGCGTTCTTTGACTCGGCGCAGTCGTTCGCGATGATCCGCGGCGGTCACGTCGACGTGAGTGTCCTCGGTGCGATGGAGGTCTCGGCCACGGGCGACCTCGCGAACTGGATGATCCCCGGAAAGATGATCAAGGGCATGGGCGGCGCGATGGATCTCGTCGCGGGCAGCCGCCGCGTGATCGTGATGATGGAGCACACCACCAAGGACGGCACGTCGAAGATCCTGCCGGCCTGCACGCTGCCGCTCACCGGCGTCGCGTGCGTGCATACGATCGTCACGGACCTCGCGGTCATCGACGTGTCGCCGAGCGGCCTGACGCTGCGCGAGCGTGCACCAGGCGTGTCCGCCGAGGAGGTTGCCGCGGCGACCGCTGCGAAGCTGACGTGGACCGGCGACGTGCCCGAGATGGCCGTCTAGGTCTTGCAGATCGGCGGGCCGAACGGATCGACGTTGGGTCCCTGCGGCTGACACTTCGGCGTCTTTGGCGTCGTCGTGCCGGTGCCGGTCTTCGTCCCGGTCTTGGTGCCCGTCGTTCCCGTCTTGGTGCCCGTCGTGCCGGTCGTTCCGGTCTTCGTGCCGGTCGTGCCAGTCTTGGTGCCCGTCGTACCGGTCGTACCGGTCGTGCCGGTCTTCGTGCCCGTCGTGTTTGTTGTACCGGTCGTGCCGGTCGTGCCGGTCGTGCCCGTTGTACCGGTCGTGCCGGTTTTCGCGCCCGTGGTGGTTTCGCTCTTCGTCGTCGGCGTCGTGTCACCGCCGGCGCCAGGGCCGGTGCCCTTGTCGCCATCGCCCTTGTCGCCGCCGTCGCCCTTGTCGCCATCGCCCTTGTTGCCGTCGCCCTTCGCGGCCGAGCCCGCATCCTCCACTCGCACGAGCTTGATCTTCTTGTTCTCGTACTCGCCACCAAGATCGATCTTGCCGGTGAAGTCGACGTAGCCATCGAGATGCACGGTGAGCTGCACGAGCTTGGTGCCGCGCTTCACCGGCTTGTTGAACGGCGTCACCCCGATCTTCGCGCCGGCGATCAGCACGTCCGCGCCGGGCGGATCCGATTCGACGACGACCGACACCATGTTGTCGTCGAGTACGCTGCCCGAGCCTTCGGCCGAACCGGTGGCCACGGCCTTCGCCGAGCCCACCTCGGCGGAGCCTGTCTCTACGCTATCGCTGCCGTCGTCGGGCATCGCGCTCGGCTCGGGTTCTTTGCTGCCGCCGAGCGTGACGACGAGCATCACGATCACGCCGAGCGCCACGACCCCGAGACCGATGAACAGCGGCCGGCGATTCGGCTTGAGCTGCATGTCCGGGTTGCCATACGCATCGACCGGCGGCTCGTAGCGCGGATACGATATATCGCCGGCATCGACTCGGCTCATCGCCGCACTCGCGTAGCCGTGCTTGGTGCTCGCGATGACACCGGGCTGCAGACCACCACCTGGCGTGTTGAGCGCAGCGATCGCCGGCGAGCTGCCTGACTTCGGGGTGTGCTGCTGCGGGAACTGACCCTGCGGGACGCCACCCATCGGCAGCGGCTGCGTACCCACTGGAACGTTCTGCGGCGGCGTCGGCCGGACCGGCATCTGCGGCGAACCTGGTACCTGATGCGAGCCTGACTGGTTGTTGTAGGGCCCCTGCGCTTCGCCCGGAACGCGATGCGAGCCCGATTGATTGTTGTAGGGCCCCTGCGGCTCGCCCGGGACACGATGCGAGCCCGATTGATTGTTGTAGCCAGGACCGCGCTGCTCGCCCGCCGACGTCGACGGCTGCGGCGAAGGATACGCCCGCGGGTTCCAGCTGGGCTGCTCGTCGGGCTCCGCGTCGGCACTCCCCATCTGCAACAACGTCTGCGCCGCGTCGTTGCCAGCGCTATTCTCGAAGCGGCCCTCCTCGGCAGGTGCACCGTCCGAGACCACCTCGTTCGGCGTGGTCGGCGCCATGTTGCGCGAGTGCATCCCGCTGCCGCGGCCATCGGTCGAGGAGATCGTGTTCTCCTTCGCCGAGACCGGCGCTGCCGCCATCCGCATCGAGGCGTTGAGCCACGGCTCCTGCTGCTCACCGAACATGTCGCGCATGAAGCGACCGAGGCCCATCGTCGACAGCGACATGCGCTGTGCCACGGCGAATGCTTCGATCGCCTCGAGCAGTAGACCTGCGCTCTGGTAGCGCTGCGCTGCGTCGGTGGCGAGCGCCTTCATCACGATTGCTTCGAGCGCTTGCGGGTAGCCCTGCACCAAGCGCGTCGGCCGCACGACATCGCCGGTGACGATGCGATGCATGGTGTCGAAGTCGCTGTCAGCGCGGAAGCAGCGATGTTGCGTCGAGATCTCGTAGAGGATGATGCCGAGCGAGAACACGTCGCTGCGACGATCGACATCGCGACCGCGGCACTGCTCGGGCGCCATGTACGCGAACTTGCCCTTGATGAGGCCCGACTGCGTCTCGACGCTTCGGTGCGTCGCCTTCGCGATGCCGAAGTCGAGCAGCTTCACAGCGCCGTCGTAGCCAATCATGAGGTTCGACGGCGACACGTCGCGGTGAACGATGCCGAGCGGCTGGCCGTCGGGGCCGCGACGCTCGTGCGCGTGATTCAAGCCAGCGGCCGCACCGGCGACAACGGTGAGCGCGAGCTCGAGCGGAATCCGGGTGCCCGCACTGCCGGCCTTCGCGAGTACGGCGCGCAGGTCTTGCCCGTGCACGTACTCCATCGCGAGGTAGTGGATGCCGCCTTCCTCGCCGACCTCGAACACCTGTCCGACGTTCTGGTGATTGAGCGACGCGGCGAGGCGCGCTTCATCGAGGAACATGTTCACCGCGGTCAGGTCGTTCGACCGTTCCGGCGTGATCATTTTCAGAACGACGTGGCGCTCGAACGATCCGATACCGGTACTTCGACCGATATAAATCCTCGCCATACCGCCGGCCGCGAGCGGCATGAGCAGCTCGTACTTACCCAGACGAGACGGAAGTCCCGCTGCCTGCGCGGCGGCTGGCACGAATGAAATCGTTTCATTCTGGGGTGTTCAAGTCAAGCAAACCCACCCCGAGTCCTCCAAGGATCTCGCGCATGTACGCCGTCGGAGCACTCCCTGCGCGATGTCCTATTTGGACGTTCCAGCGAGCGTCATGTGGGACACGCGGAACGTGGGGGCCGCCGTCGCGCTGCGGAGCGTCAGATCGTTGGCCACCAGGTCGATGCGCTTCAAAATCTCGTCGAAGTTCGCGGCGATCGTGACCTTGCTGACGGGGAACGTCAGCTCGCCATTCTCGATCCAGAAGCCCTGGGCGCCTCGCGAAAAGTCGCCGGTGACCGCGTTGAAGCCAAAGCCCATCAGGGATGTCACGTAGAGACCGCGTGGCGTCTGACGCAGCAGCTCATCCCGCGAGATCGTCCCCGCCTCCATGATGAGGTTACTGGTCGTCGGGCCAGGATTGCCCCCTACCCCGCGCCCAGCCACACCGCTCGACTCCCGACCGAGCTTGCGGGCCGAGTACACGTCGCACAGCACGGGCTCGAGCTTGCCCTTGGTGACGACGAGGTTCTTGCGAGTCGCCAGGCCGTCACCGTCGAACGGGCGGCTGCCGGGTGCCCGCGGGATCAGCGGATCGTCGACGATCGTGACGAGCTCGGAGGCGACCTGCTCGCCCTCCTTGCCAACCAGGTAGCTCGCCTTGCGCCAGAACGCCGATCCGCTCGCACAGCCGGCGAGCGTGCCGATGATCGAGCGGGCGACCTCCGTATCGAACACGATCGGACACTCCTGCGTCTCGACCTTGCGCGACCCGATCTGGGCGAGCGTCCGACGGGCGGCCTCGATGCCGACGGCCTCGGCCAGCTCGAGGTCATTCAGGAAGCGCGAAGCCGTGTACCAGTAGCCGTTACGCTTGATCGTCTCTTCTTTGTCCGTGTCGTCGTCGGTCAGCGGCTCGACCACGAGCGATGCGTAGCTGCCGCGATAGCCGCCGACGAACCCGCCGCTCGTGGCAAACGCGGTGGCGCCCAGCACGCGAGACCAGGTTGCGCCGTCGCTGTTCGTGATGCGCTTGTCCGATCGGCGCGCCGCTGCTTCGCCGTTCTTCGCCTCGCGCAACGCCCACGCCGCATCCACCTCCGCAACCGCGGGATCGTAGAGGTCGAGCTCGGGGAACGACTTCGCGAGCAGCGATGGATCTGGTGGCAATGCACACTCGTCGGCCTCGGCGTGATTCGCCAGCTCGACGGTCTCCTTGCACAGCGCCTCGAGTGACTCGCGGCGCAGATCGCTGGTGTACGTGACGGCGCGCTTCGCGCCACGGATCACGCGCAAGCCGAGCGCGCGACTGCCGGCCTCTTGCACCAGCTCCGCCTCGCCGAGGCGAACCTTCGCGGTGAGCTCGCTACCATCGCGCACGATGACCTCGGCGTGCTCCGCGCCTGCCTTCTTCGCAATCTCGACGGCGAGCTGGGCCGCATCGCAGAGCTCTTTGATCGTTGCCTCGGTGACCTGTACGCCGCTCATGCCTGTGTGCCCCCGACGGTGATCGATGCAATGCGAACGCTCGGCGTACCGACGTTGACCGGCACGGACTGACCGTCCTTGCCACAGGTCCAGATGCCGTCGCTGAGCTGGAAGTCACTGCCGAGCATGTCGACGCGGCGCAGGACCTCGGGGCCATTGCCGATCAGGTTCACGCCCTTGAGCGGCGACGTGAGCTTGCCGTCTTCGATCAGGTAGCTCTCCGACAGCGAGAACACGAAGTCACCGTTCGAGATGTTCACCTGGCCGCCGCTGAAGCGCTTCGCATACACGCCGCGCTTCACGCTCTTGATGATCTCTTCGGGGCCGTGCGAGCCCCCGAGCAGCGACGTGTTCGTCATGCGCGGCAGCGGCATCGAGCGGAACGACTCGCGGCGACCGTTGCCCGTGGGCTCGATGCCGAAGTGCTTCGCGCTCATGCGGTCGTGCATGTAGCCGACGAGGACGCCGTTCTCGATCAGAACGTTGTTGCGACCCTCGTAGCCTTCGTCGTCGACATTGATGGCGCCGCGCGAGCCGACGATCGTGCCGTCGTCGACGACGGTGCACAGCTCGCTCGCGACCTTCTTGCCGATCTGGCCGGTGTAGTTCGACGTCTGCTTGCGGTTGAAGTCCGCCTCGAGGCCGTGACCGACCGCCTCGTGCAGCAGGATGCCGGAGTCGCCGGGTGCGAGCACCACGGTCATATCGCCGGCGGGCGCCTCGACTGCATCGAGCATCGCAATCGCGACGCGCGCTGCTTCCTTGCCGTGGGCCGCGGCATCGCGCTCGGCCTGCTCGAAGTACTCCATGCCGTAGCGACCACCGCCGCCACCGGAGCCCGACTGGCGCTTGCCCTTGTCCTCCGCAACCGCGCTCACGCCGAAGCGCAGGATCGGCTGGATGTCGGTCGCCATGCGGCCATCACTCGTGAACAGCAGCACCTCGCGGATCGACTCCACGAACGATGCCTGCACCTTCACGATGCGCGGATCGAACGCGCGTGCCGCCTTGTCCGCGGCGCGAAGCAGCGCGAGCTTGTCGGCAGCGGGAACGATGAGCGACGGTGTCGGGACCGCGTAGAAGCTCGGCGTCTTGATGTTGAGCAGCTCGCTCGCGTTGATCGGCTTGGCGCCGCCACCCGCTGCGATCTGGCCGGCGGTCTTGGCCGCGTGGGCCATCTTCTCCCACGCGAGATCCTCGGTGTACGCGTAGCCGGTCGCGTCGCCCTTGAGCACGCGCACGCCAAGGCCGAGCGTGATGCCACGGCCGAGCGTCCGGACCTGCTCTTCTTCGAGTGAGTAATCCGCGGTCACGCGGAACTCGAAGTACAGATCCGCATAGTCACCACCGGCTTCGAGCGCGTGAGCGAGCAGGCGATGCGCCAGTTGGGCATCGATCGCACTGGCCCCCGCAGCCGAGAACGGCGCGCGGAGCGTCGTGGGCAGGTTCGTCGTCATTCCGGCACTCTAGCAGCCGGTCTCGAAAGCGGCCCTGACCGATAGGGGAGATTTCTGCAAAGCTTGCCTTGACCCTCACGCGACGTGAGGCCTCAGGGTCTTCCCATCATGGCTTCGCGCAGTTCCTGTGCGACGCGATCGCCGCGAGCTGAGAGCGACCGCTCTACTTGCCTTCGCGACCGTTGATCTTCTTGAGCGCGCCCTCGGCTGCATCGCGGGCCGCCAGGATCTCGGCTTCGCCGCCGCCGAGCCACATCCGACCGAACGCGCCGAACGAAATCACTTCCATCAGGTGAATGTCCGCGGCCTTCTCGGCCTCGTTCGCGGCGATCGCGGCATAAGCCGCCGGGAACACCTCGAGGATGTAGAGCGTCTGGCCCGACATGATCATGTCGCCGTGACGCATGCGGTTGATGAGCTGGCTCTGATGACCGTCGAGACCGGTGATGATCTGCGACGAGATGACCTTGGGCTTGATGCGGTCCTCGCGCTTGACGCCCATCTGCCCGACGATCGCGTCGATCGCAGCCTCGACCTGACCCTTGTCGCGATCGTGGAACTCGAGCATGCCGTAGGCTCGCTCGACGATCTGCATGCCGGGGCGGACCGTCGTGGACTTGAGTGCCGCATCGGTCAGCTGGTTGATCGCGATGCCCGGGGCAATCTCGATGAACGCCGCGGCCTCTCCCTCGAGCGGCATGAAGCCGGCGCAGACGGTCTGCAGAAACCCGGTCAGCTGCGGCTGCAGCGAATCGATGACGGAGAGCGCACGAAGCTCCATGAGGCGGCCACGCTAACACGGCGACCGTGCCCGGTGCTCGAAGCTACATGCGCTTCACAACGTGGGACCATGCAGAATCCTTGGCCCTTGGCATTCGGCCTCGATTAGCGTGCTCGCGTGCGTCTCGCCCTGCCCGCTCTGCTCGCCGCCGCGTGTGCGGCGCCCGCGACCGCCCCCGATGCCGGGACCGATCCCGTGGCCGACGCTGCGCCTGCCGACGCCGCGGGCCCCTGCCCGGCTCACATGGCGCTGGTGAGCTCCTTCTGCATCGACCAGTACGAGGGCGCCCTCGAGGAGCAGCAAGGTTCCGCGTGGGTCGCCGCGTCGCCGTACGACACCGTCGGTACGCGCATCGTCCGCGCAATCCCGGCCGCGGGACTCACGCCGCAGGCCTATATCTCGGGCGCGCAAGCCGCCGCCGCCTGCGCTGCCTCCGCCAAGCGTCTGTGCACCTCCACCGAGTGGCTCGCGGCGTGTCGCGGCTCGTCGAGCTCGACGTTTCCCTACGGGACCGCCCATGTCGCCGGTGCCTGCAATGACGACTACGCCGGTCATCCCGCGATCAACTTCTTCGGAACCTCGACGGGAATCTGGGACTCGGCGCACATGAACAACCCGGGCATCAACCAGCAGCCGAACACCATCGGCAAGGGTGGCGCATTCACACAGTGCGTGACGCCGACCGGCATCTTCGATCTCCACGGCAACCTGCACGAGTGGGTCGATGATCCGAACGGGACCTTCCGTGGTGGCTTCTACGCCGACGCGAAGCTCAATGGTCCCGGCTGCACCTACGCGACCACCGCGCATGCCTTCACTTATCACGACTACTCGACGGGCTTTCGCTGCTGCGCCGACCCGAACTGATCCCATCGCGATGCTATGAGGTGCGCATGGCCAAGATCACCGGCATCGGCGGCGTGTTCTTCAAAGCGAAGAGCGATCCCAAAGCACTCTCCGCCTGGTACGCGAAGAACTTCGGCATGACGCTCGAGTCATTCGGCGCGGCGATCCTCCAGTGGACCGAAGATCGCGCCGAGGACAAGGGTGCAACCGTCTGGCACACGGCGGCGCCCGACACCGACTGGTTCAGCCCGAGCGCGTCGAGCTTCATGATCAACTACCGCGTCGACGACATGGCCGGCATCCTCGAGCAGCTGCGCGTCAACGATGTGCCCGTCTTGAAGGGACCGGAGCACCACGAGAACGGTGTCTTCGCGTGGCTCATGGATCCCGACGGCAACAAGATCGAGCTGTGGGAACCCAAGATCTGGGACGACAAGAACAAACGCTGAGCGCCATCGTCCTCCACGAGGCAATGCGCACCGCTCAGGTCGGTCAGTCGGGATTCGGGCTACGGCGAAGAACCGCGGCGTAGATCTTGGAGTCGGCGATCTCGAGATGAAACGTCCAGCGTCCCGGCGTGAGCGCGGCTGCGCCGAACGTGTTCGACAACGTCCGCGCGGCCCCGTCGCTACCGAGGCGAAAGGTTCCGTCTGCGTAACCGGACGCGACAAACGCCGGTCGGTACGGAGTGCACTCGCCTGGACTCATCGTGTCCTCGGTGAACGTCTCGTACCACACGAGGTCGTCGACGTCCTCTCCTGTGCCGTTGCAGACGCGAGTCAGCACCTCGGGGTGGTCCGCCATGACTCGCGTCGAGACTTTCCGCTTGGCGAAGTCGTCGATCGTCACGTGATACGTCCAGTAGCCCGGCGCCAGCCCTGTCGTTACGTCGTCGAAGTCGCGCGTGAACTTCACGCTGCCCACGAAGAACTTCACGTTCGTCGAGTCCGCCACGCCGTCCATGTCCCAGTACTGGCCGCACTCGCCGGCACGTAGGTCGCCCGCGGTGTAGTCGTTGTAGTAGACGACGCTCTCGATGTCGTGCTGTGTATCGTTGCAGATGCGCATCATCGACGTCTCGGTCGCTCCGAGCACGCTCGGCGCGACAGCCGGCTCGGTCGCGTTCTGCAGGGGCGACTTCGGCGGCGCTTGCCCTCGATGACAGGCGACGAGGGCCAGGACGAGTCCGAGTCGAAGGACGCAGCGCATCGCCGAGACGACACCGCGCTGTGGTCGCGGGTTGCGTCGACACCGTTCGGCTCTCGGCGTCGCGCTCGGGTCGCGCGGACTACCTACCGACGCGGGCCGGGCTTCTTGCCAAACGTGCGGCCCTGACCGGCACGCTTGGGTCCGCCCGGACCCGCCTCGCGATCGCTCGCGCCACGCGAAGATGCGCCGCGCGGGCCTACACCACGCGCATCACGGTCGCCACCACGCGGACCGGCGCTACGCGGTCCGGCACCACGCGCACCGCGATCACCGCCACGGGGACTGGCGCCGCGTGCATCACGGTCACCGCCACGGGGACCGGCGCCGCGAGGACCAGCGCCGCGTGCATCGCGGTCACCGCCACGCGGACCAGCGCCACGCGCATCGCGGTCACCGCGAGGACCAGCGCCACGCGGACCCGTGCCATTGCGGTCACGAGGACCAGCGCCACGCGGACCAGCGCCACGCGCATCGCGGTCACCACGAGGCCCGCCGCCCGCACCGCCGCGTGCACCGGGAACACGATCGCCGAAGCCGCGCGAGCCACCACCGCCGGCACCGCCACGCGGACCTGCGCCACGTGCGCCGCGATCACTGAAGTCGCGTGCGCCGCCGGCATCGCCACGCGGACCAGCGCCGCCACGCGGACCTGCGCCACGTGCGCCGCTACGAGGACCTGCGCCGCGTGCGCCGCCGCGATCACCTGCGCCGCCGCGCGGACCTGCGCCACGTGCGCCGCCACGATCACCGAGTTCACGCGAGCCGCCGGCACCGCCACGCGGACCTGCGCCACGTGCGCCGCCACGATCACCGAAGTCGCGTGCGCCGCCCGCACCGCCGCGCGGACCTGCGAAATCACGCGAGCCGCCGGCACCGCCGCGCGGACCTGCGCCACGGGACCCGCCGCGATCACCGAAGTCACGCGAGGCGCCGGCACCGCCGCGCGGACCTGCGCCACGGGCCCCGCCGCGATCACCGAAGTCACGCGAGGCGCCGGCGCGCGGACCTGCGCCGCGTTCGCCGCGATCACCGGTGTCGGCACCGGCACGCGAGGTTGCGGCGCGCGGAGCTGCGTCGCCGCCACTGAAACGATCACCGTATTTGCGCGACGAGTCCGCCACGCGGACACCCGGCCGCGAACCGCCGCCGCGAGCACCGCCGCCACGAGCATCGCGCTCACCGCCAGGGCCGCCGCGACCAGCGCCGCCGGTAGACCCACGTGCGCCGCCACCGCGAGCATCGCGATCACCTGCGAAGCCGCCACGAGCGCCGCCGCCAGTAGACCCACGTGCGCCGCCACCGCGAGCATCGCGATCACCCGCGAAGCCGCCACGTGCACCGCCGCCAGCAGAACCGCCACCGCGAGTATCGCGATCACCACCGAAGCCGCCGCGAGCACCGCCGCCGGTAGACCCACGTGGGCCACCGCTGCGCGCATCGCGATCACCAGCGAAGCCGCCACGTGCGCCGCCGCCGGCAGACCCACGTGAGCTGCGAGCATCGCGATCACCAGCAACGCCGCCACGTGCGCCGCCAGCAGCCGCGCCCGCAGCGCTGACGCGAGCATCGCGATCGCCACCGAAGCCGCCACGAGCGCCGCGACCCGAAGACCAGCGTGGGCCGCCATCGGCAGCAACGCCACCAGCGCCAGCGCGAGAAGCGCCGGCACCGCCACGACCACCGGCGCCACCGCGCCCGCCGGCGTCACGCGTAGCTGCCTGCTCCTCATCGACGGCACGTGATGCCTCACGACGAGCATCACCTCCGCGAGCCGGACCACCACGACCTGCGCCCGCCGTCGGTGCGCGCCACTCGGTGCCTGGACGGCCACCATCGTCGCCACCGCCACCGTCGCCGTCGCCAGCGTCGCCGTCGGCAGAAACCTCGCCCGTGTCGCGATCAATCACGCGACGCGCTCCACCAGGAAGACCCGCGCGTGCAGCGGCGCCACCTTCGTCATCGGCCCAGCCCCACGAGTCGGGCGCATCGTCGTCGCCGAGACCCGCATCGTCACCGAGACCGCCGGGACCATCTTCACGCTCGAAGCTCGTGTCGCTGTAGCCGAGCTCGTCGACCGCCGCGGTTGCCCGCAACGTGACGTTCGCAGCAGCTGCCAGCGCCTCCTTTTCCTGCTCCTGAATCTCAGCCTCGGCACGCGCCTTCGCACGCGCGCGACGCGGAATGTCCGTGGCCTCGCGGTCCGTGTGCCAGCGACCGCGCGCGACCGCGCTGTGATCGAGCCCCACCAGGTCACGTAGCTCGTTGAGCTCGAGCTGGCCAAGCTCGCGTGCATCGCCGATCCGCAGCCCATGGAACGTGAGGTTCGCGAACGCCACGCGCTGCAGCTTGTCCACGAAGTAGCCGACCGCTTCGATCATGCGGTGAATCTGGCGATGCTTGCCCTCGTGGATCGTGATGCCGAGCCACGTGTGCTTCGAATCCGCCGGCAGAACCTCGATCTCTGCGGGCAACGTGACCGTGCCGTCGTCGAGCTGAACGCCTTCGCGGAGCCTCTTGATGTCCTCGGGGCTCAGCTGGCCGTGGACCTTCACGTGATACGTCTTCGGCACGTGGCTCGCGGGCGCGAGGAGCTTCGCCGCCAGCTCACCGTCGTTGGTGAGCAGCAGAACACCCTCGGTATAGAAATCGAGACGGCCGACCGGCTTCACCGGCACCGGCAAGTTCTTCAGGTAGTCCATGACCACGGGACGACCACGGTCATCCGTCACTGCCGTGATGCAGCCCTTGGGCTTGTTGAACACGACGTAGAAGTGCTCGAGCGCGACTACCGCCTCGCCATCGACCGTGACGTCGTCCTTGTCCGGATCGACCTTGGTGCCGAGCACCGTGACCGTCTTGCCGTTGACGTTCACGCGTCCCGCGGTGATCAAATTTTCGGCCTTGCGGCGCGCCGCCACACCCGCTGATGCGAGATAGCGCTGCAGACGGACAGGCGTACCCATATGGCGCCTACTCTGCGGGACAGTCCCGGGTCTGTCGACTAGTCCGCGGGCGATTCGTCGTCAGTAGACCGCTCAGAATCGTCGGAATCAGCGGATGCAAGCACCTCGGGGTCGAGGGGCGAATCATCGCGTTCGTCAGCATCGCTGTCGGTGCCGCTGGCCGCCCGAACCGGGTCCAGATCCTGGTCGCCCTCGTCGTCGCTTCCCAGTCCCTCTTCGAGGTTCGCGCGATCCTCGAAGCTCGCACCTGCGGCCGCGCCGAGCTCCGGGTCGAACGCCTGCACGTCGGTTTCGCCAGCCGCTGCCAACGGCGCGCCGGAATCGTTCGTCGGCTCGCCTTCCGCGGAAACGTCCGCGGCGGCCGACATCGCCTCGTCCGAATCGCTCGACTCGGAAACATCCGCGGCAACGTCCGCACCTGCCGACATCGCCTCGTCCGGATCGCTCGACTCGGCTTCCGCGGAAACGTCCGCGGCCGCCGGCATCGCCTCGTCCGGATCGCTCGACGCGGCTTCCACGGAGACGTCCGCGGCTGTCGACATCGCCTCGTCCGAATCGCTCGACGCGGCTTCCACGGAGACGTCCGCGGCCCCCGACATCGCCTCGTCCGAATCGCTCGACTCGGCTTCGACGGAAACGTCCGCGGCCCCCGACATCTCCTCGTCCGAATCGCTCGACTCGGCTTCCACGGAAACGTCCGCGGCTGCCGACATCATCGACTCATCCGACTGATCAGGCGTATCCGACTCGATCGACCCGGCTGCAACGTCCGTGGCCGCACTCATCGTCGACTCGTCAGAGGTATCCGCCTCGCGCTCGTTCGACTTGGTCTCCGAGGAAAGGTCCCTAGACGCCGACATCGTCGACTCGTTCGATTCGTCAGACGCAGCCGATTCGCGCGACGGGGCGTGCAAGGAACCATCCGCAGACGCCGACTTCGTCGACTCACCCGACGTGTCCGACTCGCGCTCCCCCGGTTCGGTCTCCGCGGAAACGTCCGCAGACGCCAACATCGTTGGCTCATTCGAATCGCCCGACGTTGGCGACTCGGGTTCCGCGGAAACGTCCGCAGACGTCGACATCGTCGACTCGTTCGAATCGTCCGACGTTGCCGGCTCGGTCTCCGAGGAAACGTCCGTAGACGCCGTCATCGTTGGCTCGTTCGAAGCATCCGACGTTGCCGGCTCGGCCTCCGAGGAAACGTCCGTAGACGCCGTCATCGTTGGCTCGTCAGAAGCGTTTGACTCCCGCTCGCTCGACTCGGTCTCCGAGGACACGTCCGCAGACGCCGACATCGTCGACTCGTCCGACTCGCGCTCGCTCGACTCGGTGTCCGAGGACACGTCCGAAGGCGCCGACATCGCCGACTCGTCCAACGTCGCCGACTCGCTCGACTCGACCTCCGACGAAGCATCCGCAGCCGCCGACATCGTCGATTCGTCAGCAGCGTCCGCCTCGCGCTCGCTCGACTCGGTCTCCGAGGAAACGTCCGAAGACGCCGACATCGTCGACTCGTCAGAATCGTCCGACGCGGCGGATCCGGTCTCTGCGGACACATCCGCTGACGCAGACATCGTCGGCTCGTCAGCCTCGTCATCGATCGGGCCGAGGGGCTGCCCCCACCGATCGTACTCGACGCCGTCACGGATAAAGTGTCCGGCCGGCAGCGCGGGCTCGGCCGCAACATCCTCGGCGCTGGCGGCTTCGAGCGAATCGTCGTCGGACGAATCGCTCGTCACCCCGGCAGACTCGTCGTCACCGTCATCGCCCGCCTCGGCAAGCGCATCGCGCTCGTCGGTCGCGTTCATCGCGTTCATGGCGCGCAGCGCATCCAGCTCAGGATCGCTGGCGAGCGATGCACTGCCGTCGACGGATGCGATCGCGGCGAGGGCGTCATCAGGGTTGTCGCTCGTCTCGCCCGGGGCGGAGTCCAAATGCTCTTCAGACGGATCGTCCGATTCGCCCTCGGAGCCCGGCTCGGCGCCAAGGCGATCGGTCATCACCTTGCGGCTCTCGGCGGTCAGCTCGCTGTACTCGCGGAGAGTCGGCAACTCGCGGAGGTCACCGAGGCTGAAGAAGTCCAGGAACTCCTTGGTGGTGCCGTAGAGCATCGGACGGCCGACATCCTCTTTCTTGCCGAGCGTGCGGATGAGCGCACGATCGAGAAGGAGGCGAAGGGTCGCCGACGAGTCGACACCGCGAATCTCGTCGATCTCGGGACGCGTGATCGGCTGGCGGTAGGCCACGATCGCGAGGGTCTCGAGTTGCGCACGCGAGAGACGCACCGGGCGACCCGCAATGAGCTGCTGGACCCAGACCGAGTACGACGTGTTCGTGCGGAACTGGTAGCCCCCCGAGACCTGCGTCAGCGCGATGCCGCGGTTCTGGAAGTCGATCGCGATTTCGGCGAGCGCCTGCTCGAGACGCTGCACGTCACTGACACGCGTCAGCTGACGGAGACGCACGAGCGTGAGCGGCTTGTCGGCCGCGAACACGAGAGCCTCGACGAGGTTCTTGAGCTGCGCGCGCCCCATGGTGGCGGCCGTGGTCGGTAGCGCCGCACCGGCCTCGTCGACGGGCTCTGCATCACCCTCGAGCTCGGCAACACCAAGCTCGGCCTCTGCCTCGGCACGCATGATCGCGTCCTCGACGGCAGCGATTGCGTCGCCCTCGGCGGATGCGATCACCTCACCGGTGAGCTCGTCGATGGTCTCGGGGGCGACGTTATCGGCAGATGCATCGAAGGACGCATTGTCGGTATCCGACTCGGAGTCGTCGGTGTCGTCCTCGGCGGCGTCGTGGACACTCTCGACCGCAGCGAGCGCGATGTCGCTTTGGGCGAGCTCGTGTGCGTCGGTGGAACCGGTCGAGACGTCGTCGTTCTCGGCATCGATGACCCGGCGCTTGCCGCGGCCCTTGGCCTTGGTCTTCTTGCCACGCGTTCCAGCGGGCTCGGCATCAGCGGCGATCTCGGCGTCGGCGCCGGTCGAATCACCATCGACGGGGTCCGCTGCGAGCGCAGCTCCGGCGTCCGCGTCGACCTCGCCATCGGCGACCGAATCGCTGTCGGACATGGCGTCGGCCTGGAGGTCGGCGTCGGCCTGGAGGTCGCCGCTTGTCTTGGCGCGACCCTTGGCCTTGCCCTTCGCCTGCGCCTTGAACCGCGACTTCGAGCCGCCGCGCTTGGACTCGGACCCGGACCCGGACCCGGACCCGGACTCGGACTCGGACTCGGAAGCGGAAGCGGAAGCGGAAACGGACTCGGACCCGGAAGCGGAAACGGACTCGGACTCGGACTCGGACTCGGACTCGGACGCGGAAACGGACTCGGACTCGGACTCGGAGTCCGAGTCGGAATCGGAGATCGCCTCATTCTCGGACTCGCGTTTCTTCCCCTTGCCCCGACTCGCCTTGCGCTTGTCGACCAGCCCCTGCGCCGCAGAGAGCAGACTCTCCGCGTTCGCGTCGATTACCTCATTGGGTCCGCTACCTTCGGCGAGGATCTCGTCCGGAATGGCATCGGCGACCGACTTGTCCTTGGCGCGTTTACGGCTCACAGAAGTGTCCGACCCTTAGCATGGCCGGCTGACACTACTTATCGATACTCGTCCCCACCAGCGACCGACCGCTCCATCCGACCCCGGAGATCGTCTCCCGCGCGCTCGATGAAGATTTCCTCGTCCTCGTGTTGCGCGATGGCGATCAAACGGAGCTTGGCCATCTCGAGCAGCGCCAGGAAGGTCACGACAGCCTCGTGCCGGATCTCGTCTGCAGCACGCGGGATGCCATCGCGCACGAAGGAGAACATCGAGGTGAACGAGAAGCGACCCTCGACCTCGAGGCGGTCGGTCAGCTCGGAAATCTTCTGGCTGAGCGAGAGCCGCTCGATGGTCACGTTGTGCGCGACCTTGAGCTTGGCCGAGCGCATCACGCGATCGAAGGCCTCGATCAGCTTGTGCACCGGGAAGTTGGCGAGCGGCGCGATGGCATCGGCATCGATACCGTCGCTCACCGCATCTTCGGTGGCGGTACCGCGGCCCCACACGTTGCGCCCCACGACCGGGCGCTGACCGAGCTTGTCAGCCGCTTCCTTGTACTTCTGGTACTCGAGCAGGCGCTTGATGAGGTCGGCGCGCGGATCGACTTCGACCTCCTCGCCCTCGGCGACCTCGCCCTCGTCCTCGAGCGGCTCATTCGACGGCAGCAGCTCACGCGACTTGATGTGGCAGAGCGTCGCCGCCATCAGGAGGTACTCGCCGGCCACATCGATATCGAGGCCCGCCATCGCATCGAGGTACTCGAGGTACTTCGTGGTGACGAACGAGATCGGGATGTCGAGAATCGAGAGCTCGTGCTTCTTGACGAGGTGGAGGAGCAGATCGAGCGGGCCCTCGAAGACGTCGAGCTCTACCTGGTAGCCAGCATCCATCTCAGAAGACGCCCATCAGCTGGTACAGCCCACGCGTGCAGAAGCGCGCCGGAACGACGAAGATCTGCGCGAGCACCGGAATCATCGCGACAGCCATTACCACAAACATGCCGTAGCGTGCGTACTCCTGGTACCTGCCGCGCTGCTTGTACGGCATCAGCTCGCCCATCACGTGACCACCATCGAGCGGCGGCGCCGGGATGAGATTGAAGAAGAACAAGATGAAGTTGGTGCCCACCGCATACATGAAGATGCGGCTCACCTCGCCGGTGAGCGGAATCGTATCGGTCGCGAGCAGGATGGCGTGGGTGCCCGACAGCAGCACCGCGAGCAGGATGTTCATCGACGGTCCCGCCATCGCCACGAGGACGGTCGCGGTCGACATCTTCCACTTGCGGTTGATCCGCGACGGCTGCCACTGCACGGGCTTGCCCCAGCCAAAGCCGCCGACGCCACCACCGGCCGCCGCGTAGATGCCGCCGAGCAGCGGGAGCAGCAGCGTGCCGATGGGGTCGGCATGCGCGACCGGATTGAGGGTCACGCGGCCCTGGCGCCGCGGCGTGTCGTCACCAAGCTTGTCGGCCATGATCGCGTGGCCGAACTCGTGAAACGCCACGGATCCGACGAGCACGAAGATGCTGATCAGAATCCACTTGATCTGCTCTGGACCTAGATTTCCCATCGCACCCGAAGAGGGACTATGGCCGCGGGAGAGCGGGACTGCAAGGGCACAATTAGTTGCGCGATCATCGACTTAGGCGTGCAATCAGACGATGGCGCGCCGGCTCCGCCTCGACGAGGCAGTCGACCTCTTCCTCGACCATTGCAAGGTCGAGCGTGGACTGTCGATTCATACGCTCGACGGCTACGGCCGCGACCTCAACCGGCTGGGAAGTTTCCTCGCCGAGCGCGGCCGCGAGGACATCGATGACGTCACACCGGCCGACATCACCGACCACCTGATCGCGCTCGCCGAGGCCAAGCTCGCCGCCCGCAGCCGCGCCCGCGCCCTGGTCGCCGCGCGCGGCCTGTTTCGCCACCTCATCTCCGAGCGCTGGCTCGAGGCGGATCCGACCGCGCTCATCGACGGGCCCAAGACCGCGCGTCGCCTCCCCGGTGTGCTCGGCGAAGCCGC
>JBBQFU010000013.1:0-59716 GCA_038322185.1 Haliangiales bacterium
CAATGGACGTGCTGCCCGATCTGGATCTCGTGATCGCGAGCGTCCACCAGCGCTACAAGGCCGACGAAGATCAGATGACCGAGCGTCTGGTGAAGGTCATGCGCCAGCCGTTCTTCAAGATCTGGGGCCATGCGCTCGGCCGGCTCGTGCTTCGCCGCGATCCGATCAAGGTGCGCATCGAGGAGGTGTTCGACGCGATCGCCGAGTCGCGCGCCGCGATCGAGATCAACGGGGATCCTTATCGTCTCGATCTCGACCCGATCAACGCCCGGCGGGCCGCAGCGCGCGGGATCCCGTTCGTGCTGTCGAGCGACGCGCACTCGACGCGCGGCATCGGCGCTGTGCGGTGGGCCGTGGCGATGGCGAGGCGGGCACGGATCCGGAAGCGCCAGGTGTTGAACGCGTTGCCGCCTGACGAGCTGCGCGAACGTATTCGCCCGATCGCGTAGCTACGGTACTTCGACGACGTCGAGGATCGCGCGCACGACGGCGCGAGGATCAGCATTCGGGTCCTGCATCAGGATCTGTGCTGGCAACACCTCGAGCGCTGCCCGGTAGATGTCATCGGCTGTCGCGTAGCGCCGGCCAGCGGCGAGCCCGCGCCCGCGTGCTGCAGCCAGAATCGGACGCAGCGCGGTGGGTGGCGCGCCCACGAGGATGCCGTCGGTGAGCGTTGGATCGGTGGCCTTGATCAAGGCCACCACATAACCCTCGAGGTTGGCGTCGACGTAGATCTGGTCGACCCCGCCGGGCAGCGGCACTGCCGTCGAGGCGAGTCGCGCGCGCAACTGAAGATTTTCCGCCTCGAGCTCGTAGATCCGAGCCTCGAGCTCGTCGACCCGGGCGGCCTTGCGCTCGATCGCCGCCTGAACCTGTGCGCGTGCGGACTCGTCATCGCGAAACACCCGTGCATCATACTCAACGCCCGGCGCGAGAGCGCGGCTGTGCGGTCGGCCGTCGCCATGGCGAGGCCACGTCGTCCACTGGCGTGATCGGCCGCGGTGTGCGGTTCACGATCTCCTCGAAGCGCAGCGCGTTGCGTACCGCGTGCCCCTCGGCATCGTTGTCGAAGTAGACATGGACTTCGCGGCCCTCGGCGAGCCACCGCCGCACGTCGGTGGCCCACGCTTGCAGTGACGCCTCGCTGTAGCTCGATGCGTACTTGCGCGTGTGACCGTGCAACCGCACGTAGACCAGATCAGCGGTGACCTGCTTCCACATCGGGAAGTCCGGCGCGTCGCCCATGCACACGCCGATGTTGTTGGCGCGCATGATGTTCGCGATGTCGTCGGTGAACCACGACCGGTGACGCAGCTCGAGTGCGTGACGCACCGCGGGCCACTGTTTCAGCGACTGCGCGAAATCCTCGAGTCGCTCGGGACTACCTTGAACGTTCGAGGGTAGCTGCCACACCACCGCGGCGAGCTTCTCGCGCAGCGGCTCGACCTGATCGCGCAGGCGTACGACCGAGTCCGCGCAATCACGCAGGCGCTTGTAGTGCGTGACGAAGCGATGGCCCTTGAGGGCGAACCGGAAGTCGTTCGGCGTCTCGGCGTACCAGCGCGCGTAAGTCTCGGGCTTGATCTGCGTGTAGAACGAGCCGTTCACCTCGAGCGCCCCGAAGCTGCGCGACGCGACATGCAGCCACTTCTTGAGCGGCGTATCCGCATAGAGGTGCTCGCGCCAGCCCTTGTAGACCCAACCGCTGGTTCCGATATACGCCCGCGCCACGACAGGACAATCTGCAAATCGCGTGGCACCGAGGATGCAAGTTGTTCCTGTATGGCCGTGCGGTCCCGCTCGAAGCGCCAGGGCGAAACAAAGGTAGACGCCAAGCTCGCGAAGTACCGCTCCATGCGGGATTTCAGCAAGACGGAGGAACCGAGCGGCACCGCTACACCGCACGTATCCGCGCGAAGCTTCGTGATCCAGAAGCACGCCGCGAGCCGGCTCCACTACGATTTTCGCCTCGAGCTCGACGGTGTGCTGCTGTCATGGTCGGTTCCGAAGGGTCCCAGCCTGTCACCCGCGGATCGTCGCCTCGCCGTGCGCACCGAGGACCATCCGCTCGACTACGCAGACTTCGAAGGCATCATTCCGAAGGGCGAGTACGGCGGCGGCACCGTGTGCGTCTGGGACCGGGGCACCTGGGAGCCTCAGAACGATCCGCACGAGGCCATGCGCAAGGGCCGGCTGACGTTCACGCTCGCCGGCGAGAAGCTGCGCGGGGCCTTCCATCTCGTGCGCACCAAGCCGCAGGGCAAGCAGGAAGGCTGGCTGCTGTTCAAGAGCCGCGACGAGGCCGCGAACGAGAACCTCGACATCGTGACCGCGCGGCCCGAGAGCGTGATCACTGGACGAACGATCGATCAGATCGCGACCGCCGCCGATCGCGTGTGGCGGAGCAACCGTACCCCCGAGCTGTCGCCGATGGAGAAGCGCGCGAACCGGATCGCTGCCGCGGGCAAGGCGAAGCCCCCCGCGAACGACGAGCAGGACGACAACCCGCGCAAGATGGTCTTTCGCAACGTCAAGGCCGCGAACGAGGCGAACAAGCGCTCGCGCACCTCGGCGAAGGGCACCACGGCACCGCCGATCGCGCAGCCCAATACGATCGCGGCGCTGGTCAAGCAGCTACCGCTCGGCTTCGAGCTCACCAACCTCGACAAGGTCCTCTACCCAGAGCAGGGCATCACGAAGGCGCAGCTCGTCGCGTACCTCGCGGTGGTCGCCGACTGGATGATGCCGCAGCTCGGCGATCGGCCGCTCACGCTCGTGCGCTGTCCCGAGGGCCGCCACAAGCCGTGCTTCTTCCAGAAGAAGATCTTCCCGGGCTCGCCCAGATCGATCCTCACCGTCGACATCGCGGAAGAGGACGGGGACGTCGTCGAGTACATGCGCGTCAAGGACATGCCCGGCCTCGTCGGGCTCGCGCAGCTCGGCACGCTCGAGATTCACACCTGGGGCTGCCACGCCGACAAGGTCGAGCGGCCCGACTTCATGGTGTTCGATCTCGATCCCGATACCGGCGTCGAGTGGGATCGCGTCGCGCTCGCTGCGTTCGACGTTCGCCGGCGCCTTGGCGAGCTCGGCTTCACGAGCTTCGTGAAGACCACCGGCGGCAAGGGCCTGCACGTGTGCGCGCCGATCAAGCGCACCATCGACTGGGACGACTTCAAAGCATTCACGAAGGCGTTCGCCGACAAGATGGCCGAGGAAGATCCGAAGGCGTACACGTCGATCATCACGAAGTCCGCGCGCAAGAACCGCATCTTCGTGGACTACCTGCGCAACGGCCGCAACGCGACCTTCATCGCGCCCTACTCGCCCCGCGCACGCGAGGGAGCACCGGTCGCCGTTCCGATCACGTGGGACGAGCTCGCGCACGGCATCGATCCCGCTTCGTTCACGACCAAGTCTGTCCCGGCGCGCCTGGCTGCGCTGGATGAAGATCCGTGGATCGGCATCGAGGATGTCGACCAGTCGATCAACGCGGCCGCCTGGCGAGCCGTCGGAGGAAAGCCGAGGTAACGATGTCCACGATCCCGCGTACCAATGACCCTGCCGTGATCGAGCATCGCTTGCTCGACCTCGCCTACACGACCGACTCGATGATCACCGCGCCGCTGCTCGCGTACTACGTACCGTGCTCGATCGCGGATGCAGAGCGAGTGCTCGACCGGCTGTGCAGCGAGGATCGCTTGCGCCTCGAAGTCGACGACGACGGCAACGTCCAGTACATGGTGCCGAACCGGCAGAAGATCGCGCGGCCTCGATCGTCGCAGCAGTATCGCGGCGCAACGCCGTACCAGGATCCCTACGCGCTCGCGATCCGCCAGCCGATGATGATCGAGCCACGGCACACGCCGAATGCGGCGGCGGCGGCGGTGCTGAGCCTCATCGTGCCCGGCGCCGGTCAGCTCTACGCGGGACGCCCACTGTCGGCGATCGCGTGGTTCATGCTGGTGTCGATGGGATACTTGCTGCTGATCGTGCCCGGCGTGCTGCTGCACGTGCTGTGCATCGCGGCAGCGGCGAGCAGCGCGCAGCGCTGGCGCCCGAGCATGGCCTAGCGTCAGGGCGCGTACGATGCGCCGGCGGCCTCGAGCGCGTCTTCACCGAGCTCGCGGATCACTGCTTGCCGCGCACCGTCGACGAGCTTCGCGACCTCGTCGGGTGTCGAGCGCAGCCGGCGCGCACCTTGGTCGAGCGTCAGCGTACCCATCAGCACACCGCGCACGACTTCAAATCGGAGAGCATGCGCAGCTGTGAGCTGGCGCGGCTGCCCGCCGATCGTGATGATTCGTCGTCGCTTCATCACCCCAGCCTCACGCCATGCGTGCGGCGGGGCAATTTTTTACTTCGCGGGCGGCGGTGCCGGAGCCGGAGCCGCGGGTACCGCAAAGATCGCGTTGTCGACTTTCGCGTCCCATTCGACCTTCGTCACATCGAGCAGCGTGGTGCGGTCGCGTCCGACGCTCGTACGCTTGTGCGCGACCTTGATCCCGTCGACGTCCTTGTAGCCGGAGAAATCGTCGACCTGACGGCCGACCTGAGGCTGCGTGAACGTGATGCGGCTGAGGAACTTCGTCTTCTTGTCCAGATATAGAAGCAGATCGACCCCGAACGGCGACGTGAGCTTCACGACCGCGTGCGGCTTGCCATCGATGTCCTCGTCCTTGGCAGGCGCGAGCTTGGCGTCCTTTGCATTGGCCTTCAGCAGCAACAGCTCGGGCTCGCGCCAGGCCTCGAACAGTGCCTGGTCGATGTCCTTGCCCTTGAACTGCACGATCTCCATCTTGCCCGCGTTGTTGGGCGCGAGCTGCCAGCCGCTCTTGCCGTCAACACCGACGGTGACCTTGAATTGCTTCGCGAGCGTCGCGTCGATGAACATCTTGTCGGGCATCACGAACACGCGCTCGATCTCGACCGGCAGCGTCTGGCCCTGGATCTGCGTGGTGCCCGCAGCGAGCATTCGCAGCGACTTGAGATCCGCGAGCTTCTTGGCGCCGCCCTTGGCTTGCAGCGCCTCGGCCAGGATCTGACGCGACGCCGCGAGCGCCTTCGCATCGATGGGCCCCTCCGGCACCTCGAGCTCCTTGGTCACCGGGTCGGCGAACGACACCTTCTCGTAGCGCCAGCCTGCCTTCTGCAGCTGCGGCTCGAGATCCTTCGCGTCGCCGACCATCACCACCACGTAGTTCTTCGGATCGAGGATCTCGCTGGCTGCCTTCGTCGCCGCGACGACGTCGACCTTGCCGATCTGAAGCGGATAGTTCGACAGGTACTCGCGGCCAAAGCCGTGCAGCTCCGCGCCGAGCAATGCGGCGCCGACATCGGATGCCGATTGGAAGCGCAGGCCATAGCTGCCGGCGATGTTCGCGATCGCGCTGTCGAGCTCGGCCTGCGTCGGGCCGTCCTTCGCCATCTTCGCGACCTCAGCGAGCAGCAGCTTGGTGGTCGCGACGGCTTCGCTGTTACGCGTGAACGTCTGCAGCACGAACGAGCCGCGCTCGAGGTTGCGATCGAAGCTCGAGCTGGCGCCGTAGGTCTTGCCGCCCTCGACGCGCACGACCTTCATGAGACGCGAGCTGAACGCGCCGCCGCCGAGCGTGTAGTTCCACACCAGCGTGTCGAAGAAGCGCGCGTCATCGTGACGGATACCGAACTGCGCCACGCGCACGTGAGTCTGCGTCTGGTTCGGCTTGTCGACGAGACGGATCCGGCTGCCCGACAGCCCCGGCTCCTTGTAGCTCGGTGCCGGCGAGACCGCGGTCTTCTTCCAGCCGCCGAACGCGCGCTCGAGATCCGTCTTGAGCTTCTTGGTGTCGATGTCGCCGGTCACGACGAGCAGCGCGTTGTTCGGCGCGTACCAGGCCTTGTGCCACGCGACCAGATCCTCGCGGCGCAGCGCCGACACCGAGGTCTCGCTGTTGATCCAACCGCGGACGTGGTCGTTGCCCCACAACAGATTTTGCACATGAGCCGACGCGAGCTGGCCGGCATCATCGAGCCGGGCGCGGGTCGCGGCGAGCAGGCCGTCCTTCACCCGGTCGAGCTCGTCGGCGGGAAACGTCGACTGCGTGATCATCTCGGGCATCAGCTCGAGGCAGGTGCCGAGGTTGCGCGCGAGCACGCTGCACGAAACAAGCGTCGCCTCGAACGTCGCATCTGCGGCGATCGTGCCGCCGACGAAGTCGATCGTTTTCGCGAGGCCGATCGCGTTGCGCTTCTTGGTGCCCTTGACGAGCATGTTCGCGGTGGCCTCGGCGACACCGAGGCGCGCACGCGGCTCCTGCATGCGGCCCGCGCGAATCGCGAGCTGCATCGACACGACCGGCAGGCGCGCGTTCTTGATCGCGAACACCTTGAGACCGTTCTTGAGCGTGATCTCCTCGATCGGTGGCAGCTCGAGCTTGGCGGGCGCGCTCGGTGCCGGCGCGATGATCAGGTCGGTACGGTTCGCCCACGGATCGGTCGAGCCCTGCTTCGTGGGCCCGGTCGTGGGCTTCACGACGTGTGTATCGCCATCACCGGGGAGCGTCGCGACCTGCGTCGGCTGGGGCTTGGGACCGCAGGCAGCAAGGAGCGTGGAGACAATGAGTAGGCGCTTCATGACTACTTCCTGGGCGGGATGACGACGGTGGTGGACTTGTCGACGGTGAAGTACGTACCGAGGACGCGCTTGACGTCGGCGGCACTGACCTTCTCGATCTCGTCGACGTCGCGCACGAACGACGTCGGATCACCGGTGAGGATCCATGACCGCCCCATCGCTTCGGCCAAGCCGCCCGCCTCTTCGAGCGAGAACACGAATCCCGACTGCACCTGGTTCTTGGCCTTGCGCAGCTCGTCGTTGGTCGGGCCCGTCTTCGCGAGCTTGCCCACCTCGTCGAGCAGCGCGACCTCGACGGCGTCGATCTGCGACTTCTCGAGGTAACCCGCGATCGCGACGATCATGCCCGGGTCCTCGCGCACCACGGTCTCGATGCCGCCATCGAGCGCGATTGGTTTCTTGGTCTTGGGATCTTTCGACTTGAGGCGGACCTTGATCCGCGACGAATCGCCCGAGCCCAGGATGATCGATGCGACCTGCAGCGCATAGACGTCCTTGTCGCGCGCGGCCGGAATGTGCCAGCCGATCAACGTCAGCCCGATCTGCCCGGGCTCGGCGGTGGTCTCGCGCCGCTTTGCCGTCTGCGGCGGCTCCTGCGAGTCCTTCGCTGGACGCGGCGGCGCGGCACCCTTCGCGATCTTGCCGAACCACTTCTCCGCGCTCGCCTTCACCTGCTCGAGCGACGCCTTGCCGACGACGACGAGCATCGCGTTGTTCGGCTGGTAGTACGCGTCGTAGAACTTCTTCAGATCCTCGGGCGTGGTCGCGTCGAGATCCTTGATGTTGCCGCCGGCGGTCCACGCATACGGATGCTTGGAGTACGCGATGTCGAGGAACCGCAGCACGCCCTTGAGCGCGGGGTTGTTCTCCTGCTGGCGAATCTCTTCTTTGACGACCTCGCGCTCGATGTCGATCATCTCCTTACGAAAGAGGAGATTGCGCATGCGCTCGGCCTCGAGCTGCACCGCGAAGTCGAGGTAGTCGCTCGGCAGGATGTTGATGTAGTGAGTGGCGTCCTCGTCGGTCTGCGCGTTGACGTGGCCACCGATGCCATTGAGGAACTGCGCATGCGCTTCGGCGCGCACGTGATCCGTTCCCTTGAACATCATGTGCTCGAACATGTGGGCCGAGCCGCGGCGATCGCGAGGCTCGTCCTTGCTGCCGGCGTGGTACCAGACCTGGACCGCGACCACCGGTGCGGTGTCGAGGCCCAGGAACGCGACCTTGAGCCCGTTGGCGAGCTCGAACGTCTCGATCTTGGGAAGCTGCGCGATCGCGGGCTTGCCCTTGGCAGGTTGAGCGAACGCGGCGCTGGTCAGCGCAGCGAGCACGACGGCTGAACACAAAATCCTCATGCGATCTCCGTTCCGGCCGGGACACTAACTCAACATTCCTCGGATGCCAGCCTTACACGTCACCCCGATGCCGCGGTCCCGTCACGCGGGTCCGCCATACCTGACAGATGCAAGTAAGACACTGGTTTCTGTCCGTTGCGTTGCTTGCGAACTGGTCGACGACGGCAGTTGCACAACCCGGAGCTGACCCGGCGCCGCAGGCCCAGGCTGTGCCCGTCGAGCCCGAGAAGAAGCCCGAGAAGAAGTGGTACGACAAGATCGGCGTTCGCGGCTACACGCAGGTTCGCTACAACCGGCTCCCGAGCGCGAAGGTCAATGACGATCTGATCAACACGCAGGGCGATCGCTCGATCGGCAAGAACGGCGGCTTCATTATTCGCCGCGCGCGCTTGGTGCTATCCGGCGACGTTCACGATCATGTCGCGATCTACCTGCAGCCAGACTTCGCATCCTCCGCGGGAACGCAGGGCGGCGTGGCGGTGCTACGCGACTGGTATGCCGACATCTCCGTCGACAAGGACAAGGCGTTTCGCTTCCGCGTCGGCCAGTCGAAGGTTCCCTACGGCTTCGAGAATCTCCAGAGCAGCCAGAACCGGTTGCCGTTCGATCGCAACGATGCGGTCAACAGTGCCGTGCGCGACGAGCGTGACCTCGGCGCGTTCTTCTACTGGGCGCCCCCGAAGTTTCGCGCGCTGTTCAAGAAGCTCGTCGATGACAACCTCAAGGGCTCGGGCGACTACGGTGTCGTCGGTGTCGGCGTGTACAACGGGCAGACCGCGAATCAGCCCACCGACGGGGGACTACCGCACGTGGTCGCACGCGTGAGCGTTCCGCTCGAGCTGGGCTCGCAGATCATCGAGTTCGGCGGTGGCGGCTTCTACGGCAAGTACACGCCGACGATCACACAGCCTGCGATGGGCCCTCGGTTCGAGATCGAAGGCGCGACGGCCGACACGCCCATCCCGGCCATTCGCGACACGCGCGTGATCGGGACGTTCGTGCTGTACCCCAGGCCGTTCGGGTTCGCCGCCGAGTACACCGCCGGCTTCGGGCCGCAGCAGGGTCGCAACACGCCGACCCGCATCGACAGCGCCTGGCTCCACGGCGGCTACGCGCTGCTGTCGTACAAGATCGACGACCTCGCCGGGATGCGGTCCCTGGTCCCGTTCGTGCGCGGCACCTACTATGACGGCGGTAAGAAGTTCTTCGCGAACGCCCCGCACTACCTGGTCAAAGAGGTCGAGGTCGGGATCGAGGCCCAGCTGTTCAAGGCGCTCGAGATCGTCCTGGCCTACGACATGGTCCGGAGGACCAGCGACACCACCGGGGTGGACGAGTACGGACACGTGACACGCGTTCAGGTTCAGTTCAACTACTGAGGATTCCTGCGGGGCCAAACACCCCGGAGTTCACCAATACGGCATTTTTCCCGCTTGACTGCAACTCGATCATCGAGCACATTGCACTCCTACACCAGGAGAGTGCCGTGGCGAGAGCTCAGCAGATGACCAATCAGGACGAGGGGCGGAGCATGATCGATGTGACTGGCGTGAAGGTTTTTTCGGCGACGAAGGCCAAGGAACGCGAGCTCTTGGGCGAGGTGATCACGGACTGGATCCGCGTTCACCCCGAGCACGAGATCGTCGACAAGATCGTGACCCAGAGCTCGGACTCCGAGTTCCACTGCCTCACGATCACGCTGTTCTACAAGCACAACGCCAAGCAGTGATCTGCTTGATCTCGCTGCCTTGATCAGGTACCCACTGTGTCCCCCATGAACGAGAACACGTTTGGCAAGCCTGTAGAGGTCGAGGTTCGCGACAGCCTCGAGAAGGCGATGAAGATCCTCAAGCAGAAGATGTCCAAAGAGGGCATCCTGCAGGAGCTCAAGCGCCGCCGCTTCTATGAGAAGCCGTCCGTCAAGAAGAAGCGCAAGACGCGCGAGGCTCGCAAGCGCCTCCGTCGTGAGATGAAGCGTCGCGTGACTCCCGCTCCGACTCGCTAACGCTCGTTAGTGTCGGACTGGGTCGAGATTGTTGTTCCGGTCGGTGCAGCGGATGTCGATGACATCGCCGCGCTGATCGCTTCAGAAATCCCCGCCGCCGCCGCCGGTACCGAGCAGCGTGGTGACGAGGTTGTGTTCTGGGTGGGAGCGTCCGATGTCGCGTCGGCGCTCGCAGATACGCGTGATGCTGTTTCTCGATGGGCCGCCGGTGGCGCTTCCGTCGATCCAGCGCGCGTTCGCACTGCGGCGGCGATGCCGGAGGAGCAGTGGCGTGACGCGTGGAAGCGTTACTTCAAGGTCAGCCGGCTGACCGCGCAGTTCGTCGTGGTGCCGAGCTGGGAGAGCTATGCGGCCGAGCCCGGCGACGTGGTGATCGATCTCGATCCCGGCATGGCGTTCGGCACCGGCACGCACGCGTCGACGCGGCTGGTGCTCGAGGCGATGCAAGACCTCGCGGACCGCGGCCCCTCGCCGGCCCGCATCCTCGACGTTGGCTGTGGCTCCGGCATCCTCGCGATCGCCGCGGTCAAACGCTGGCCCGAGTCGACCTGCATTGCCGTCGACAACGATCCGATCGCCGCACAGGCGACCGCCGAGAACGCCGCGGTCAATCGCATCGGCCACCGCATCGCGGCGTCGACCACCGCACTGGGCGACATCGCGGAGGCATTCCCGCTGGTGCTCGCCAACATCCAGGCTCACGTGCTGCGGGAGCTCAAGGCGGCCCTCAGCGCGAAGACCGCCCCGGGCGGGACCCTGATCCTCAGTGGCCTGCTCACTCCGCAAGCTGCACCTCTCGCAGACGAGTTCGTCGCCGCCGGCATGACGCTGGTGACGATTCGCGCCAGCACCGATGACGCGCAGTGGTCCTCGGTGGTCCTCGCAGCGTAGTCTGTCGCCATGAGGCTCTTTGTTTCGCCGCTGGCCGCCGGCGAGCTGACGATTCGCGGCGACGAGCACCACTACCTTGCCCGCGTGCGGCGCGGCGTTGCGGGCGATAGCGTCGAGCTGTGCGACGGCGAGGGACAGCGCGCGCAGGCCGAGATCGTGAAGATCGGCGAGGCCGAGACCGTGCTGCGCGTCGGTCACGTCGAGCAGATCGCCGACAAGGCCCCGCGCATTCGCGCGCTCGTTCCGCTCATCAAGGGCGACCGCATGGACACCTGCCTCGAGAAGCTCGTCGAGACCGGCGTCGATGACATCGTCGTGTGGCCCGCCACGCGATCGATCGTCAAGCTCGACAACGAGCGGCGCCCAGGACGCATCGAGCACTTCCAGGGTATCGCGCAGGCCTCCGCACGCCAGTCCGGTCGCGCCAGCGTTCCGACCGTGGCGTGGGCCGACACGCTGACCGCGGCGATCGCGAAGCTGCCGGGCGGCGCACTCCTCGCGCTCGATCCGGCTGCCGACCGCTCCGACCTGCGCACCCTGCTCGCGCGCTCCGGCCAGTTGATCGATCGGGGGGACGCGCGCGCCTTCGACGAGTCCACGGACATCGCGGTGACCGGCCGCTATCAGCGCCCCGACGTCACCCAGCCCCCGACCGAGCATCCCCGCGACCCCGACGACGTGACGTCCACCGGCCGCTTCGTGCGGATGGGCTCGAGCCCGCCGGCGGCCGTGAGCGGTTCCGGTGAGTGGCCGCTCGATCCCGAGCGCAGCGCGACCTTCGTCGACAACGTGACGCTCGTGACCGGTCCCGAGGGCGGACTCGCACCGGCGGAGCTCGACGTACTCGTGGCAGCTGGCTTCACCGCGATCGGCCTCGGCCCGCGCGTGCTGCGCGCAGAGACCGCACCTGCGGTGTGCGTTGCGCTGATTCGTTCGATCACGGAGAGCTGAGCTGCGCCGGCTCGCAGCCGCGACGCTGTTGCTCGCGATCGTCACGATCGCGCTCGCCGTCGCGTCGCCGCTGCGCAAGCTATCGGGCGACACCGTGCCCGCACGCGCCGGGGCACTGGTGCTTCGCTGCAGCGGTACGTTCGAGCTCGACCGCGTCGACTGGATCCGCGCCGAGACCGCGCAGCGCAGCATGTTTTATTACATGCAGTACGACAAGCAGCAGCAGTTCACGTCGGTGTTCGGGCCCGTGCCCGCGCTCGTCGGCTCGCTCGCGCTGCTCGACATCGGCGACGGCGATGTCATCTCCGACGAGGATCTGCGCGCGCGTGAGCGCTGGGTCGGCGCGTTTCTCGTCGCGATCGCGGCTGCGCTCCTCGTGCTCGCGTGCCGGGCGCGCGCGTCCCTGCCCCGCTCGCTGCTCGCCGGTGCGGTCGCTGCGTCGTCGTTCGCGGGCGCCGCGACGCTTGGTCAAGGGTTGTGGCAGGCCACGCCGGCGCTGCCGTTCTTGATCGGTGCACTCGCGACGCTGGCGTGGCGCGAGCAGCGGCCGTGGCTCGGCCTCGCAACGCCAGCGTTACTCGTTGCGGTCGTGATGATTCGCCCGGTCGTCGCGCCGCTCGCGCTGGGCATTGGCCTCACGTGGGCGATCGAGACCGGCCGCGATCGGCGCGCGTGGCTCGTGGCGGTCGGACTGTCCGTGGCGGTCGCGGCGCCGTTCGTGGTGTGGAACGCGCTCCACCAGAATTCGCCGCTCTCGATCGCGCAGTGGGGTGCCAACCGCCAGCTGACCGAGCACCCGTTCAGGCCGAGCGAGGTCCCGGCCGCAGTCGCCGGCCTGCTCGCCAGCCCGGGCCGGGGTCTGCTCTGGTTCGCACCGCTCGCGCTGATCGGCTTTGCAGCCAGCCCCCGCACCCGGTGGTGGCTGGTCGCGGGCGGCATCCTGCAGGTCCTCGCGATGGCCGCGTTCTTCAAGTGGCACGGCGGCCAGGCCTATGGCCCCCGGCTCCTGTCCGAGCTGACCTGGATCGGGGTCTATTTGGCGCTCGGGACCGACCGGGTCCTGCCGCGGGCCCTGCTCGCGCCGGCCGCAGCCGTCACGATCGTCGTCGGCCAGCTCGGGCTGTGGGGCTATTCCCCGGGGCAATGGGAGCGCCGCCGCGCCCCCGATGTCCACCCCACGGTCCTGTGGGAGCTGCTCGATTCGCCGATCCCAGCGACGCTGACGCCCCCCAAACCGTACCCGCCGAGCGATGACGACCCACCGATGGGCGCCTGGCGGTGCGAGCGCGGGCAGATCCGGACCGAGCCGGCAAAGCTCTAGTATTTGCCATCGACTACGACGACACCGTATAAATCGACGATGTCCGAGCGCGAGCCCGCCGTGCTACGCGACGAGCCCGTCACCGCCACCGGTGACGAGCCCGCCGATCGGACCGAAAAAACCGGTGCGCCCAGCATGCCGGCGCCGCCCCCACTGCAGCGCCCGAGTGCGGCGCCGGCCAGCCGCCGCGATGCGAGCTCGGTCTGGGTCGTCGGGTTCTGGAAGCGGCTGGCCGCCGGCCTGATCGATCTCGCGTGCATCGTGCCCGCAGCGCTGCTGACCACGCTGATCGTCAGCAAGCTCGCCGGCATTCATCTGCCCGCGCGCAACATGAAGGTTCTCGATGTCGACATGTGGATCGACCTCGTGCTCGCGGCCGATCCGGCGCTCGTGATGGGCTTCGTGATGTTCATCGCGATCGGCATGATCTATCTGCTCGTGTTTCACATCGCGCTGGGTCGCACGCTCGGCATGCGGCTGCTCAAGATGAAAGTGATCGACGTCTACGGCGATCCGCCATCGCCAGCACGCTGCATCGCGCGCTGCGCCGGCTACCTCGCCGGGGTTGCCACGCTGTTCCTGGGGTTTCTGTGGATCGGGTTCGATAGCGAGAAGCGCGGGCTTCAGGACTGGATCGCAGGGACCTACGTCATCAAGGCCCCCTAAGGTCCGATGCCCGCGCGTCTGAGCTCGCTGCTGGTGCGTGACGGCCTTGTCGGCGTCAAGCGCATGGAGAAGGCGTTCCAGCGGCAGGTCATCTACGGCGGAAGTCTCGACACGATCCTGCTGGAGATGAACCTCGTCCCCGAGGACCGACTGACGCAATACCTCGCGCTCGCATCGGGCCTGCCGCCCGCGCGCCGCGACGAGGCCGCGAATATCAGCAGCGAAGCGACCATGCTCGTCGGTAACGAGATCGCAGCGCAGTTCCGCGCACTGCCGCTGTCGCTCGACGGTGAGGCGCTGCGCGTGCTGGTGTGCTCGCCGCTCGAGATCACCGAGCTCGAAGACCTCGCCGACTTGCTCGATCGTCCGCTGCAGCCGCTGATCACGCCCGAATACCGCTGGCACCTCGCGTACGCACGCGCGTACCAAGCCGAGGCACCCGCGCGATTCACCACACTCGCACGCTCGCTCGCCGTCGACGCCACCGCCGCACCGGTCGGCCGCCAGCAGAGCGTGATCGTCGACGATCCCGACGCGACGGCGCCGCTCGTCGCACCGCCGCGCCCGCCGACATTCGGCATGCGCAACGATCCGACCGAGAAGATCTCGCCGCAAGCGCCGCGCGACGATCGCACCGAGAAGATGGAATTCGAGCCGCAGCACACGAAGGCGCGCGCTCCGACGCTGATGGGCATCAAGCCCCTTGTCGCCACGCTCGGCGATGTCGTCGGCACCGGCATTCCGCCGCGCGCGCCTGCGCCGGTCGCCCCCAAAGCACCTCCGACACCGTCGACGGGAGTTCCGCGATCGATCGATGCGCGCAGCTCGAGCGGCGCCGTACGAAGCGGGATGGGGCGCACGGCGATGGAGCCGATCGCGACGGCGGGCCGCGACAGCCCGCTCGCGGTGGTTCGCGCGCGCGAGCTACTCGCGACCGCCGACGATCGCGACACCGTGTTCCTCACGCTGCTCCGCGCCGCGCGAGCACGCGCTCGTTATGCCGCTCTACTCACCGTGCAAGGTGGCGCGGCCATTGGCCGCCTCGCGCTCGCCGAGACCGGCATCGATACCGCGGCGATTCACAGCGTCCTGATCCCGCTCGATGTGGTGTCACCGTTCCGATCGGTGACACACAATCAGCAGCCGCATATCGGACCACTCGTCTCGAGCGATGACGGCATCGACGCGATGATCCTGCGCATGGGTGGCGCGATGCCGCCGTCGGCGCTGATCATGCCGATCGTGCTACGCGAACGCGTGGTCGCGGTCGTGATCGCACACCGCGTGCACAGCGATCTCAAGCTCGTCGACGTGACCGAGCTGTTGCCACTCGCGGCGGGCGCTGCCGACGCGCTCGGCCGGCTGATCGTGAAGCACAAGTCGGCGGGCTATCGGCCGGCCACCGACGCCGCGCCCAAGGTCGATGCCGACAAGGTCGCCCCCAAGAAGATCGTGCGCAACGACGCCGACTGGCGCGCGCCCGGCGAGCGTCACTCCGTCCCGACACTTCCTGTATCGGCCGCGGAGGCTCCCGCTGCGCCAGCGCGACCCATCGCCGAAGTGCTCGACGTGATCGAAGCCGCCGCCGAGGCGGGTGCCGACGATGCGATCGCCGAGGCTGTCGAGCGCTCGCAGGAGACTCTCGGCGAGCTCGCGAAGCGATTCCCCGGCGCGCTACGCGTCGATCGTTTCGCGGTCACCGGCCGCGCACTGCGCGCCGGCCAGTACGGTGGTTTGCTCGAGCTCCTCGTGCGGCTCGGTGCCGCGGCCGGCGAATTGATCATCGACCGCATGAGCTCGCCGCAGCGCGACATCCGGTTCTACGCGACGGTGTGTGCCGCCGAGCTGCGACCGCGCAACGCGGTGTTCGCGCTCGTCGAGCGGCTGTTCGACCAGGACTTCGGCGTGCGCAGCATGGCGACCGAGGCACTCGCCGGCTATCCGGTCGCGGACCTGTCGCATGCCCTGCCTCGTGCACGGCGCGCGCTGCACTCCAGCGATCCCGAAACCGTCGCGGCCGCGGCAACGGCGGTCGTACAGCTCGGCGATACCGACTCGCTCGAGGATCTGATCGGGGCCATCGAGCGAGGCGATCGCGGCGGCGAGCACGCGCGCAAGGCACTGGTCTCGCTCACCGCGCAGGACTTCGGGCTCTCGGAGCGCAAGTGGCGCAAGTGGTTCGATGGGGCGCGGCGCCGCCATCGCATCGAGTGGCTCATCGAGGGTCTCGGCCACAAGGACGACTCGATTCGCGAGCTCGCGATCAATGACCTGCGCCGGCTCACCGGCGAGTACTTCGGATACCACCACGACCTCCCGCGCAAAGAGCGTGAGGTCGCGGCGGATCGCTGGTCGAGCTGGTGGCGCGAGACCGGCATGCGGCGCTTCGTGCACCGCGATGACGAACGCGGCCGGCCGACCGGCGTGCTGCCGGCCCGCAAGGACTGACGTTACGACGTCGTCACGTGCGGGGCGTCCGCGGGCGGCTCGGGCGGCGGCGGCACCACCGGCACCTCGTTCGTGTTGCGGCGCGTGCGGGGCTTGCGGCCCTTGGCAGCGAGTGCGCCACCACCGACGGCCGCACCGACGCCGACGAGCAGCGCCAGGCTCGCGCCGAGCAGCATCTTGCCCACGCGGTCCGTCGCGCGCTGCACTTCAGCCTTGCGCATGCCCGGATACACGGTCACGTCGTCCGAGAGCGTGAGGCCGTGCGTCGGCGAGCGCATCGGGCCGCCTGCCAGCAGGCCGACGAGCGCCACGGTGAACACCAGGCCAACGATCGACGCCATCGCGCCGGTCACGAAGCCGTGCGTCGCGCCAACGCGCTCGTCATACGTGGTCGCGAGCTTGCCCGCGACGAGACCGCCGACGAACAGCGCGATCAGCGGAGCGAGCAGCGATGACACCGTCGTGCCGATGCCGACCGAGCGGATCGATCCCGCGTCGTCGAGCTCGAGCGCCGCCATGCCGACTCCCATGCCCAGCAGGTGCAACAGTGCCCAGAGCGCGACGGCGACCGTCGTGCCCGCAAAGACCGCACTCCAGCGCAGCGATGGCTGGCGGCGGTCCGTGATCGTCTCTCGGGTGATTGGCCTCATAGTTCGAAGCTACCGAGGCTGCGAGCGGTCGCAATGCGTCGGAGCGAGAGAGCACAAACGGCTGAGCCCTGAAGCGCTCGGAGTTATTCCGAACCTGGCGGCAGCGCACGCGCGACGTCTCTGCGCGCCCGCACGTGGAGCACCCAGGCGCTGCCACCGAGCGGCTGCATCCCGAGTTGATCCGGAATGGTCTGCAGGCGCTCGGCGACCGTCATGTCCTGACACATCGCCGACGTGAGCCCCACGGCGCCGGGCGGCACGCCATGCACGCACGCGAACGCGAGCTCGATGTGCTGGCCGAAGTAGTCGAGGCGTCCCGCCTGCGTCAGCGCCATGAGCGGCCCGCGGTGAACCGCGACCTTGACGAGCAGACCGGCGGTCACTGGATGAGTGTCGACGGCAGCTTGCAGTGCGAGCGCAGCGTCGACGGCCGGGCCCGGACGCTCGAACGCGGCGAGCGCGAGCCCACCGAACGTCTTCACGAGCGAGCCGCCGTGATCTTTCGCGAGCGTCGCCACGATATCGAAGAAGCGGGCCGCGACCGGGAACGCCTTGCTATCACCGAGCTCGGCGAACAGGCGCTGCGCGTCCTCTACCTGCGCGACGAGCAAGGTCGCCTGCGTGACCGCCATCAGGCGACCCGGCGCGAGTGATTGATCCGGAAACAGCTCGCGGAACACGGCGAGGGACATCACGCGTGCGGCACTGAGTGCGAGCTCGCGATCGCCGGCGCGCTCGACGCGGACCAGGATCTCGCGCTCGGTGGGGTTGACGAGCGTGAGTAGCTGATCGCCTGCGGTGAGCGGCGCCAGATCGATGCGCTCGCCCATCACGATGTCCACGCGACGCACGCCGCCGGATCCGGTCACGCGAAGCTCGTGCGCGCGCGGGAGCTGCGGGCTGCGCACGAGGTAGAAGCCCGACGCCAGCGACAGTGGGAGAGCGAAGCGCTCGCCTGGCTGGAGGCGAACCTGCGCGGCGACGTGCGGGAAGTGCGCGGGCCCACCGATGCAGAACGTCTGCGTCTCGACGTTGCGAATGTCAGGCGCCGCTCGGAACGCGAGCTCGATGGCACGGCTGAAGTCGACCTCGTAGCTGATGTTGCACGCGCCACACGAGCCGTGTTCCTCGATGTTGCGTAGCGAGTCGACCACCGACGACGGAATACGGCACGACGGACAGATCACGTCCCACACCATCGCGAGCGCGCCGTGCTTCGCCGCATGCAATGTCGCCGCGATCATCGCGTCCTCGGGAACCTTGAACTTGTGCGCGAGCTCGACGGGTCGGATCCGCGCGACATCTTGATCCGACGCGTGCAGCAAGTAGGACGACAGCGCATCGATCGCGCGCTCGTCGATCCCAGCCGCACGCAGCGCGACGGCGGTCTCCTCGACCCGCTGGTGCGCTTCTCGCGGGAGCACGATGTTCGGATCGATCGGATCGATGTCGGGCGAGTGGCCCGCCGCGAGCAAGCCGTCGAGCCGCGTGTAGACCTTGTCGAGCTTGCGCTTGTACTTGACGCCGATCTCCCACTTCGACAGCACGCGCGCGAGCATGTTGCGCGGCTCGAGGCGCACGATGGTTCGCAGCTTGGTGCCGCCACCGGGTGTGCGCTCGAGCTGGACCTCCGACACGTACCACCGCAGAACGCCGCGCTCGAACACGCGCAGCACGACGTGGCGGCTGCCCTCGATCCATTCGAACGGGTGCTCCTTCCACTTGAGCGCGAGACCCGCGACGCGCTGGTGGCCGGTCGTCCCCGAGCCGCGATTGTTCTTCGTCGATTCGATCTCGAACCGCACCGGCGCGAGTCCCGCCGCCTTGTTCATCTTCTCGGTGTTCGAGACGAACGGCCACAGCGCCTCGGGCGACGACTGCAGCTCCCACTCGAACATGTAGGTCTGGACCGAGCTCTCGTTCTGGACCGGCGTCGCGGGATGCGCGGTCATCAGCGCCGTGGTGCCTTCGCACATCTGCTCGATCACGGCGAGCAGCTCGGTCGCATCGCCCGGGCGCTGCTTCGGATCCTTGGCAAGACATTGCGCGACGAGATCGACGACGGCGGGGCTGGCCTCCGGCACCAGCGCGTCGAGCCGCGGCGGCGCCTCGCGCAGATGCTGGAGCAGCACGCCCATCTGGTTGTCGTCGCGGGTGACGAACGGCGGCCGTCCAGCGATCAGCGCAAACAGGCAACAGCCGAGCGCGTAGACATCGGTCGCCGGCGTGGCGGTGGTGCCCTGGCACTGCTCGGGCGCCATGAACTCGGGCGTGCCGAGCACCGTGCCCTCGCGAGTCGCGCCGTCGGGCGCTGCCGCGGCACCGCTCTCGACGAGCCGCGCGATGCCGAAGTCGCCGAGCTTGACCACCTGCCCGCGCGGATCGGACTCGAGCTCGATTCCGGATCGCACGAACATCATGTTGTCGGGCTTGATGTCGCGATGAACGATGCCGAGCCGGTGCGGCTCGCTGAGCGCGCGACACGTGTCCGCGACGATCGCGAGCGCGAGCCGATCGTGCAGCTTGCCAATCCGCCGCAGCGCACCGGCGACGCTGCCGCCCTCGACGAGCTCGAGCACGAGGTAGTGAATGCCTTTATCCTCGTTGAGATCGATGTAGTTCGCGATGTACGGGCTGCCGACCCTCGCGAGCACGCGAGCTTCCTTGCGGAACCGCCGCAGCAGGTCGCCATCGACCGCCACCTCGGGTCGGAGCAGCTTGATCGCGACGTTCGGCCCGCCGGCGGTATCGCGCGCTTCCCACACTTCACCCATCGCGCCTGCACCGAGCTGCCGGCTGAGCTCGAAGCGGCCGAGACGGAGGCCGAGGGCGGGTCGCGACGGACGCGCTGGCGCCTCGATCTCGCGTAGCGTGGTGCGCGCGATCAACGTTCCGGCACCCACGAGCCGCTGCACGAGCGCGGTGATCGACGGCCGCGCTTCGGGCTCCATCATCGTGCACTCGGCGATGATCGACTTCACGCCCTCGGTGGGCTCGCGGCCCGTCGCGGTCGCGAAGATATCGAGCAGCGCGCCGATCGCGAACACGTCCGCGGTCGCATCACCCTGTCCATCCAGCGCCTCGGGTGCCGTGCATCGCCGCACCCAGTCGTGCGACCGCGCCCGCGTGATGAGCCCGGTCAGCTCGATGCGCGGACGATCTCCGGCACCCACATGGATCGACCACGGATCGAGGTGACCATGCACGATGCCGACGTGATGCGCAGCCGCGACCGCACGTGCGAGCTCGCCAAGGATGCGCATCGCACGCGGGAGGTCGACGGAGTCGTGCTGCACGAGCTCGGCCAGTGGCGGCGATCGATCACCTTCGATCATCACCGTCGGCGGCAGGCTGTTGATCCCGAGGATGTTGCGCACGCCTGGATGATCGACGCTGCTCGCCGCACGCAGCCGCGCCTCGAGCGCAGGCCAGCGTGGGGAGTCGGGCCCAAACGACAGCTGCAGCCACTCGATCAGCAGCTCACCCTGCTTCGCGAGCATGGCGCTGCCATCCTCGCCGGCGCCGAGCTGTGCGACGGGCGTGAGCTCGCCGCCGCTTGATTCCGACGCGAACAGCGCCGGCATCGTCTCGTCCACCGCACCCATTGCTGGGCAGTGTACCGGACAGCGTCAGCGTGCGGTCAGCTGGATGTCGACGAGTCCCGCCGCGACATCGAGCACCAGCGCTGCTTCGACGGCGTCCTGCTTGCCACGAACTTTGAGCCGCGCTTCGACCGCGCGGCGCGTGAGCGCGATGCGCTCGGAGTCCGCGACCTCACCGCCGGCGATCGTCAGGATGCCTGACTCGTTCGCACTCGCGCCGGCCACGGCGATGTTGCGGATGCGGAATAGGGGGCCCTGCGCGATGGGGAACGTCACGAACACCACACCACCCGCGCCGAACGTCACGCGCGGCGACTCGACCCGCGCCGCGAGGTAACCGCGGTCGACGAGGACTTTCTCCAATGCGACGCGGTCGCGCTTCACGGCAGCGAGGTCGACCAGCGTGCCGGGCCGGGTCTCCAGCACGTCGCGCAACGCCGCCATCGGGAGCTCGCGGCCATCGAGCGAAACGCTGAGAACTTCCTGCGGGCGCACATCGCGCGTCACCGGCTCGGCCTGCGCCTCGTCCGGGAGATGTCGGATGGCCACCCAGCCTGCTGCCAGGACGAGAGCCATCAGGATCATGACCGCGCGCACAGGGACCAGAATTGCAAACGCAATACCACCCGGTTTTCCACGCTGGTCTCAGTAGTTAGGGGACAACCCGTGAACGCTGGCGGGTGTATCTCCCCCACTACACCTAGAGATTCACCACCGTGACGTTGCCGAATCGGTCAGTTACCCGCACCTGATCGGCGAGCGCGTTGTTCGTCACATCGACCGCGCCGCTGGCATCGGTCGGCACGTTGTTGAACGTGTCGAGCACCACGTTGCTCTGCAGCAGCTCGATCTTCACGTTCTGACTGCGAACTGGAATCGGCTGATTGGACTGCAGCGACATGTCCATCAGGCGCCAGCCCTTCGGCGCGTGCCAGCGCACGAGCGTATGGATGTTCGACGCCACGCGCGATGCCGTCGCGCTCAGGCCGCCCGCCACGACGGCGAACGGCGCGCTGTCGAGCGTCCAGCCGCTGCCCTCGACGTGAAAGCGATAGTTGCCGAGCGGGAGCCCACCGCGGTCGTCGAGCCCGTTGTTGCTGGTCGATCCGATCCACGGCAGCGCCTGCCACTCCGCAACCCAGTAGTGCGTCTGCGGGCCCGAGCGCTGCAGCGGCTGCGGCGTGTACGCGAGCACGATCTCGCCGTCCTCCACCGCGCGACCACTCGCACGCGCGACCGTGGAGAACACGTTCGTCGACGTCTCGAACTGCAATGCCACGCGCGGCGTCTTCACGCTCGGGTCGTCACCGATCCACACGAACGTCGCGATGCCGGAGACGCGCTCGACCTGTGCCGCCGGCTGCGCCTGCATCGGCGTTCCGACGCGAGCCCACACCATGGGCGGCACCGTGGCCGGTACCGTGCCTGCCATCATCGCGGGATTATCGATCTCGAAGTCGTCCGTCATCGTCGCGGTCGCGACCTTGTTGGCGCCACCGGACGCGCCGTCCTCACGCATCGGCGTGATCGCGAGTGGCATCAGATCAGCGAGGCGGTTCGCGAGGTACTCGCCCTCGAGCGGTCCCCAGAACGTCACGCTCGACTCGTAGCCACCGAGCAGCCAGTCCTCGGGCGACAGCAAGTAACCGACGTGGCCCTGCGCGTAGCCGAGCAGGATCGTCTTGTCCGCACCGACCGGCGAGCGCGCGCGAATGTAGTCCGCGAGGATCACCGTGAGCTCGCCCGGCATCGTCGCAAACAGATAGTCGCCGAGGCGCAGCGCCGACAGCGTGGTGCGCGTCATCTCGCAGACCGGGTGCGTCTCGTCGACCTTGAAGTCGATGCTGAACACCTCGCCGAGGATCTCGCCGGCGACATCCATGCGCAGGCACGAGCCGTACGGCAGCGAGCCTTCGGTGCCTGGGATCGCGGCAGCCGGGAACATTGCGTTCTCGGTCTCGCACAGCGCCGCGCCGACTGGTGCGTTGAACTCGTCGACGGGCGACGCGATCGCAGCGCCGTCGTAGATGATCTGGTCGGGCATGCGCTCGATGTCGAACGGCGCGTAGACGAGCGAGTTGTCGCGCAGCGAGAACGTCTCGGGGAACGGGCCGGTCTCGACGGAGCGCGTGAGCATCTCCATCTCGATCGTGTCGCGCATGTTCGCGCCGGCAGCCTGCCACGCGGCGTACATCGTGTCGGACGCGCCACGGCCGTGGCCCTCTTCGTTTGCCCACGTGAAGCACGGATCGCCACTGCGACCCGGCTTGACGCTGCAGTCGACGCCGCCGTGACCGGCCGGCGAGTTGTCGCCGCCCGCGCCCTGCAGGTGCATCACGACGACCTGCGACGAGAAGCGCTCTTGCAGCACGCGCTCGACGGCGCCCGTCGCGTCGGTCGATGCGAGCGGGTTGTCATCGTCGTTGAGCGTGCCGTGCACGCCGAAGACCGGCAGCGCAGCGATCGGCACGTTGTCCGTACCGTCGATCCGGATCATGAAGAACTGGTTGTCCTTGCGATCGCCGCCCGGCAGCATGTTGTTGCCGCCGCGGCGGTCGCGATTGATCTGATCGGTCGGATCGAAGTTGCCGTCGTAGAAGAACCCGATCTTCGCACTGCGGCGCGCCGCGAGTGCATCGCGAGCCGCAGCCTCGAACGAGCCAAGGAAGCGATCGTAGACCAGCTGGCGCAGCTGACCGGCGCCGAGCTTGAGCGGACCGTGTCCGGTGAACTGCGCCCACGCCGAGTGGCTGTGCGACGCCGAGATGATGACCTTGCCCGCGTACTCCGGGCCGAGCCGCTGCTCGAGGTCGAACACCATACCCTCGTAGACGAAGATCGCGTCGAACTTGAGGATGATCACGGTTTCGTCGCCGGCGGTCAACGCGACTGCCTTCACGCGCGGCGCGGCGGTGATTCCGATCGACGGGTTGAACGAACCCGAGATCTTCAGCTTGCGCGCATCGACGATACCGGCCTTGCCGAGGAACCCCGCGCGCGAGGTGTAGCCGCCGAGTGCGGTGCCGACCGGGATGTCGAGCACGCGCTCCGCAGCGCCCGCCTGCACGGCTCCTGCGGCGACCGTCCCGCCCGATAGGGCCGTCGCAGGCACGGGCTCGTAGGTACACAGCTCGGTGCTGACACCAGTGGTCGCGGGAGGTGCGTCATCGCCGCAGCCGGCGAGTGCGCACAAGATCACAATGGCCGATGCCCTCATCGCGAGGGCATAACACAGAGCCTCCGTCCTCTACTGGAGATCTTTGGTCATCGTCGCGGTCTGCCCGGCCTCGATGACGACCGGGTACGTGAACCGGTCTTCGCCGATGACAAACGTCACCTTGTGCTTGCCCGGCTGGAGCGGAAGGTCCGTGCCGCTGACCGGTGTGGTGAGGCCGGTGTCGACGCCATCGATCAGCACCTTGGCCTCCGGCTTGGACTTGATCTGGAGATAGCCCGGGGAATCATCGGGCTCGATCAGCTCGACCGGGGGCTTCTGACGGATGCAGATCTGACGGAACTTCTCGCGCTGCTGCTTGCTGAGCCGCGCGTAGTAGAGGTTCGCCTTGGCGGCGTTGCTGCTCGCACATGCCTCCATGAACGCGAGCTGACGCACGTAGGGGTCGTCCTTGCAGCGTAGAGACGCCTCGAACTCGGAGAGCGCCGCTGCGTGCTGGCCCTTGTTGATGTTGCTCATGCCCTTCTCTTTGGACGCCTCGGCATCACACGACGCCGTGCCGTCGTCGACGTCGATCTGGTTGCGACCACAGATCCCCTTGTACTTGGCCCGATCGGCGACGCTGAGCTTCTGGAACAGCTTGTTCGCCTTGGGCTGATCGAGTGCATTGCACGCGCTCATGAACGCGAGCCGCGTCAGCCCGGCATCGCCCGGCTTGCACGCGAGCGCGCGCTCGTACAGTACGAGTGCGGCGGCATGCTGGCCCAGGTTCGTACGATCGATCGCCTGATCGCGCAGCTTGGCGGCATCGCAGGGCGGGCCGACGGTGCGGGGCCCCGCCGCGACCGCCTGCGACTTGCGCAACACGAAGTAGTGCACGCCGCGCTTCACATGCTCCAGACGCAGCGACGCGACCTGTTCGGGCGGCAGCGCCACCACGAAGAAGCCGTCGAGCACGGGCCAGTCGATCCCGCTCGTCGACAACGACGCGCGCGGCGTGGCCTGGCCGCGGATGAACGTGCGATCGTCGCTCCACTCGATCTGGTCGATGCGCAGCACCGGACCATCCGCGTTCTCGGCTGCGACCGGGGCTTGTGCCGTGTCGACAACGACCGTCAACGCACCGCTCTGGCCCGTCTGTGAGGCGATCTTACAGTCGAGGCGGTATGGATGAACGCCCTCGTCGAGCGTCACCGCGGTGTTCATTTGCCTGGTGTCGCCGACGAACAGCGTGCAGCCGTCGGGCATGTCGAGCTGGACCGACAGCGGCGGCGCTGCCACGTGGATCGTCGCCGACTCACCCGCCGTGATGCGCAGGTCCGCCACGATCGCCGGACTCGCGCCAACGATGGGCGGCTCGACGAGTCTCGTCGTCGGCGGCGTCACCGTGTACGTCGACCCTGGCTGGACGATCACCGTCGGCTGGCCGTGCGAGCCACCGACCTTGACGTGGCCCTCGTACACCACGACTGTCACCAGCGAGACCGCTGCTGCCGTCAACGCTGTCACCCCGATCGTTCGCGCATCCGTCTGGTTCATCTTGACCTCCACGCGCAGGCTCGCGCCTGTCGCCTCGACCGAAGCCACCGTGGCTCCGGCATCGATCACCAATCTGTCGTCGCCGGTCACGCGCCACGCCACGGTTCCTGCGCGCTGCGAGACCTGCAGCGATCCGGACTCGCGATGCCACGCGACGTGCGCACCTGGATCGAGGTCCGCGCGCACGCTATCGAGCGAGAGCGAACGTGCTTGATCCGCGATCACGCTGCCCGACGCGGGCGCCGCGCGGTGCGTGCCGCGCGCGATGAGCAGCACACCTGCGGCGGCCGCGATCGCAGCGACGGCGATGCTCGCGATGACCCAGCCGCGCCGGCGAGGCGCTCGCGACTCGGGAGCCGACGCCACGACGGCGCCGGCAACGCGCGCGATCACCTGATCGGCGAGCTCGGCGGGCGGCGGCGGCGCCTCCCACGCGGAGAGATCGAGGCGGTCGTTCTCTGGCTCGTCGCTCATGGCGTTCTCCCGAGTGCCTGCGTCAGGTGCTCGCGCATGGCGGCGCGCGCGCGCGACAGGCGTGACTTCACGGTGCCCTCATCGAGCTCGAGCACCTCGGCGATGTCGCCGTAATCGAGGTCGTGATACTCGCGCAGCACCAGCACCGCGCGCTGCGCATCCGGCAGCGTCGCCATGCCCGCGGCGATCGCCGCACCGAGACGCCGCCGTTCGGCATCTGCATCGGCGCGGTCGCGGCCGATCGGATCGTGCTCGAGCCGGACCGACTCGGGCCGGCGCAGCTCGTTGAGTGTGAGCCGGGTCGCGATCGTGAGGATCCAGGTCGATAGCGACGCCGGACCCGCCAGATCAAACTTCGGCAGCGCCTGCAGCACGCGCACGAACGTCTCCTGGGTGAGGTCCTCGACGCGGTGTCGCGCCCGACCGACGAGCATCCGCCACACCAGCGCGTGCACCGGCCGCTGATAGCGGTCGATGAGGTCGCGCCACGCGCGCTCGTCACCGCGCTGCGCCCGACGGAGCGTAAGCTCGTCGAGGGCCCCGGGGGGGCGTGGAGCGGGGGCAACCGCAGTCATGGGCAACCGGTATCACCCGCGAGACCCCGAAACGTTCCACGGGGCGAAGCCCTTTCGGACCCGCCCCGCGGTTCGATCTACAAGTGCCTGAAATTACGGCGTCTTGATCTCGAGCGTGAACTCGCCGTAGTCATCGCGATAGAACGAGTCGACGATGATGAAGTACTGGCCGGTCGCGGCCGGGGTGAACGTCGTGGTCTCGACCTGACCCGCGAACGTCTTGTCGCTGCCCGCGATGCAGGTGGTGATCATGTCCGTGCAGACCGAGCCGTCAGCCGACGGACCGACGATGGCGATCGTGCCGTCGAGGTCGGTCGTGGTACCGGACAGCGTCGCGGTGTACGACGTGTTAGCGGTCAGGTTCACCTTGTAGACGACGTCCGGGCCAGCCTGCGAGTAGCCGGTGCAGGTCGCGGCCTGGAGGCCGCCGCTGTAGTGGCGCTGCGCGCCGACGAGGCTGCCGAGCACCGGGGTTCCGAGCGTGATCGCCGCGGCGGTCTGGCAGGTGTCATTCGGCTGCGCGGCGATGCACTCGGTCGCGACGCCCTCGGTCTCGCTCGGCCAGCAGACGGGCGTCTGACCCGAGCAGTCCGGGGTCGGGTTCGCCGGGTTGAAGCAGTCGCCGTCGAATGCACCGCACTCGCAGTCGCAGGGGTTCGGCGTCGCCGTGGTGCCGGTGTAGTAGTCCGTCACGTCGCAGCTCCAGTCGTTCGGGACGTTGTCCTGATCGATGGTGGCGTTGAGCGTGATGCAGTCACCCGTCGGGATGAACTTGAAGTCGTCGTTGGCGTCGTACTCGAACTCCTGGAGGCGCAGGTTCGAGACGTTGCCCATCAGGCCGCGCATCGTGATCGGATCGCCGCCGGTCAGGTTGACCGTGCCGGACTGCTGGAAGTAGCGGTGCGTGACCACGAGCGTCGTCGCGTTCGGGTCGAACGTCAGGATCGTGAAGCAGGTCGAGCACGTCGAGTTGTCGAGGTTCTCGGTGCCAGCCGTGACGTCGATCGTCGCGGGCAGCGACGCCGTCATCATGGTGCGGCGGAAGTTGTAGTAAAGAAAGGCGGGCTCGCCGTTGATGTCGCCGATGTCGGCGTAGAACGAGATGTAGCGGCCAGCGCTCTCGTCGGTGACGTCCCACTGCATCGAGCCGATCGTGGAGACCGCACTGCAGACCTTGGGGGCCGCGTCCGTGTTGCCGATACCGCTATCGATCAACTTCGTGCCGCCACCATCGTCACCGCAAGCGAAGACCGAAAGCGAAAATAGGAGGGCACTTGCCCGAGCGATTTGCATGAGCGGAGACTTCCAACAAAACCCCCTCAGGGGCAATGCTTTACATCACAGATACGTCGAGGTCTCGCAGGAGGGCGGCCCTCACGGCGTCATAGTTTTCGGGCAATTCGACGGGCACATTCCGGTACTTCGGCTGTGTGACCTCGACGAGTGTCCCCTCGTGGTAGCCAACCTTGAAGTCAGCGAATTTTAGGCCGGATGCGGTAGAGATCACGACGACGCGATGGTTGGGCGTGACCAGCCCCTGGGCCGCGAGTTTCTCCAATGCCCCCAGCGCGACGCCGGTGTGCGGGCACGTGAACAGGCCGTTGCGGTCGGCCCGCGCCGAGGCGTTCGCCAGCTCGGATTCGGTGACCGCGATGGCAACACCATCGAACGAGCGAAGGGCGCGAACTGCCTTCTTGAAGCTGACCGGGTTGCCGATCTGGATGGCTGACGCCAGCGTGGTCTTCGCCTTGACCGGCTCGAGGTCGGCCCAGCTCTGCGCATAGCTGGTGGCGAGCGGTGAAGCGTGTGCGGCCTGCGCGACACAGATGCGAGGGCGCCGCGAGATCATGCCGAGCGAGAGCAGCATCTCGAAGCCAGCGCCGAGCGCCGACACGTTGCCGAGGTTGCCGCCAGGGATCACGACCCAGTCGGGCACGTCCCAGCCAAACTGCTGCGCGATCTCGATCGCGACCGTCTTCTGGCCCTCGAGACGCAGCGAGTTCATCGAGTTCGCGAGGTACACGCCTTCGCGCGTCGCGAGCTCCTGAACGAGGCGCATGCAGCCGTCAAAGTCGGTGTCGACCGCGAGCACGAGCGAGCCCATCGCGAGCGGCTGGACGAGCTGCGCCGTCGAGATCTTGCCGCGCGGCAGGATCACGACCGAGCGAATCCCGGCGGCCGCCGCATACGCCGCGAGTGCCGCCGATGTGTCGCCGGTGGACGCGCACGCGATCGCGCGGATCGGCTGCCCGTCTTTGATCATCTGGTTGACCATCGATACGAGCACCGTCATGCCGAGGTCCTTGAACGAGCCCGAGTGCGACGTGCCGCACTGCTTGACGCGAACGTCGCCGAGCCCGATCTCGCGCGCATAGATCGGCACGCGCGTCAGATGCGTGACGCCCTCGAGCATCGACACGATGTTCTCGGTGCGCAGCTGCGGCGCGACCCACTCGTGCTTGCCCCACACGCCGGATCCGTACGGCTCGTCGACGGAGCGCCAGCGCTCGCCGAACAGTTGCTTCCATTGATCCGCACTGCGCTCGCGAAGCGCGCCCATGTCGTGGACGACTTCGAGCAACTCGCCGCACGAGGGGCAGCGATAGATCACCTGGTCGAGCGGGTGTGCGCCCGCACAACCAGCGATGCAGCGAAACTGCGCCGTGAACATGCGCGCACTGTAGCGCGCGAGACGCGAATCAGCCTTTCGGCTTGGCCTTGATCACGACCTGGTTGTCTTTGACAACCACCGAGAAGTCGACGCCCGCCGACTTGTACTGCTCCATGATCTTGGGCGCGCTCTGGTTGATCGTGCGCAAGAGCTTCTCTCGGCTCGACGCGTCGACCTTCTCGCCGATGGCTTCTTTGGCCTTGACGTACTTGGCGTGCAGCGCGTTGACGTCGGCCTCGGTCATGCCGGGGGGCGGCTTCATCGGTGCGGTCGGCGCGGGACGCGCAGGCGGAGGCGTACTCGGGCGCGGCGGCGGGGTGACCCGCGGGACCGGCTGCGTGATGGGCGGCCTGTCAGGGCGCGCAAATGGGCCGTTCATCGACTCGACGGGAGTCGACCCGGCTTGTGCCGCGGAGCCCGGCGCGATCGGATTGGGACGGCTCGCCTGCGACGGCGCCGGGCGCGGAATTCCCTGGGTTGCCGGTGGTACGCGCGGAACGGCACCGGGAGCCGGGACGCGTGGCATTCCACCGGTCTGGCCGGGCATCGGGACGCGCGGCATCGCGGCCGGCGGCACTGGACCTGGCGGAACTTTCGGCAACATGACCGTCGGCGCGGTGGGGTCTGCGACGCGCGGCATCGCGGTCGTCGGCTCGACGGTGGGCGCGGGCGTGCGCAGCGACATGCCGGGCACCGCGGCGGGCGGCGGCGCCTTCGCGATCGGGCGCGTGATCGCCTGCGTCGATGCAGGATCGGGACGCGGCGCGGGCTTCGCGGCGGGCTTGGTGTCGTCGTCGTTGAACGCCGCGAAGAAGGAGTCGAAGTCCATGTCGGCATCGTCGTCACCGAGCACGTGCGCGCCCGACTGCGTCTTGATCTCGCGGCGCAGCACACTCGGCTCGCTGATCATCGCGGCAACGTCGTCGGCCTCGGGCGGGAAGTCCGGTGCGGGGCCCTCCCCGGTCTTCTCGTCATCGTCGTGCTTCTCGCGGCGCTTGGCGATCGCGATCGCCGCATCGCGATCACGCACCACCTGATCGCGCATGCGCTTGGGCATCTTCGCGAGGATCTCCTCGGGGATCTCGGAGCCGGTGCGCGCCGCATCACGGCCGATCTTGGCGAGGTTTCGGATGTATGTACCGTTCTCGATCTGCCGCAGCGTGCGGCGCCAGTACGAGTTGTACGCGCCAAACTTCTGCTGCATCGTCGCGAGCCGGTAGCGCAGGCCGGTGTTGCGCATCTGCAGCTGCTGCATGTCGCGCAGCTTGCGCTCCAGGTCGGCGTGGATGAACGACGGTGCTTGCTTCTGGATCCCGAGGAAGTAGCTCTCGTAGAGCGTCTTCAGACGATCCATGGTCGTATCGACGGCATCGAGCAGCTCCTCGAGCTCCTTCGTCGATAAGTCTCCGCCGGTCTTCGAAGCCACCTACATACAGGATAGCAGCTCTGCTATAGGGTCGGGGCCGCGTCTAGGCCCTCGCATGTCGGTCCTGTACTTTCTCTTGCTCGTCGGTGTCCTCGTGGTCATCCACGAGATGGGCCACTTCGTGGTGGCCAAGCTCCTGGACGTCAGGGTCCTGCGGTTCTCGTTCGGGTATGGCCGCCCGCTGGTGCGCGCGACGATCGGCGAGACCGAGTACCAGGTCTGCGTATTTCCGCTCGGTGGCTACGTCCGCATCCTGGGCATCGAGGCCGAGAGCACGACGAAGGCCGACGCCGGCCGCAGCTTCTCCGCACGTCCGCTGTGGCAGCGCGTCGTGATCATTCTCGCGGGCCCGGCGGCCAACCTCGTGTTGCCGGTGATCATCTACTTCGTGTTTTTCGCAGGCCACACGATGCTGCCGGCCGCCGTGATCGGTGATGTCCTCGACGGCGGCGCCGCGTCGCGGGCGGGGATCGAGCCCGGTGACAAGGTGGTCACGATCAACGGCCGCAGCATGCGCTACTGGGAAGACATCGAGCAGGTCGTGCAGACCAGCGCGGGCAAGGAGCTCGAGCTGCGGATCTCGCGCAATGGCAAGGAGTTCGAACGGTACCTGACGCCGCTCGAGGATACCGTGCGCCAGCGCGACGGTCGCGTGTCGCAGCAGGGTCGGGTCGGTGTCACCCACGCGCCATTCGTGCCGCTCGTCGGGGTGATCGATGCGCAGTCTCCGGCCGCACGCTCGGGCCTCGAGACCGGCGATCTCATCATCTCTGTTGACGGCCAGCCGGTGCGCAACTGGAATGACGTCAAGCACCGGCTCGGCCGCATCGCGCGCCGCACGAGCATCGTGTACTTCCGCGGCACCGAGATTCCCGGCATCCCGCAGATCGAGCTGCTCGCGCCTGGCTTTGCCGACCTGGTTCCCGAGACGCAAATCGATCCCACGCTCAAGCGCAATACATATACCGGCCTCGAGCATGCGGAGATGTTCATCGCGTCCGTCGATCCGGGCTCGCCGGCCGACGGTGCTGGCCTCAAGCCGGGCGACCTGATCATCGCGCTCGACGACAAGCCGATCGTGCACTGGCTCGATCTCGACCAGCGCCTGCAGGCCGATCCGAACAAGACCTACAAGCTCACGTGGAAACGCGCCGCGCCGGGGGGCACGAGCGAGTCGCTGTCGGCCGAGCTCACGCAGGTGCAGCGCAAGGAGCTCGACGACTACGGCCACACCGTGACACGCCTGGTGTTCGGCGCACGCAACGACGTCGATCGCGGCAGCGGCGCGATGATCCCGATCGAGGGCCGCGCGAGCTACGCGTTCAGCAAGGCGCTCGAGCGCACCGGCGACACGATCAGCACGATGGTCACCGGCTTCGTATCGATCGTCAGCGGCGACACGCCGAGCGATGCGATCGGTGGCCCGCTCATGATGTATCGCGCGGCCTCGGTCTCGGGAAATCAGGGTTGGGACACGTTCCTCCTGATGATCGCGCTGATCAGCGTGAACCTGGGCCTGATCAACCTGCTGCCGATTCCGATGCTCGATGGCGGGCACCTGCTCGTGTTTGCCGTCGAGGGTGCGATGCGGCGCCCGCTGTCGAACCGCACGCGCACGCGCATCCAGCAGGCCGGCCTCGTGCTGATCGTCCTCATCGTCATCCTCGCCTCGCGCAATGACGTGATGCGGTTCTTCCTGTGAACCTGCTCGGCATCGACACGTCAACCGCGACGATCTCGGTGGCGGTCTTGCGCGATGGTGCCGTCATCGGCGAGCGCACCGATCAGGTCGAGCGAAACCGAACGGGACTGCTGACGGTCGTCGACAGCCTGTTCGCCGAGCTCGGCCTCTCACCGCAGAGCCTCGATGCGGTCGCGGTTGGTGCGGGTCCCGGATCGTTCACCGGGCTACGCATCGGCATGGCAACGGCGAAGGGGATCGCATTCGCGATCGGCAAGCCATTGTGGGCGGTGTCGTCGCTCGCGGCGCTCGCACATGCGGCGCTGCAGGACGACGGAACGGTCGTCGCCGTTCTCGATGCGCGGCGCGGTGAGGTCTATGCGGGCGCGTATCGCCGGCACGAGCGCGGCGTGGTGCTCGTCGGTGACGAGCGCGTGTTCGCGCCGACCGAGGTCATGTCGCTCGCGCCGGGAGCGCACTACACCGGCGATGCGGCCGCGGTGTATCCCGACCTCGCCACACTCCCGGGCCGGTGGGGCACCACGCCCACCGCGCGTGCTGTCGCCGAGCTCGCGCTCGCGGGCCATCGCGCCGATGTGCTCGTGGGCGGCGTGCCGACCTACATCCGGCCGTCGGAAGCCGAGGTGAAGTATCCCGACGGTGTCCCCGGTGCGCTGCCCAAGCGATAATACCTGCGTGCGCGGCTGCCTTCGCTGCTGGCTGCGACTACGCGTTCGGCACCATGCGAAAGGCGCGCACAGACGATCCACTCGACGAAGTATTCACTGCGCCGGCGCTCGTGACGGAGCGGATCCAGGTTCGGCTTCATCACGTCAGCGTTTACCAGGTCGTTCGGTAAGCGTTGCCGCAACCCCGATCCAGAGGTATCGTCGAGGTACCTGGTTAGGTCGGAGGATGGACGCTTGAGCACAATCGTGGGTTCCAACGAATCACTGCTCGCTGAACTGACTGCCGAACATCGCCGCCTCGACCAGCTGCTATTGCAGCTGGAACGGCGCCGAGCCCTGACTCCGACGGACCGCGACGAAATCTCGCGGCTCAAGAAGCAGAAGCTTCTGACCAAAGACCGGATCGCGCGCCTCGCCCCGGCCTAGGCCCCGCGGCACACTTCAGTCATGCAATTCACGCCCGAGCAGCTCGAGAAGATGCGGGCGATCGGGCTCCGTCTCGACCGGACCGGCACGTTCTGGCACGAGAGCGCGACCGTCTCGCATCCCCGCCTGCGGCAGGCCCTGCTGCGCTGGGTCGATGTCCTCGAAGATGGCCGCGACATCGTGCGGCTCGACGACAAGCGCTACGCCTATGTCGAGGTCGAGGATGCTCACCTGCGCGCGCTATCGGCCCGGTGGGATGGCGACCGCTGCCTCGTGCTGTGGGACGACGATCAGGAAGAAGAGCTCGACTACGCGTCGCTGCGGCAGGCGGACGACAACGCGTTCTACGCGAAGGCGCGTGGCGCCAAGCTGCGCGGCCGGATCGCCGGTGCGGCGCACCACGCGGTCGCCGAGCGTATCGTCGAGACCGGCGATGGTGGCTTCGCGCTCGCTGCGGCGGGCTCGCAGTGGCCGATCGCGAACGCGGCCTAGCGATAGAGGCCGTTGTACTGCGCGGTCGTGAACGGCTCGTAGGAGATCGGCCACGGTACGGCGTTCGCTGCGCCACCGGGCTCCGCCTGGATCGTGAGCGCCATCGGCGTGACGTTGCGATAGCGCGACTCGGCCGGTAGGTCCGTGTTGTCGCGGCCGCCGCACGAGAACAGCGTGTACATGCGGTGGTCGCCAACCTTGAAGTTGGTGTGAAAGCCCGCGTCGACCTGCTCGTGACCGCGCACCATCGAGTGGCAGCCGATGCGCTCCATGAACGCGCGGAACTGTTCGCGGCCAAAGCTGAAGCGCGGCGTCTGGCGCTGCAGCTCGACGGGAACATGATCGGCCTGCGCTGGATCGCTCCACATCATCTCGAACCGGATCACCGGGTCCCCGAGGCTGGAGAAGTCGCGGAACCGCTCCGAGATCGTGTCGTCGCGCGGGATGCCGGCGTGCACGAACAGGATGCGATCGAAGATGAACGCCGACGGCATCGCGTCGAACAGGTGCTTGTACGCCTCGACGACTTCGAGCGGCGCGACCTCCGAGAGCCCGATCGTGGCCTCGGCCGGGTTCACCATGCTCGCGATCCCCGGGCCCATGCGCATCAGCAGCTCGTGATTGCCGCGCAGCATGATCACGTGCTCGGGAAATCGCACCAGCAGCTGGAGCGCCGCGCGGGTGACGCCTTCGTAGCCGAATCGACCCCGATCGATGTAGTCGCCGAGCAGCACGAGCTTCACGTCGGTGTTGTTGACCGGGTCGCGCTGATGGCGCTCGGCGCGCTCGATGAAGTTCGACTGGAGCAGTGCCGCCTTGAACGACGAGTAGCAGCCGTGCAGATCCCCGAGCACGATCAGCTCGGTCGGCACGTCAGGGCGCGCCACGTAGACGTTCCCGTCGAGGAGCTTGGTGCCCGGCGGTAGCTGCTCGATGTCCGTGACGCCGGTGAGCCGACCGTTGCCGCGCGAGCGCTGCCGCTCCCACGCCAGGATCGCCTGGAAGATCAGATCGTAGTCGCGGCCGAGCTGTCCGTGGCGAACCGTGTGGTCGCGCGAGTACGGCTCCTCGATCACGTCGAGTAGCGGGTGCGACCTCGCCTCGAGCTTGAGCTCACGAGGTGCATCGAGACGCATCACGTGGGCGGCCGGAATCGAAGCGCGCGCGACAGGGGCCGACGGCAGCTGCGGCGGCGCGTGGAAGTGGCCGATCAGCTCGTTGTGAAGCTCGGCCTCCTCGGCGCTGATCTGGCCGTCAGTCGCGGTGACCGCACCCAGCAGCTCCAGCGCGACCTTCTGATCGGCCGGCGGGAAGCTACGAAACAGGCCGACCGCCCGGACCTTGAGCCGGGTGCGAACGAACTGCTCGTCGCCGCTGGCGGTCACCTCGCTGGCGAGGGCGCCGATCTCGTCGTGGAGATGCTGATACGCGCCGTCGACGTGCATGCGCCAAGCGGCGACGTCGTCAGGCGAGTTGGCCATGTGGTGGACAAGGCGATCGATGTATCGCCGGATGAACGCTTCCTCGTCCTGATGCAGGCCGCCGTCGATGAAGCCGATCGTCAGCAACAGATCGATGACGGCTACGACATGCGCGCCTTGGTCCACCGATGGAGCGTATCAGCTGGCGGGCGCGGACTTGATCAGCGAGACGATCTCATCGTCGGTCAGCACTCGGTTTCCGCGCTTCGCAGCACCGAGGACGGTGGCCACGAGCTCTGGCGTCGCCTCGTAGCCGCGCTTCTTGAGCCAGTAGACGACGTTGCTCTCGCCGGAGTAGTGACCGACCTCGATCTCCTGCTCCTTGCCGAACATGCCAGCCGGGACACCCGAGTAGATCCGGTCAGCGAGCCACTCGTTGCCCTTCTTCTCGGCCTTGATGATCGCAGCGGCGTGCACGCCGGTCGCGGTACGGAACGCGTCCGAGCCGGCGAGTGGATACTGCGGATGGATCGGCACGCGCGTGGCCTGCGACGCAACCTTGCACCACAGCACCAGCTTGGTCAGGTCGTGCTCGGGGAGCTCGCCGAGGAGCTTGAGGTTCAGCATGATCTGATCGAGCGCGGCGTTGCCGACTCGCTCGCCGATGCCGAGCGCGGTGCCGTGAATGCGATCGGCGCCGTACTCGATCGCGAAGATCGAGTTGACGACGCCGAAGCCACGGTCGTTGTGGCCGTGCCAGTCGATGCCGACATCGGGGCGACCGCATCCATCGAGCACGTTGCGCGTGAACTTGAGGAGGTTGCGGATGCCATCGGGCGTGGCGTGACCGACGGTGTCGCAGACGATCAGGCGCGCGGCGCCATGCTCGACGGCATTCGTGAACAGCTTGGTGAGGACTTCCGGCCGCGAGCGCGTGGTGTCCTCGGTGACGTAGGCGACCGGCAGGTTGTACTTGCGACCGAGATCGATCGCGTCGGCCGACAGCTTCATCATGCGCGCGAGGTCCCAGTCCTCGGCGTACTGGCGGATCGGCGAGCTGCCGATGAAGCACAGGATCTCGATCTCGATGCCGACCTTCTGCGAGATGTCGACGATCGCCTGCACGTCGGCCTGGTGGGTACGCGCCGCGCACGACGCCTTGACCTTGAGCTTGCTGTCGCGGATGTGCTCCGCGATCGTCGTGACATCCTCGACGGCGCGCTTGCCGGCACCCGGCAGGCCGATGTCCATCGTGTCGATCCCGAGGTCGTTCGCGAGGTCGACGAGCCGCAGCTTGTCGTCGATGGCCGGGTCAACGACCGACGGCGACTGGATGCCATCGCGCAGCGTCTCGTCGAGGAACTGGATGCGCCGCTTGGGCGAGAGGCGCGCGACCTTCTCCGTCGAGTTCCAGTCGTAGATCAGCTCGTTGTCGTCGGGAGTTTTGGTCATGGACAGCCTCACATCACGGAATTCAGGATCAACATCAGCACCGCGGTCGCACCGATCACGATCGCGACAAGCAGGAACCAACCGAGCACGAGCGCAGCACCGGCGAGACCGATACCGACGAGCCACAGCCCCCACGCGCGCTCCTTGCGAGCGATCGACGCGGCGGACGCAATCCCGGTCAGCACGAAGCCCGGCACGGTGATCCGCCAGTCCGGAGTGGACCACATCGGGTCATTGACGATGGCGGCGACCGCAAACGAGATCACGCCGAGCACGAGCGCGGCGAGCCCGATGGGACGGCTGGCGAGCCATTCCTTCGGTGACTGGCGTGCGTCACGGAGGTGGGCAGGCTTCGCGAGCGGACGATCGTCCATGGGGCGTATATCCCACGAGGAACCGCCTTCGCCAAGACAGGACTATCCCCGGGAGAGGCCCAGCTCTCGACGCAGCAGGACGTGGGGCGCCGAGAACGCGAACTCGACGAGATCCTTGTCGAGGTCGCCCATGTCCTTGGCACCTGCGAAGGCGGCCGGCACGTCGGCAGCGAGGAGCAGGCCGATGCGATCCGCGGTGCGCGACAGCGAGCGCGCCCACGCCGACAGGTTGAGGCCACCACCGGCACGCGACAGGATCCGCAGCGCGGTCGCTCGTGCCTGGGCGCGAATGTCGGGCGGCAGCAGCGCGAGCGCAGCCTCCGCACGCTCGGCGAGCGGCTCACCCTTGCCAAGATCGTTGCCAGCGGCCTCGCGCACGACGGCGAGCACCACGGCCTTGAGCACGCGGCCCGGACGCGACGCGCCGACGGCACGCCCCGGCCACAGAAACGTCATCGCGCGCGACATACGAAACACGAGGTCGGGCCGCTCGGGCGCGGTGAGTGCCTCATCGCCCGCGGCGAGCACCGGCGGATCGCACGCGACGACGTGGATCTGGTAGCCGAGCTCGCTCTTCGCATAGACCGGTGCGTTCGCGCCGACACCGACGAGCTCGCCGAGGCGTGCGCGCACCTTCGCGAACACAGGGGGCAGATCGGCATCCGCGACGCGCTGGCCGTCGTCGAGATCGCTGTCGGCGAGCGTCATCGGCGCGACGCTGTGCACCGCGGGCGCCACCAGCTCGAGCAGCGCGCCAAGCTCGATCGCATCGTCGCGATGGCGCACGAGCGACCATTGGTCACGGTTCAGTGCGGCAGTGGGAAGCGCGAGGGTGCGTGGGCGCTGCTTGTCGTAGAGCGCCCCCATCGCATCGTCGGCGGTGCCGAGCGCCACCATCGTGGATGCGGCAAGGAATGCGGCATCGACGTGACCCGCAGCGACGGTGCTGGTCACCAGCGCGGCACCCGTGCCCGCATCGGCGAGCGCTTCGCGCCAGCCCGCCCGCGGCGGCTCGGTCAACGAGCGGCGGTGATGCTTGGTGCGCGCGTCGAGGGCCTGCACGTCGGGGTGATCCGGCGCGAGCTTCTTCGCATTCGCGACGGCTGCCGCGCCGGCCGACGGATCATCGAGGTGATCGATGTAGAGCCGCGCGAGGCGCGTCCACGCGTTGGTCTCGGCGGCACCGCCGTTACCGCGTAGCCGGAACAGCAGCCGCTTGAGGATGCGCTCGAGCCGGCGCAGCTCGCCGCGCGCGATCATCAGCGCCTCGATCGTGGCAATCGCCTCGACACGCGAAGGATCGAGATCGAGCGCGCGCTCGAGGTGGAAGATCGCGCCGGCGTCGTCGACGCGGAGCGAGGCATCGATGCGACCCTTGTACTCGTGCGCGGCAGGATGGTCGGGGTCGATCGATAGCGCCGTGTTGAGGTGATCGAGCGCGGCCAGCGCACCTTCGGCGCCGGCCTGCTGCATCTCGTTCGAGTGAAACACCGCCCAGCCGAGCGCCGCGTGGTAATCGGCCTCGCCCGGGGACCGATTGGTCACGGTCTTGAGCAGCAGGATCGCTTGCGGCCACTGCTTCTTGCCGATCATCTCCTCCGCCATGCGGAAGTTCAGCTCGGTATCGATGGCGGGCGGCCCCTGCACGAGCTCACCACCCGCGAGCTCGCGGTTGTACGCGTGACGCTTGGTCGCGTCGAGCAGTAAGCTGCGAGCGGTCGCGTACGCCGCGATGATCTGCTCGAGCTTGTAGCGGTCGGTCGGATCGGTGACGGCAGCGGTCTTCTTCTCGAGCATCGCGAGCTTGAGCTCGTGTGCAGCCTCGATGTCGTCGGCGTCGGCATCGCGCTCGATCAGCAAGATCGCGTAGTGATCGGCGCCCTGGATGCGCGCATGCTCGGCGGTGATCGCCTGCTTCGCGCCGAGCGCCTTCGCCCGCTGGACGTTGGCCGCCTCGAGATCGTCGATCGAGACGACGCCGGAATCTTCGTGGTGGATCTCGACGAGCTCGCCATACTCGAGCGGCTCGAGCGCGGACGCAGGATCACTCGCGGGTGTTTCGCGCACCGCCGTGGACTGCTCATCGAACAGCATGTCGTAGAGCTCGGCGCCCTCCTCGCCCTCGGGCGGATCGTCGTCGTCGCGGACCGGAGCCACACCGAGCAGCGTGTGCTTGTTCGGCGCGCCTGCCCCCATGCCGATCTGCGCGCCCTTGGCGACGAGCATGTCGCACAGGAGAAGCGAGTCGATCGCCGTGCGGGCCTGGACGCGGTCGCCGAGGGCCTGCTCGACTTCGGCAATCGGGCCACCGGCGGACAGGATCGCGAGCGCGCGTTCACTGAACGACTTCTTCAGCTCGTGACGCAGACGACGCCCGCGCTCGGTGAGCTCGAAGCTCATCCCGTCGAGCCGCGACAGGCGGCTGAGATCATCGACGGCAGTCTCGCGCAGACCGCCGAGCACGACATCGAGCATGCGCAGCTGCATGCCGGCCACCGGGTCGTGGGCCTCCTCGAAGCGCCACGCGCCCTGCGGCCAGCGCAACGCCTGGACCAGCTTGTGGCGTGCCTGCTTGCCGAGCTGGTCGATGAGCTGCTCGACCGTCAGTGCCTGGATCCCGACGAGCGCCTCGCCGAGCTTGCCGCCAACGGTCGCTGCGCGCTGCACCGCCGCACGATGCTGCTCCTCGCTGATCACGCCACTGGTGACCAGGAAGTGGCCGAGCGTCTCGTCGCGCGGCGTCGAGGCCGTGCTGACCGGGTTTCCGTTGACCAGATCGACGACCTTGGACACGCGGCCACGACGGAGCGTGAGCCTGCCCGTGACGATATCCTCGTGAAGATCGAGGAGCACCGCCGGCAATGGCCGCATGGCGAGCTCCCCGGAGCGCGACTGCATGAAGCTGAAATATTAGCCCAGCTGATGTGACCCGCACCCGATCCGCTCGTCACATTCGCCGGGGCTCGCGGCCCGCCGCGATGTCAACATCGCAGACTGCCGTCATCGGGTTGGTGTGGGCTAGTTGCGATCTCGATGCTCCCACGATGCTTGCGGATCACTCGGCGACGTGACACGCGGCGCGGCTACCGTTGCCAAGCACCCGGAGCTCTGGAATCTCCTTGAAGCACGCCTCCGGCTTGTCCTTGACCGGACAGCGCGGATGAAACGCGCAACCGCTCGGCGGATTCAGCGGGCTCGGCACGTCACCCTGCAGGATGATGCGATCGCGCTTGGCCGCCGGATCGACGCGCGGCACTGCTGACAGCAGCGCCTGCGTGTACGGATGCTTCGGCTCCTTGTAGAGCGCCTTGGCTTCCGCGAGCTCGACGATGCGCCCGAGGTACATCACCGCGACGCGATCGGAGACGTGCTGCACGATCTTGAGATCGTGCGAGATGAACAGATAGGTGAGCTTCTCGGCTTCTTGCAGATCTTGCAGGAGATTGACGATCTGCGCCTGGATCGACACGTCGAGCGCGCTGATCGGCTCGTCGCACACGATGAAGCGCGGCTTGACCGCGAGCGCGCGCGCGATGCCGACGCGCTGGCGCTGGCCGCCGGAGAACTCGTGCGGATAGCGCGCCGCCGCATCCTCGCGGAGCCCGACCTTCGCCAGGAGCTCGAGCACGCGCGCGTTGCGCTCGGCCGTGGTCGCGGCCAGCTTGTGGATCACGAGCGGCTCGGCAATCGTCGCGCCGATCGTCATGCGCGGGTTGAGCGACGCGTAGGGGTCCTGAAAGATCATCTGCATCTTGCGGCGCAGCGGTCGCAGCGAGCGCTGGCGCAGATGAGTGATGTCGGTGCCGTCGAGCGCGATCGTCCCGGCACTTGGCTCGTAGAGGCGAAGCAGCGTGCGGCCCAGCGTGGACTTGCCGCAGCCCGATTCGCCGACGAGCCCGAGCGTCTCGCCCGGCTGGATCTCGAGGTCGACCTCGGTCACCGCGCGAACGGTCTCGCTCTTGCCCCATCCCTTCTTCATCGGGAAGTGCATCGACAGCTTCTTTGCGGACACGAGCGGCGTCACGGCGCGACCTCGGGCACTGGAAAGTGACAGCGCACGAGCGACGGGCCGAGCTGCACGAGCGCGGGCTCCTCGTCACGGCACTTCTGCTGCGCCGCGGGACAGCGGTCGGCGAACTTGCAGCCCTTCGGTAGGTCCCACAGCGCCGGGACCATGCCTTTGATCTCCTGCAGCCGCGCCTGATCGACCTCGCCGTACGCGGGCACGCTGCGCAGCAGGCCGGCCGTGTAGTGATGGCGTGGCGCCGCGAACAGCGCCGCGGTCGTGGCCCGCTCGACGACGCGTCCGGCGTACATCACGGCGACCTCATCGCAGGTCTCGGCCACGACGCCCAGGTCGTGTGTGATGAGCAGGATGCTCATGCCGAGCTCGCGCTGGAGCGATTTGAGCAGGTCGAGGATCTGGGCCTGGATCGTGACGTCGAGTGCGGTGGTTGGCTCGTCCGCGATCAGGAGATCCGGTTTGCACGCGAGCGCCATCGCGATCATCACGCGCTGCCGCATGCCGCCCGACATCTGATGTGGAAAGTTGTCGACGCGCTCCTCGGGCGACGGGATGCCGACGAGCCGGAACATCTCGACCGCGAGCTTGCGCGCCTCGGCCTTCGACTTGCCCTGGTGCAGCCGCACCGCCTCGCCGACCTGTTCGCCCACGGTGAACACCGGGTTGAGCGAGGTCATCGGCTCCTGAAAGATCATCGCGATGCGGTTGCCGCGAATCTTGCGCATCTCGTCGAGCGGGATGGCGAGCAGATTCTTCCCTCCGTACTCGATGGTGCCGCCCGTGATGTAGCCAGGCGGCGATGCGACGAGCCGCATGATCGACAGCGCGGTCACGCTCTTCCCGCAGCCCGACTCACCGACCACGCCGAGCGTGCCGCGTGCCGGAATCTCGAATGACACGCCGTCGACCGCCCGCACGGTTCCGCGATCGGTGCGGAACTCCGTCACCAGATCACGGACTGCGAGCACGGCATCGGCCATTCGCCGGTGACCTTAGCATCCGCGCCAGGATTGGAGCGAATCCCCTGCGGCTGGTCGCGCTATGGCTTCGGCGGCGTGAACGAGCGCAGGCGTAACGACGACAGCAGCACGCTGATACTCGACAGCGACATCGCCGCGCTCGCGAGCACCGGTGACAGCTGCCAGCCGGTGAACGGATACAGCACACCCGCCGCGATCGGAATGCACACCAGGTTATAGGCGAACGCCGCGACGAGGTTGCGGCGGATCGTGTGCAGCGTGGCACGCGCGAGCGCGAACGCGGTCGGCAGCAGCGAGATGCCACCGCGTAGCAGCGTCACGTCGGAGGCGGCCGCCGCGATCTCGGTGCCGCTACCGAGCGCGATGCCGAGGTCGGAGGCGGCGAGTGCCGGTGCATCGTTGATCCCGTCGCCGACCATCGCGACCACGTGGCCCCGCGCGTGCTCGGCGGTGACGAGCTCGGCCTTGCGCATCGGCGTGAGTGCCGCGTGAAGCTGCGAGATGCCGACGGTGTCCGCGATCGGTTGGGCAGCGGCGAGACGATCGCCGGTGAGGATGATCGGCTCGACGGCGAGCGCGCGCAGCGCCGCGACCACGCCTGCCGCATCCTCGCGCGCGGGATCGGCGATCTCGATCGCGCCCGCATACACGTCGTCGAGCGCGACGTGCGCGACCGTGTGCGGCACGTCCAGCTCGGGAGCGGTGATGCCGTCCAGCGCGAGGAAGTCGCGGGTGCCGATCCGCACGCGCTTGCCGTCGGCGGTACCGGTCAGCCCGCCACCAGGCACGATCGTGACGCCCGTTGCCGTGGCGAGCGACAGCCCGCGTGCCTTCGCACCGTCGACAATCGCGCGCGCGATCGGATGCTCGCTGTGCTGCTCGATCGATGCCGCGATCCGCAGCACGTCGTCGGAGGTCGCCGCGACCAGCGTCGGCTTGCCGCTCGTGAGGGTGCCGGTCTTGTCGAAGCACACGACATCGACCGCGCTTGCGGTCTCGAGCGCTTCCCCCCCTTTGAACAGCACGCCGAGCTCTGCCCCTCGTGCGGTGCCGACTGCGACGGCCGCCGGCGTGGCGAGTCCGAGCGCGCATGGACACGCGATCACGAGGACCGCGATCATCCGCTCGAGCGCAACGGCCGCATCGCCGGCGATCAGCCAGATCCCGAACGTCACAGCCGCGATCACGAGCACCGCCGGGACAAACACGGCAGCGACGCGATCGGCGAGCCGAGCGATGGGCGCCTTCTCGGCCTGCGCATCCTCCACGGCACGTGCGATGCGAGCGAGCGCCGTGTCGGTACCGGCCCGCGCAACGCGCATCGTGAGCGCGCCGTGATGATTGAGCGTGCCGGCGTAGACCGGTGAGCCCTCGGCCTTGTCGACCGGCAGACTCTCTCCGGTCAGCATCGATTCGTCGACGGCAGAGGTTCCTTCGATCACGGTGCCGTCGCCCGGGATGCGCTCGCCGGGCTTGACGACCACGGTGTCGCCGGCCGCGACGTTCGTCGTCGGAACCAGCGACAGCAGCCCGCGCACCGCATCGGACAGCCGCGCGCGCGCGCGCGCTTCGAGCAGCTTGCCGACCATCACGAATGCGACGATCGCTGCGCCAGCCTCGAAGTACAGCTCCGGCATATGGTGCTGCGGACCGGCGAGCCAGCGCGCGGCGACGATCGTGGACCACACCCATGCGGTACCGGCCCCGAGCGCGATCAGCGTGTTCATGTCCGGGCTGCGTGCGCGAACCGCGATCGCGCCGCGACGCAGGTAGTGGCGTCCCGGCACGAGCACCACGATCGTCCCGAGCACGAGCTGCGCAACGACGCTCGCCGCACCTTCGATGATCCCGTGCGCCATCGCGATCACGAGCAGCGGGATAGCGAGCGCGATCGCGAGCGTCGCATCGCGCCGCAGCGTGCGCTGCTCGGCGGCCTCGGCGCGGGTGATCGCTGCGAGCCGGGCGGCACCGGCGCCTTCGCTGCCATAGACCTCGACGACATCCGACGGCACCTCGTAGCCAGCCTCGCGAATCGCCGCCGCAGCGCCACCGATCGTGATCACCGCGGGATCGATCACCAGCCGCGCGCGCGATAGCGGCAGGTTGACCTCCGCGCTCGCGACACCTGGCAGTGCGCTCACGGCGCGCTCGACCCGCCGCACGCAGGCTGCGCACGTCATGCCGAGAACGGGGAGATCGATCGTCGTTTCACTCACCCAGTGCTACCTTGCGCGCGTGGTCACCACTCTGCGTATCACCGGTATGACTTGCAACGGGTGCGTGCGGCACGTCGATCAGGCGCTACGCAAAGTCCCCGGCGTGTCGGCGGTCGAGGTCAGCCTCCCCGAACAGCTCGCGAAGGTCGTGCATGAGGAGTCTTCTCCTGTGACTGCGCTGGTGGCGGCCGTGGAATCTGCCGGTTACACCGCCGCAACCTGATCTGAGCTATATCCCGCCGTGATGAAGCGGTCCGTCCTCATCCTCGCCCTGTTCCTCGCTGCGTGCGGCGGCTCGAAGAGCTCGACCACAACCCGGGCCGATCGGGCAGCCAACGCCGACGACCCGAGCTGTCCGTTGCTGGTCCCGGGCACGTCCCTCACCGTCGAGGATACGACCGGCGGTGCCGCGCTCGTGTTCGTGACCACCGGTGATCCTCTCGCAGTGCGCGCGCGTGCCGCCAAGCTCGCCGAGATGCACACTCAGCACGACGGCCCGCCCTCCGCGATGGGCATGATGTTCAGCGCCGGCTCGACCGCGACCGCCACCGAGATCGAAGGCGGCGCGCGCGTCGAGCTCACCGCCGCGCAACCCGATGGCGTAGCCGCGCTTCAGAAGGAGCTGCGCATGCACGCGAGCCACATGACCCGCGGCTCGTGCGAGATGTGATGCGCGCCCTCGCGCTCGTGGTTCTCGTCGGTGTCGGCTGCTGCCATCTCGGTGCCGACATGTCGGGGGGATCTCGATGACCGGCGGCCGCGGAAAACACGGAATGATCGACATGGGTGGGATGTTCACCGTGCTGAAGGTTCGCGACAAGCTCGTCGGTAACACCGACCCGGGCTGGTACGACGCTCCCGCCGGGTCCACCGCGACCGAGGCGACGGCTGCCGACCTCGCGCGCGACGGCATCAAGCTCTAGCCGCGCTTCCCTTTTTCGGGCAGCGTCTGATCGCGCGCGCTACGCTCGACGGCATGAGCGAGATCTTCAGAGACCGTACCGAAGGAGCGATGGCGCGCCGGCAAGATCTGCTGCGCAAGCGCCGTGACGAGCTCGTCACCATGCCGCACGCGATCCGGCGCGTTGTCGTCGCGCGCGCGGCACGTGCAGCTGCGTCCACTGCCGCGATCATCTGCGGTACCGCCATGCTTGCCGTTGCGCTCTCGCCGAAGCTCGGCGCGTTCGTGGCGAGCGGTCTGCCCGGAATCAATCCCGCCGTGATCTCGACGGGTGTCGGCGCCGCGTGGGTGCTCGCGCTCGTCGCATTCGCGATCTCCCGTGGGCGCAGCGAGCATCGCTTCGCGGTCGCGATGTCGGCTCACGTGTTGCCCGGCCAGGATCTCGATCATGATATCGAGCGCCTCAGCCACGAGCATCCCGATGAGGTCGCGAGAGAGATGGCGCATCGCCTCGAGGTTCGCTCGGCTGCGCTGCCGGTCGCGGCGGCCGCGTTCGTGCTGCCGGCGACGCTCGTGTATCTCGCGCACGCGCTCAGCGTCGGTGGTTGGCCGTCGACGGCAGAGTACGAGATGAACCTCGCCTGGGCAGGCAAGCCGCTGCTCGTGTGTGCACTCGCCGGTATCGTCGCCGCGATCGTGATGACTCGCCCCGCCGCGCGGCGCGAAGGCGTGACGATGACCGCCGCGATCGTCTCGGTGCTTGCCGGAGCGCTCGCCACGGGCACGCTGGTGCAGCGCGAGGTCGAGATGACCTGGCTCCTCACCGCGCTGAGCGTGATCACCGGCGCGATCGCTGCGGTCACCTGGCGTCTCGCGCGCGAGCGGAAGGCCCTCGAGATCGACGACCCGGCCGCCGGCAGCGAGCTGTTCACGCTACGTGGGCTCTGGCAGTCGACCCGCACGCTGCTGTCCGGCATGCGCCGCCACGTGTCGACGCGCATGGTGGTCGGCATCGGCGCGTTCGCCCTGCTCCTCGTGTGCGCTGGAGACCGCATGGCGCTCGGCACCACGAAGGCGACGGCGTCCGCGTCGATCCGCCCGCAGACGGTGCAGACGGTGCCGCTCGAGATCCCCGGCAAGACGTCGCTGCTCAAGTGGACCGCAACCGCCGACGGTCGCATCCGCTACGATGTCCGCTTCGTCGACGGCAAGCCGATCACGCTGACCGACCTGCACGGCTTCCAGGTGCTGCCGAAAGGCTGGCGCGCACGCGTGACCGTGTCGCTCGTCGACTCGGCGATTCCGGGCATGCTCGCGGTGTCTCCGTTCCCCGGCAACACCGCGGTCGTCCCGCTCAGCCTCGGCTATGACTCGCTCGATCATCGCTTCGTGTTCTCCGCATGCGACGAAGAGGCCGACCTCGGCCTCTCCCTCGTGCCCAACTGGGCGACGGGCACCTACGATGCGAGCTTCCTCGTCGAGCCGACGCTCGAGCTCGCGCATTGCGACGTCGAGCCGGCGCAACTTCAGTAGCTGTACGAGGCGGTCGCGGTCGCGGTGAGCGGGATGCCGGGCGTGAAGTGCATCTGCTCGCGGAGGTCGGCGGTCGGCGACACACGCGACTCCTCGGCGAACTGGGCCTCGCGCCACTCGCGGTCGAGGAGGTTGTTGATCGTGAGGTTCAGGCCCCACGCGCCGTAGCGCGTACCGGCGATGACGTCGACGATCACGTAGCCCTCGGCGGTCAGCGTGCCTTCCTCGTTGCCGGAGCGGTCGGTGATGCCACGGCCGCGCAGCGCGAGGAAGCTGTCGCCACGCTTCGCGGTGACGCCCGCCGAGCCCATCCAGAGCGGCGCGAGTGCCACGGCGCCGCCGTTGCCCGCATTCGCGACGAAGCGCGACTTCGCCCAGGTCACGTTGCCATCGATCGACAGCCACCTCGTGAGGTCCGTCGAGCCTTCGATGTCGAGACCGAAGCGGCGCGTCTTGTCCGACGCCTCGGTGCCGCCGTTGTCGCCGCTCCACACCTGCTCCGACGACAGCTGGAGGTACCAGACGTCCATCGACACGCGCGACTTCTCGTTCGGCTTCACGCGCGCACCGACTTCGCCGCCCCACGCGCGGGCGAGTGCACCGGCGCCGTTGGTGGCGACTGCGGCGCGCGCGTCATTGGAGTGAAAGCCGGCGCCGCTGTTGATGAAGAAGTTGATCTGCTCGCTCGGGTGCAGCTCGACCGACAGCTTCGGGCTCGCGAGCACCCGCGCAGCGGTCTGGTTGCCTTCCATCGGCATCGTCTTGTCGTTGACCGCCCACGAGAAACCGTCGACGCGCAGGCCGGGGAACAGGTGCAGCCACTCGACCGGGATCACGTTCGCCTCGACGTACGCGGCCGCGTTACGGATCGAGCTGTCGTGCTGGTTGCACGGGTTCATGCCCTCGAAGCAGCCCTCGACGCGGCTGCGTTTCGACGCATGCCACAGCGACGTCGCGACATCGTCGACGCGTAGCTGCAGGCCGCTGGTCACGAGCGCGTCGAAGCCCTCGCGATGGATCGCCTTCTGATACGCCGCGCTCGCGCCGCCGAGCCAGCGGTCGTCGGTCTGCTCGATGCCGTCGCCGTTCTGCGGGTCGCGAGCGAACAGCGTGAAGTTCGAAAATAGATCCAGCTTGTTTCGCACGCCGTATGCGTTGATACGCACGGTGCCGCCCTCGCCCGCCGCGACCTCGTAGCCCGCCTGCACGCTGGCGCGCGTAGCGCTGCCGCCCTCGCTGGGGTCGATGGCGCCGAAGCGATCGAGCTCGCCGCTCTCGATGAGTGATGCCGGCAGCTGGCCCGATTGGTTCCACCGCGCGGTGTACCAGTTCGTCTCGAGCTTGAGCCGGCCGGGGCCGACGTCGCCCTGCCACTTGCCGATCGCGATGCCGCGCTGGAAGTCCTGCGGGTTCACGAACGCGCCGTCCTGCTCACCGATCTCGGCGGCGAGCAGCGTCTTGTCACCCTTGCGAATCTCCGGGCTCGCGATCGCGACCATGCGGCGATCGATCGCGCGGCGCGAGCTCACCGGCACGCCGCCAGCGAGGTACACGGTGCCGGTGTTCGGCAGCTCGTCGATCGTGGTCATCTCGAGCGCGCCGGCGGTGTAGAAGTCGCCGTAACGCGCAGCGTACGGACCCTTGTGAACATCGACGGTGCCGATGAGCTCGGGGATCATCCAGTGCGTGTCCGCATAGCCCTGGCCGTGACCGTGCGACGTCATGTTCACGGGCACGCCATCCGCGAAGATCGCGATGTCGGTTCCGTGGTCCGCGTCAAAGCCGCGGATGAAGTACTGGTCCGCTTTGCCACCACCTGCGTGCTGGCTGACCATGAGGCCCGGCACCTGGCGCAGGATGTCGCTCATCTGCGTGCGCGAGCGACGCGCGAGCTTCTCGGCATCGAGATGGACCGACGACGCGCTCTCGGCCGGTGCCTCGCCTTCGACGATGATCGTCTCGAGTGACTTCGCATCCGCCTCGGCCGCCGCGAGCGACATCTCGGCGAGCTCCTGGTCGGTCAGGCCGCGCGGCGCCGGCTTGCTCTGCTTCTTGGTCTCGATGCCACGGATCGCGGGGAGCGTCGGCTCACCACCGGTCGGCTCGGCCGGATCGCCAGCAGGGTGCTTTGGGTGAGCGAGCGCCGGCGAGGCGAACGCGAGCACGGCACCGGCGACGGCAACGCGAATTGGCTGATTCCGCATGTGGCAGAAGTACGAGCCGGAGCCTACCTCGGATCACCGGGCCAAGTGCCTGACCTACTTGGGCGTTCCGCCTGCGGGAGCGGCACCCGGGCCACAGGTCCCGAGGCCCGGCGGGATCTGGATGACAAACTGCGCGGGCTTGAGGTCGACGTTCACCTCGAGCTCGTTCCACTCGACGAGGAGATCCTGGTTCTGCGCGGGCGACTTGAAGCGCGTCTTCTTGGGCACGCGACGCTCGCCGCTTCCGGTCACCTTCTCGAACGCGGTGTTCGCGACCGACCACCGCGTCTTGCCGTCGCTGCCGACGAGCTCGCTGTCGAGCACGTCCCATCGGTTCTCGCGCGCATCGACGGTCAGCTTCTGTTTGCCCTCGGCGCTCTCGAGCACGATGCGTTCGACGCCGGCGCTGCCATCCCACGTCACGGTGCCGGTCGCGCCGGCGAGCGTCGGCGGGGTGCCGAGTGCGAGGTGCAAGAAGTCATCGGGCTCGAGCTCGATGTTGAAGAACGTCGCGATCGAGCGCGCATCGCACGGGCCCGTCATCACGCAGTTGTTCTGGTAGTCGAGGTACACGAAGTTGGTGCCGTCGCACGCCATCTCGGCGAGCGTGCTGCCACCGGCGGGCGACAGCGCCGCAAAGCGGACCTTCTTGCCGACGCTGCCCATCACGAGCACGTTGCCCTTCGCGCGCTGGCCCGACAGCCAGTAGTCCATCGTGCTGTCGCCGCGAAACGATGTCATCGCGTCGCGCGCCTTCGCGAGCTGCTCCTGCACCGTGGCCACGGCGGGCGTCGGATACGGGCGCGCACCGCCTTTGCCTCCGCCGCCCGGGCAGGCAGTGGCGAGCAATCCCAGCGCAGCGACAACCAGGCTTCGGTTCATGCGGGTTTGATAGCACCGGCGCCCGCCGCATTCATCGCGCGCGTGCGCCTCCTCACGAATGCAACACAATTGCCGCTCGGCTGTCGGCGCGCTCGCTACTCAGCGGGCGGCCGAGCCGTACTGAGGCAGCTCGACCCGCCAGCGGCCACCGGTCTTGGTCAGCTGCACGCGAGACCGGCCGGCCTCGGAGACGATCTCGACCACCGCTTGGTCGTCGCGCTCCTCGATCACCGTGATGTGAGTCGGTGCCGCGGCCGCGTCGAACGCGCCGATCGAGATCAGATCCTTTGCGGTGTAACGCGTCGCCGCGCCGACCAGATCGGTCGCGCGCTTGGCTTGCGTCTCGAGGCTCGCGCGCGTGGTCGGTGCGAGCAGCTCGAACACGAGGTCGCGATCGCCGGCGCGTGCGGCCTGGATCAAGTCACGAACGGTGACGTCGGGACCGGGCTTGGTCACGCGACAGCTGCGTCCCGCGGCGCCCGCGGCGAGCGCCATCGCGGCGACGGCGCTGGCGACCGCAGCGATCGTCGAACGGCGTGTGCCTAGCGCGAGCGCCATGGTTCGCGTGTCGTCATTCGCCTACGACGTAGCGCGAGGAAGCATCCATTGGCTAGCGGCACTTGGCGTACTGTTGCCAAGTCACGGGTGTGAGTGACCGCGCGTTGACACGATCGGCCCGAAACGGCTCGCAACCACGCCATATCGCTAGCGGCACGTCGCGTGCACTTGTTCCATCTCGTCGGTGGAGACGTTGTCACCGGGTCCGCTGGCCACTTGTAGGGAAAAAGACCCTCAACTAGACTGAATCACTGGGCTGGACTGTCGTCCATCCATTCGTTAGGGAGGCACTCATGAGCATGCGACGCGCACTTCAACTTCTCGGCACTGCAGGGCTCGGACTCGCACTGCAAGCCTGTGTCGTTCGATCGCAACCCGTGAATCGTGGCTACGGCTACGGCTACCAGCAGCAGAACGCTGGCTACAGCGCCTCGGTATCGGTCGGCTCGCCGAACCCGTACTACGTGTCGAGCATGCCGCCGCAGCCGCTCTACGAGACGATGACTGCGTCGCCTGGTTATGGCCACGCGTGGATCGACGGCTACTGGCACTGGAACAGCTACGAATGGGTTTGGGTCAGCGGTCGCTGGGAGCGCTCGCAAGAGAACTACGTTTACATCCAGCCGTACTACGACTACTCGGGCGGCTCGTACGTCTACATGCCGGGCTACTGGTCGCAGCGCGATCGGGTGCCCCGCGGCTGGCAGGTTCGCGATCAGCGCGACGGCCGCCCGACCACGTACACGCCTCCTCCGGGATCGTGGACGCCGCCGGTCGCGACCGGTGGTGGTCGCCCCGGTAACGGTGGCGGCTGGACGCCTCCGCCGAGCGGCGGTGGTCGCCCGAATCCTCCGCCGGGTGGTGGTGGCTACAATCCTCCGCCGAATGGTGGTGGTCGCCCGAATCCTCCGCCGGGTGGTGGTGGTTACAATCCTCCGCCGGGTGGTGGTCGCCCGCCGGGTGGTGGCGTGTTCATTCCGCCGGGTCACGGTGGTACGCCGCCCGGACAAGGCGGTCGGCCGCCTGGACAGGGGACTCCTCCCGGTCACGGCGGTACGCCGCCCGGACAGCGCCCGCCGCCCTCGGGTGGTGGTGGTGGTGTGTTCCTTCCGCCGGGACATGGTGGTGGTCGCCCCGATCACGGCGGAACACCGCCGGGTCAGACGACGCCTCCGGGCCACGGTGGTACGCCGCCCGGCCAGCGTCCCGATCGTCCGGGTGGTGCCAACCCCGGCGGTGGCGGTCGTCCGCCCGGTCCCCCGCCCGGCGCCGGCAACCCCGGCGGTGCCAACCCCGGCGGTGGCGGCCGTCCGCCCGGTCCCCCGCCCGGCACTGGTAACCCCGGTGGCGGTCGTCCGCCCGGCATGGGTAACCCCGGCGGTGGTGGCGGCGGCGGTCGTCCGACGGCTCCTCCCCAGGGTCCTCGCGTCGTCCCCGAAGGTCCGATCCAGCCCCCGCCGCGCTCGGCCGAGCCCTCGGGTCCTCCGCCCGGCGCAGGTGGTGGTCGTCCGTCCGGTCCTCCGCCCGCCACTGGTGGCGGTCGTCCGTCGGGTCCGCCCGCCGCTCCGCCCCCGAGCAACAACGGCGGCGGCAACGGCAACGCCGGTCGTCCCGCAGGTCCTCCGCCCAGCAGTGGCAACGCTGGTAACACCGGCGGTCGGCCGGGCGGCCCGCCCCCGGGCAACGGCAGTGGTCGGCCGCGCGGTCGCTGAACGACTCCCTAGCTGAAACGGAACACGGCGCCACACGGCGCCGTTTTTCGTTGGTGGGTCGCGCGCGATCAGTCGACGCGAAGTGCGCGCTCGAACTCTTCGGGATTGGAGCTCGCGTAGATCGCGGTCTCCATGTTCACGAGGCCCGCATTGACGAGATCGATGAGGTGCTGATCGAACAGCTGCATCGAGTAGAGATCGCGTCCCTTGCGGATGAGCTCCGGGATCTCGGAGAGCCGCGCCGAGCGAATGCACTCGCGGATCGTGCGCGTGACGCGGAGGATCTCGACGGCCGGCAAGCGGCGCCGACCATCCTTGCTCGCGACGAGGCGGAGCGAGACCACGGCCTGAAGACAGTCGCCGAGGCGGTCACGAATGACGTCCTGCGAGTCGCTCTCGAACAGGCCGACGTAGCGCTGGATCGTGGCAACTGCATCGGGCGTGTGGATCGCCGACACCACGAGGTGACCGGTCTCCGCGGCCTTGAGCGCGGTCGCCGCGGTCTCGCGGTCGCGAATCTCACCGACGAGGATCACGTCGGGGTCCTGCCGCATCGCCGCGGTCATCGCGTCACGGAAGCTCTCCGTGTCGGCGCCAACCTCGCGCTGGATGATCATGCACTTCTGCGGCTCGTGGATGTACTCGATCGGATCTTCGATCGTGACGATGTGAGCGTGCCGCGTCTCGTTGATGTAGCGCAGCATCGCGGCCATCGTGGTGGTCTTGCCGTTACCGGTCGCGCCGGTGATCAGGACCAGGCCACGGCGCGCGTCGGCGATCTCGGCGAGCACCGGCGGCAGGTTCAGCTGCTCGATCGACATGATCGTGATCGGAATCAGGCGCATCACGATGCCGACCGAACCGCGCTGGCGGAAGATCGACGCGCGGAACCGGCCGCGCGTTGCGAGCGAGTACGACACGTCGATCTCGGCGAAGCGCCGCGTGAAGTCGACGGTGATGCTGCGGTCCTCGAGGATCATCCGGGCGATCGCCTCGGTGTCCGACGCGGTCAGCGGCGGAACTTTGATCGCGCCGAGCAGCTCACCATGCAGGCGATAGTGCGGGGGATAGCCGACTTCGAAGTGGATGTCCGAGACACCCTTCTCGATACCGAATGCGAGGAGCTTGTGAAAACCGTTGCGGTCCATAGGAGTCACCCCCGCGAGCGGGGGCGGCTCAGTTTAAACCGGGTCCGCCCGGTCCTGGCTCTCCCTCGGACGCGTTTTCTGCGCGCTTGAGGCTAGATAGGAGCGCTTCCCCCGTTGCTTCATCATCCGAGAGCGGTTGCCAGACCTGCGGCGGCGGCACGGCGGCTCCTGCGGTCGCAGACGGCTGCGGATCCGCCGGCGGCTCGGACGCGCGTGGGCGCCGACCTTCCATGCCGGGCAACGCGAAGTCGCTGGTGATCTCGTCCTCGGGACGACCGAACGCGTTGCGCGGGATCGGGGTCGACTTGGGAGGCGGCAGCTGCGCGATGCGCTCGCGATCCTCGTCGTCATCGTCCTCCTCGCCCTCGTCGTCGTTACGCGTGCCGATCTTGGCGGCCTGCGCGGGCGCCGTGGTCGTGATGCTGCGCAGCTCGGCGCGCACGGCCTCGGCGACGATCGGGAACGGCGGTCCGGGACGCGCCATGTAATAGCCCTGGCCGTAGCGCAGGCCGAGGTCGCGCAACGCGACGACATCCTCTACCTGCTCGATGCCTTCCGCGATCATCACGGCGTCGATCGTCTCGGCGATGTGACGCAGCGAGCGCAGCATCTCGCGCTTCACCGTCGAGCGCGCGATGCCGCGCACGAGCACGTCGGAGATCTTGATGAAGTGCGGGCGCAGCGACATCACCGTCTCGAGGTTCGAGTGCCGCGTGCCGACGTCGTCGATCGCGACACCAAATCCCATCGCGGTGTAGTTCGCGAGCGCGCGCTTGAACGACGCGAAGTTCTCGATCGCGAGCCGCTCGGTGATCTCGAACACGATGTTCGCGGGTGTCAGGCCTGCAGCCGACAGCAAGTTGCCGACCTCGACCTCGATGAACGCGGTGTCGTAGAACGACATCGGCAGGAGGTTCACGAACAGCCGGTGCACCGGCTCGAGCGCCGTCGCGCTCCGTAGCGCGCCGCGAAAGCACGCACGGTCGAGCTCGACGGTGAGGTCGACCTCGTCGGCGATCGCGAACAAGGTCGCTGGTGATTCGAGCCGGGTCTTGCGCGGGCCACGCGTGAGCGCCTCGAACGCGAACGTGTCGCCGGTGCCGAGGTCGATGATCGGCTGGTAGACGCTGGTGAGGCCCTCGCCGAGGATCACGTCCTGCAGCGTGCTGCGGTCGCGATGCGCCTTGCGCTCGCGCAGGTTGCGGGCGTTGTCCGTCGCGTCATTGATCAGACGCGCGGTCAGACGCTCCGGGCGAATCAGCGAGTTGCCGAGCACGCGCGCGGCGCCGACCGTGATGCGTGGCTGCTCGCGGATCACCTCGTTCACCATCGGCGCGAGCGCCTCTTCGACCGCCTTCTCGACGGTCAGCGCAAGCTGCTCGAGATCGATCCGGTGCGCGCCACGCGGCGCGAGCATCACGTAGTAACCGTCGCCGTCACCCGAGCGGCACACGAGGTCCGCCGGGTCGAGCGTCGTGCCCTTGAGGCGGTCGAGCACCAAGGCGGCCGCGTCGTAGATCTCGCTGTGATGGGCGACTCCGAGGTCGAGCTCGACGCGGTGCAGCCGCGACAGATCGACGAGTAAGCACGACAGCGAGCGATCACGATGGAGGATCGCGGTCACCTCGTTCATGCGCTCCTGGTACGGCCGGAACTTGTCGACCTCGGCCTCGCGCACGCGGGTGCTGCCGAACGGACGACTGTTGCGCGCCGGTGCCGGGCCGCCATCACCCGACGAGAAGAAGTGCACGCGACCGGGACCACCACGCTTGGCGCCGCGCAGCGCGGCCTCGGCAGCGGTGAGCAGCCCCTCGGGATCGGCGGCGTCCTCCGGCAAGCACGCGACGCCGATCGACAGCGTGAGCTTGCGATTGCCCATCATGTTCGCCATCGCGACTGCATCGCGCAGGCGTGCTGCCTTGGTCAGCGCACCGGGCTTTGCGGTCTCGGGCAGCAGCAGCACGAACTCCTCGCCGGAGTAGCGCGCGACGACGTCGCTCGAGCGCACGCGATCGGGCGACTCATCCTCCTGCAGGATCACGGCGATCTTCCGCAAGATGTCGTCGCCGGCCTGGTAGCCGAGGTCGTAGTTCACGCTCGCGAACTGATCGATATCTGCGATCAGCAGCGACATCGGCTGGCTGTAGCGGTTCGCGCGGGCGACCTCCTCGCGGAGGCGCTCCTGAAACGCGCGGTGCGTGTACAGGCCGGTCAGCGGGTCGCGCAGGTTGAGCGCATCGAGCTGATTGCCCATCTGTGCAAGCTGCTCGGTCGCCGCGCTGATCTCGCGGCCCCGCTCGGACAGCTGCGCCTCGAGGATCCGCTCGTGATCGCGCAGCTGGTTGTTCGCCTGGCGCAGCTCGTCGACGAGGCGGTTGTTGGCGCGCTCGAGCTTGAAGGTGTGGATGAGCTGGTCCACGACCGTCATCACATCGGTCAGCTTCCATGGCTTGGTGATCACGTAGTGCAGGTGACCCGCGTTGATCGCCGCGATCAGCTCGTCGGACTCCGGAAACCCGGTCACGACCGCGCGCCGGCAATGCGGCCGCAGCTGCGCGACACGCGAGAGCAGCTCGGCGCCCGGCAGGCCCGGCATGTGGAGATCCGCGAGCACGGCGGCGACGTCGGGAGTCTGCTCGATGATGTCGAGCGCCTCCTGCCCGCTGGAAGCGAGGATCACCGTGCAGCGCGGCCGCAGCACTCGCCCGAGTGCGTCGAGGTTGGCCTTGTCGTCGTCGACACAGATCACAACCGGCTTGGCTTGCTCATCTACAGAAGCGGCCTCTTGACCGTCGAGGATTGCCAATGTGTCTCCAGTATAGACAATCGACCGCCCGTTAAGAACTAGTGAGACACTCCTGGTGAAATATTGAAGTAAGGCGAGGTAGGCCTTCGGCCCACGCTACGTCACACGGTCGATCACCATTGCAAGGCCAATGACGAAGATGGGTGCTGCAAGCATCGGCAATCCATAGCGCCGGTACCGGGCGGCGCCAATCTTGCGCGCCACGAGCCACAGCACCGGGAGAACCACGAGAACAATCGACAGCTGGCCGATCTCGACGCCGAGGTTGAAGCACAGCAGCGGGACGACCACGTCGGTCGGCGGCAACAGGCCCGCGAGCGTCGATGCGAAGCCAAGGCCGTGGATCAAACCAAACGCGAACGTCAGCGCAAACCGCCACCGCACGTCCGGCTTCACGACATCCTCCGCGGCCGTGTACGCGATCGACAATGCGATCACTGCCTCGACGATCTCCGATGGGAGCTCGACGAAGCCGAGCGCCGCCGCGATCAGCGTGATGCTGTGCGCGATCGTGAACGACGTGATGATGATCGCCGTCGAGCGCAGCGTCAGGCCGAACGCGCGCGTGTGCCACTCGCCGCGCGACACCCCGGGATGCAGCATCACCACGAGCAGCAGCGCGATCACGAACAGGATGTGATCGAGGCCGCCGTAGATGTGATGCATCCCGGTCTCGACCCACGCGAGCAGCGACGGTGTCTCACCCGGGACGAGCGTGATGTGCGGGCTGCTCGCGCGCACGACCGTCGAGATCGGCTTGGTGCCAGGCGCGGACAGCTGAACGATCGCCTCGTGCTTGGTGTCGAGCTCGAAGAACCGCGTGAAGTCGAGCTGCAGCTTGCGCGGCGTCTTGCAGGCTGCCACGAAGGTGACCTTCACGAACGCCCCCGCTGGCTGCGCGGCCGGCGTGCCGAGCTCGCAGTCGGCGAGCGAAAACCAGCCCGCGACATACGGCGCGACCTTCGCATCGGTCACTGCATCGGCGACCGGCGGCTTCGCGTCGTTCGGTAGCCCCATCGCCTCGGTGACGTCGCCGGGGTCAAATTGCGTCGTGACGCGAATCGTCTGCTCGGTCTCGACGACGATGTCGACGTACTTCACCGACGTCTGGTGCGCGAGCGCGTCGCCGCTGACGAGGAGCACGAGTAGGACGAAGATGCGCGTCACTGGACCTGACCACGGTGAATGACCGCGCGCGGCCGGACGAGCTCGTACGCACCCTTTCGTGGGTCTCCGTCGAGAATGAGGAGTGTCGCCTCGTCGCCTGCGGCAAGCGTCAGTGGTAGCCCCCAGTACGCGATCGGCGCGGTCGTCATCGCCGCCGTGATCGCCGCTTCATCGAGACCTGCATCGCTGAGCAGCTTCATCTCCTGTGCGGAGGGGCCGTCGACGCGAAGGTTGCCGAGGTCCGTGCCGTAGAGAATGGTCACACCTGCAGCACGCAGCCGGCGCAGGTTGTCGATGGCAGAACGTGAACCACCGAACGCAGCCAGCGTCGAGATCACGGCCCGTCCACGCCATGCGGTGACGGTCGCCTCGGTCAGCGGTTCGAGTGGGGTATGCGCGAGAAGATCGACGCCTGCGGATGCCGCACGCAGCGCCGCTTCGTTCGTCAGTGCATGTACGACGACCTTGAGCCCCTTGCCGTGTGCATGCTCCACCGCTGGCGCCACAAGGTCATCGGTCAAGCCGTCCGTGTCGAGCGGCAGCTTGATCACGCGCGCGCCAGCCGCAGCGAGGCGATCGATGGTCGCGATCACGCACGCACGGTCGCCACATTCGATCCCATAGCCGTTCGCGCCCCACGAGCTCAGCGGATAACCGTTCGCTCGCGTGATCATCGGACCGGACGCGATGATCGTGAGCGGTGCTGTCGTGCGGAGCGTTCCTTCAGGCGCGCCGAGATCGACAACCGCGCCAACGCCGTGGGCCGCGAGCTCCTTGCCGACGGGATGGAACGCCAGGTGTACGTGGCTATCGACGATCGGCGGCCATAACCAAGTCCCTGCGGTCTCGTCGCTAACGGCGCCATCGAACACGGACAGGATCTTCTCGCCACTCTTCGAGAGCAGAACGAATCTGCCATCCGGTGTTCTGCCCGTTGCCACGACCATGCCCGACGTCGGCACGCCCGGCGACGGCGGCGGCGCGGTCGCGGTGCCGCACGCAGCAAGCAGGAGCAATGCGATCAATACTGGCACAGCGCAGCGAAGGTACCGCTGGTCGGGACCTCGCTGGAGTCGCACGGCCGATCATCCCACTGCTTCGTCGCGCGTGCGCCGGCGATGATCGCGCAGTCTTCCTGGAACGCGCCGCCCCCGCCGTTGTTCGGTTCGTCGGTCGCCCAGTTCGTGAACGCGAACGCGGTGCCGTCGTCCCACAGGAACGTGTTCTCGGTCGCGAGGTCCGTGCCGCCGATCCAGGTGTCGACGGTGCCGATGAACGCCTCGGCAAACGTGTCGAGCGCCGCGGTCTTGAGATAGGCGAGATGACCGCCGTTGATCCCCATGCACATGAGCTTCGCGGACGCGTAGGTCGCCGGCGCCGTGATGTGGACCAGGCACGAGCCGTCCGGAGCGAGGGCCGCGGCATTGCCGCCGGTGCACATGCGAGGCGCATCGGGTGCAGCGTCCGCCACCAAGGCGTCGACAGAACGTGCGTCTATGACACTGCTATCGATGCCGCCGCCACCGCCGCCGAGCGACGCGTCGCAGCCCGCCAAGGCGAGTACGAGCGCGAAGCCAATCCGAGTCATGCCTCAGTATGGATGATCGTGTACGTTTCGGACCACATGAGTCGTCAAAGTCCCCTCGTCTTCATCATGGCCGCCGGTCTCGGCACCCGGATGAAGAGCGAGACCTCAAAGGTTCTCCACAAGATCGCCGGTCGCCCGATGCTGCACTGGGTCGTGACCGCCGCGCGCGCCGCGGGCGCCGAGCGGGTCGTCGCGATCCTGGGACACCAGAACGAGGCCGTCAAAGCAGCCCTGGACGCGAGCTTTGGGGCCGGTACGGTCGAGGTCGCGATCCAGTCCGAGCAGCGCGGCACCGGCCACGCCGTGCAGTGCGCACTGCCCAGCGTCCAGAACGAGCCCGACGACCGGATCGTCGTGATCCTCACCGGCGACGCGCCGTTGCTCGTGAGCGAGCGCATCGCCGAGCTCGTCAAGGCGTGCGCCGAATCACCCGCGGGCCTGTCGCTGCTGTCGACGCGCCCCGATCGCGACATGCCGTACGGCCGCCTCGTGCGCGACGCCAAGGGTGTGCTCGAGAAGATCGTCGAGCATCCCGACGCGACGCCCGAGCAGCGCCAGATCAAGGACACCAACGCAGGCTTCTACGCGATCAAGCTCGGTCACCTCCGCAAGGACCTCGCGTCGCTGCGAGCCAACAACGCCAAGGGCGAGCTCTACCTGACCGACCTCATCGCCAACGCGCATGCGCGTGCCGGCGGCACGGCGATCGACGCACCGTTCACCGAGGTCACCGGGATCAACGACCGCGTCGACCTCGCGACCGTCGAGCGCGAAGCGCGCCGCCGGATCAACGAACACTGGATGCGCGCCGGCGTGACGTTCATCGACCCGGCGTCCACGTACATCGACGCGGAGGTCGGCCCGCTCGGCAAGGACGTGTGGCTCGCACCCGGCGTCGCGCTGCGCGGCAAGACCACGATCGGCGACAACGTGCGCATCGACCTCGGCTGCGTGCTGACCGATGTCACCGTCGACGACGGCACGCACATCAAGCCGTACTCGGTGCTCACCGAGAGTGTCGTCGGTGAGAAGGTCCAGATCGGACCGTTCAGCCACTGCCGCCCGGGCACGCGCCTCGACGAGGACGCGCACATCGG
>JBBQFU010000014.1:0-52398 GCA_038322185.1 Haliangiales bacterium
GTAGCGACGACGATCGCGCGCTGCTTGCCACCCAGGTCGTACGGATGCCGGACAGCATGGGCGGGCAGATCATCGCGTGGGATCGCCTCGAAGCCGAGGACGATTCCGCCATCGACGACATAGTCGCGGCCACGGGTGAACCACTCGACGATATCGAAGGTCGCGCGCGACATCGCAGCGTCGTAGTCGCGGATATCGTGATCCTCGAGCCGTTCGGCGTGAGCCTCGAGGTTCACGAGCTTGAGCTCGCGGGCAGCTGTGCGGAGAAACGCGTGCTTCTTGTGAACCGGCTCGAGCGAAGTGAACTCGACCTGCGGCAGCGCGAGCGCCGCGAGAATGACCGGGAAGCCGCCACCCGAGCCGACATCGAGGACGCGCGAGCGACCCTCGAGGTGAGGGACGATGTGCATGCTGTCCTCGACATGCTCCTGGACCTCGGCACGCGTGGACGCGGCCGACAGGTTGATGTTGCGATTCCACTTCTCGAACAGGTCGATGAAGCGATTGATGACGCGCTGCGTCACTCGGTCGCCTCGATGAGGAGCTTGCTGGCGCGGGGAACGACGATCACCCGGCCAAGGGTCGATTCAAGGACCTGATCCACGGATGCACCATACGCGAGCAGGGTCTTGTTGACCTCCACCTGCTCGAGGTCGCTCACGAGCATGAGGCGGACGCCGGGGGCGAGCCGCGGGAGGACACCGATGGCGAAGATCGCCTCGTTCACGATCTCGAGAGGCCCGATTCCTTCGGCACATTCGGCGACGACCACGAGGGTTCCGTTCGGGCCCACGAGTGGAGCGACCGCTGCTGCGATCTTCGCGGCCTGATAGAGCGATGCAGCGACCGGCAAGCTGTCCGACGCGATCACGAGAGGCGCGGGCGCCGCGCTCACGGTGAACCATGGACGCGCGAGCTCGGCGCCCGCACGGAATGCATTGACGACATCACCCGCGACCGCGGCCTGAACTCGGTCGTCGATATCGCAGACACCGTTGAGCAGAAAGGCTTCGGTTGGCAGGAGCTCGAAGGCTTCTTCGAGGTCGTCGCGACACGGATTCCCGACGACGATTCCAGCGCGCGCGCCTGGCTCCATCTTGAGCCGATGATTGACGCGGATCGATGTCGCATCACCGAGACCCGGGAAGATCGCCTTTGCACCCGCACCGAATCCGGCGAAGTAGTGCGGGCGAATGCAGCCGGTCGCGACCACGAGATCGGCATCGAGAAGACAGCGGTGCACGTGCACACGCGTGTTGCGCGTCGTGGTGCCGAGCTTGACGAGATCGTCTTCACGATGGCCGTCGTGGTTGACGATCGTGACGTCACGAAGCAGCTCGGCAGGGATCCCGAGAGCGTCGATGTTCGCCGGACCATGCGTGCCCGTGGCGATCGCGAGGGTCAGCCGGATATCGGAGGGGAGGCGCGCGCGGACCGCTTCAATAAGTGCGGCTCGCGGCTCGTTCCGGGTCGCATCACTGACGATCAGCGTCACACGAGCGCCCGGCGCTGCCGTCAGGGGAGACCCGTGGGGTTCATCGAGGGCCGCTGCCAGCAGGGAGGCCACTGGAGGCGGCTCCGGGAGCGCCGGGACCTCCAAGATCTCGGTATGCCGGTCGCCGAGGTCGATCGGGTAAGGGTGGGACCCGTATGGAAGGTCGACCCTCACGGATTGGCCGTTTCGGAGGGTTTCGCAGATCGCTGCACGCCAACAGGTTACGTTGCTGGCGACGCCTCGTGTAGTTGGATACGATTTGTTTAGCCGGCGGGAACGGCACCGTTTCTCACGCGCTTAATCCGAGTGTCGAAGCAAAGTTTGCTCTTGGTCGATGGGGACACTCGCAGTCTGCGAGTGCTCGAGGTCTCGTTGCGTAAGGCCGGCTTCAGCGTGACGCCGGCCGTCTCCGTGGGAGACGCGCTCGAGAAGCTCGAGATCAATCCGCCGGACCTGATCATCTCGGAGACAAAGTTCTCGACGGACCTCGACGGCTTCGAGCTCCGTCGCCGTCTGCGCGGCACCCCGGAGTGGGCGGAGATCCCGTTCATCTTCCTGACGGCCGAGACCGCGATCGAGAACAAGATCAAAGGGCTCGAGCTTGGCGTCGACGATTACCTGACCAAGCCGATCTACATCAAAGAGATCGTCACACGGATCAACATCCTGCTGCAGAAGCGGCAGCGACAGTTCCTCGACCTGCGCAAGGACGGCACCCGCTTCGCCGGCCGCGTCTCCGATATGCCGGTCGTCGACGTCATCCAGACGATCGAGGTCAGTCGCAAGTCGGGCGTGATCCAGTTCGCCGGCGGTCCGAACCGCCAGGCCGCGATCTACTTCCGCGACGGCAAGGTCATCGACGCCGAGGCAGGCACACTGCAGGGGGAAGACGCCGTCTATCGCCTGCTGACGTGGAACGAAGGCGAGTTCGAGGTCGAGTTCCGCACGGTGCGTCGCCGCGAGGTGATCGAGACCACCTCGCAAGGGCTGTTGATGGAAGGCATGCGCCGCCTCGACGAGTGGTCGCGCTTGCTCGAGCAGCTGCCACCGCTGACACACCGCTTCGAGATCGACGCGGTCGAGCTCTCGACACGCCTCGGCGAAGTTCCCGACGACAACAATCGGATCCTGCGGCTGTTCGACGGCAAGCGCACGCTGATCGAGGTGATCGACGCGAGCGACTTTGGCGACCTCGAGTGCCTGCAGGCGATCTCTCGCCTCTACTTCGAAGGCCTGCTCCTCGATCTCGATCCCACCACGCGACCCGCGCGCGAGCCCAGCCGGCCGATGCCCGTTGCGCACGTCGAGGATTCGAGCCCGAAGCGCGCGCCCTCCGGCCCGATCGATCTGGCCGGCCTCGAGGCTCGCGCATCGAAGGGCTCCATTGACTCGACCGCCGCGCCCACACAAGCGGCCGCCTCGGACAGCACGGCTCCCGTCGAGGCGGCGGATGTGATCGGCAGCGAGCCTCTCGTGTCACCGGGCGAGCTCGCAGCGGACATGCCGCGCGCCCGTCGCGACTCCGCGCAAGCGATCGACGAGGGCGATGTTGTCGAGGAGCAGGACGAGGTTCGCTCGCCGTTGACCGGCGGCTACCGCCAGTCGAGCTTGCGGCTGATCGACGAGGCGGTTGCAGCAGCGCAGCTGATCGAGCCGTCGCTGTTTGCCGATGACGAGCTCGCGGCCCTCGGCATCAAGCGCGCGACCCCCGCGGAGCACGCCGCCGCTGCTGCCGCCGGTGCCGCTGCAGGCGTCCCGCCACCCACGCCCACGCCACCACCCACACCCCCGTCGAAGGGCGTGACGATGGGCTGGGACGCCGTCCCCGATCCAACAGAGACGCCGCCGCCGTCCGAGGAAGCGCAGGCCGCGATCGCGCGCGTGAAGCTCGAGCTGCGCACCACGGATCCGCGCGTCGAGAACGCACGCGATATCGTCGAGAAGGCGCCCGAGCCTCCGAGCAACGGCGCGAATGGAGCGAACGGCAGGTCGACCGGCAGGTCGACCGGGAATCGCAAGACGCTGCCGCCACCGCTGCCGTCGGTCAGAGCGAAGGAGATCGAGGAAGCGCCCCTGCTCGACTCGGATCTGCTGACGAGTGGCGAGATCAAGCTGCCGAGCGAGGCCGAGCTTGCCGAGTCCAATGTGGACACGACGAGCGGCGAGCCGCCCAAGGGGGTGACGATGGGCTGGGATGCCGTGCCAGATCCAACCGAGACACCGGCGCCGGAGGCCAAGCCCGAAGACAAGATCGAAGCGAAGACCGAGCCCGAAGCGACTGCGGCGAGCGAGCTCAAGACCGAGGACGCGAAGTCGCTCCCCGTTGCAGATCCGACGGCGACGCCCGAGGCCAAGGCCGACGTGGTCGAGACCAAGCCCGCTGTTTCGAAGGAGTCCGCCGACGGTGTGCCGAAGGCGATCAGTGGCGAGGACGACGGTCGCGATCTCGAGGACGAAGGTCAGACCGATCCGTCGCGCGCTCGTCGTCCGATCCTGGTCCGGCCCGATGATTCACAGGGCGTGAAGATGATCGGCTCGGCCGGGCGCGATCGCGCAGAGGCGTCGGGCGAGCTTCGCCCGCCGAGTGTCAAGACAAGCGACTCGAAGACGCAGCGCGAGCTCGTCACGATCATGCCGCGCCGCAAGACCGGCGAGATCGCACAGCTCAAGTCCGAGGATGTCGCGACGCTCGACTCCAAGGGTCAGGCGAAGGCGAAGGCGATCGTCGAGGCCGTCGACGCCAAGACGGCTGCCGAGAAAGCCGAAGCCGAAGCCGCGAAGGCCAAGGATGGCGACAAGCCCAAGGGCGACGCCAAGACCGACGGGAAGACCGACAAGCCCACCGCGCGTCCTGCACTCGAGTCGCCTCCACGCCGCGCGGCTGCCGGCGGTGGCGTCTCGGTTCCCGAGCGCCCGGGTCGCCTGGCGCAGATCCTCATGGTGCTCGCCGCCGTCATCGGTGGCGCCGCGGTCTACAGCAAGTGCAAGAAGTCGAAGACCGCGCCGGTGGTTGCGGTCCCACAGGATGCCAGCGACCGCATCGTGATGAGCCAGCCCGATGCGACCGACGTCATCGCATTTGGTGTCGACGCCGGTGTGGATCCGATCGATGCCGGGCGCGTAGCCGTGGTTCGCGATGCTGCGGTCCATCCCGACGCTGCGACCGTCGCGATGACCACGCCCGACGCTTCGGTTGCGGTCCCGGCGGTCGCCGACGCGGGCATCGACAAGGGTAAGGAGGCCGCCGCGCTCGCCGCGAAGGGTCGTGCTGCACTCGCCGAGGGTGAGCCGCAAGCGGCGCTCGACCTGTTCGACCAGTCGCTCAAGATCAAGAAGGACAAGCGCACGTTCGTCGATCGCGGACGCGCGCTGCACAACCTCGGCAAGACCGACTTGGCCGTTGCATCGATCGATCAGGCGATCGCGATGTCCCAGGGCTACGCGCCGGCGTGGGAGCAGAAGGGCCTGATCCTGTGGTCGGCCCAGCGCTACGGCGACGCGCGCCCGGCCCTCGAGACGTACCTGTCCCTGGTCCCGGATGGCACGAAGGCCGACACGATCCGAAAGATGCTAGACGAACCGCGATGACCTCGCGGTTCCGCGTCCTCGGCATCGAAAGTTCCTGCGACGAGACGGCTGCCAGTGTCGTCGACGATGGCCGTGTCGTGCGCTCGGACGTCGTCGCATCGCAGAACGAAGTGCACGCACGATATGGCGGCGTCGTGCCCGAGCTCGCCTCGCGCGCGCACCTGCTCAACGTCGTGCCCGTGGTGCAGGCCGCGCTCGACCGCGCCGAGTGCACGCTCGACGACATCGACGGCATCGCGGTCACGAATGCGCCCGGTCTCGTCGGTGCGCTGCTCGTTGGGCTACAGACCGCGAAGGCGATCGCGTGGGCGACCGGCAAGCCACTCGTCGGCGTGCATCACCTCGAGGGCCATCTGACCGCGATCTACCTCGAGCCGGATCCGCCGCCATTCCCGCACGTCGCGCTGATCGTTTCGGGCGGGCACACGTCGCTCGTTCGTGTCGATGGACCGGGCCAGCTCGTCGAGCTCGGCGCCACGCGCGACGATGCGGCAGGCGAGGCGTTCGACAAGGGCGCCAAGCTGCTCGGGCTTGGTTATCCCGGTGGCGCCGTGATCGACAAGCTCGCGAAGACCGGCAATCCGAAGACCGTCGAGTTCCCGCGCTCGATGACCGCCGACAGCCATGGCGCGGACTTCTCGTTCTCGGGCCTCAAGACCGCACTGCTCCATCACGTGCGTGCGCATGGCACCCCCGACGGACAGGCGCTCGCGGATCTGTGTGCGAGCTATCAAGCTGCCATCGTCGAGGTCCTCGTGCGCAAGACCCGGCGCGTCGCGCGCAAGCTCGGCATCGGTCACGTCCAGATCTGCGGCGGTGTCGCGGCCAACTCGGGGCTACGCAGCGCGATGGAGCAGGCGGGCGTCGAGGACGGATTCCGGGTCTACGTGCCGCCGATCGCCCGCTGCACCGACAACGCAGCGATGATCGCAGCAGCGGGCTATTACCGGCTCGTGCGCGGCGAGCGCGACAGCCTCGATGTGGACGCGAGTCCGAGCGCACCGCTCGCCCGACGAGCACCATGATGAGCGGTGAAGGCAACGGAGACGGCAAGGATCGCGCACTGACCGGGCGCGAGGCGCATCTGATCACGGCTGATGCGATCGGACCGTTTCCCGACGCGCGCGTGCTGCTCGATCGCTACGGCCTGCGCGCGAAGAAGTCGTTCGGCCAGAACTTCCTGATCTCGGAGCGTGCGCTGCGCGCGATCGCGGATGCCAGCGTGTCGTCGGACATGGACTGGGTCGTCGAGATCGGGGCGGGCCTCGGCACGCTCACCGCGCGCCTCGCGGAGCGGCTCACCGCCGGCAAGCTGATCGCGCTCGAGTCCGACCCCGACATGATTCGCGTGCTGAAGGCCGAGCTGGGCACCGTCGACAACCTCGAGATCGAGCAGGTCGACGCGATGAAGTACGACCTGCGCATGGTCCACCGCATGGTCGGCGAGCCGATCATCGTGTGCGGGAACCTGCCGTATCACATCGCATCGCAGCTGATGTTCAAGGTCGTCGACGCGCGCGACATCGTGAAGTTCGCGGTGTTCATGATCCAGAAGGAGATGGCCGACCGCATCGTCGCCAAGCCGGGGACCAAGGAGTACGGCGCGATCGGCGTGATGCTCCGGACCTATTGCGACATCTCGACGGTGATCAAGGTCGCCGCGGGTTCGTTCCTGCCGCCGCCAAAGATCGACTCGACGGTGATCAAGATGGTGCCGCTCCCTGGCGGCTCGTCGCGCGTGCCCATCGCGGACCACAAGCACTACTCCAAGGTCGTGCACGCCGCGTTCGGTCAGCGTCGCAAGACCCTGCGCAATGCGCTCCGCGCCGTGTGGCCCGAGGAGCTCGTCGACGCCGCGCTGGCGACGACGAAGATCGACGGCATCCGCCGCGGCGAGACCCTCGATATCTCCGAGTTCGGACTGCTGGCGGCCGAGCTACCACCGGCCGTCGCGCCAGGGTAAGCAGCGACATGCCCGAGCTGCCCGAGGTGGAGACCGTTCGCCGGAGTCTGGCGCCGCTCCTCGGAGCCAAGATCCTCGGGGTGTGGGACAGCGCCAAGGGCCTGCACATGCAGCGCAAGCCGCCCCGCGCGAAGCTCAAGAAGCTCGTCGGGGCGACGTTCACGGCGGCCCGCCGGCACGGCAAGTACCTGCTGCTCGATACCGACACGCCGTACACGCTGCTCGTCCACCTCGGCATGACCGGCCGCGTGTTGCTGATGGCCAAGGGTGCGCCGCGCCAGAACCACACCCACGTGGTGCTCGACCTCGGTGATCGCGAGCTGCGGTTCGCCGACGCGCGGCGGTTCGGTCAGATCGACGTCGTCGAGCGCGCCAAGGAACGTGCGCATGCTGCGCTCAAGATCCTCGGCCCCGATCCGCTTGTCGACGGTATCGACCCCGCGGCGTTCGCGGCGCGCGCGAAGGGCAAGAAGTCCATCCTCAAGACGTTCCTGCTCGACCAGAGCGTGCTCGCCGGCGTCGGCAACATCTACGCGAGCGAGGCGCTGTGGCGCGCGAAGCTCAAGCCCACGACGCGTGCGCACAAGCTGACAGCGGTCTCCGCGGCCCGCCTCGCCGACGCGATCAACGAGACGCTGCGAAATGCGCTCGATAACGGCGGCACGACCTTCAGCGACTTCATCGCGGCCGACGGTGCCGAGGGCTACAACGAGGACTATCTGTGGGTTTATGGTCGGGCGGGGGAGCCGTGCCTTCGCTGCAAGACAATGATCCGTCGCGCCGTCCACCAAGGTCGCGCCACGTATTACTGTCCAACGTGCCAGAGGCCGTAAGCGGTCTAATCGACGGCCGTTGTGGCCGTGTTAGTGTGCCGGGGCTCTAAGGGCGCGATGTTCAACGACACTGCAGACGAAGACCTGATGGTCATGTACCAGAAAGGCGAGGTTCGCGCCTTCGAGGTACTGCTGTCGCGTCATCGTAAGCCCGTCTACAACTTCATCTTGCGGTTCGTTGGTGACCGCGAGACCGCCGAGGATCTGCTGCAGGAAGCCTTCATGCGCGTCATCAAGGGCGCGGAGGCTTACAAGCGGCAGGCCAAGTTCACGACGTGGCTTTACACCATCGCGAGGAACTTGTGCGTTGACCAGACTAGGAGACGCAAACACCGCAAGCACGCGTCGCTGGATGCTCCGATGGACTCCAGCGAAGAGAGCGGCACGCTGTTGGATGTGATCCCCGGCAACGAGATGGCCAGCGACCGCAAGAGTGTGAACAAGCAGCTGCACGAGCAGATGCAGCGGGCGATCCACGGCCTCTCGGAGGACCAGCGCGAAGTCTTCCTGATGCGCGAGTTCCTCGACATGCCGTTCAAGCAGATCGCGGATGTCGTCGGCGTGCCCGAGAACACCGTGAAGAGCCGCATGCGCTACGCGCTCGAGAAGCTGCGGCTCGAGCTCGACGAGTACAAAGACATGGCGAAGGCTGCGCCGTGAGCGACGGTGTGACGTGATGAGCGCGGACGACGCAGATCCCGACGACGCCGGCCTCGACAGCCTGCGCTCGATGTTCCGGTCGCTTCCCGACGAGGAGCCGCCGGCCCGCGGGCTCGACGCGCTCATGGCCGCGGCACGCGTCAAGGCCGAGGTGATGGCGCAACCGTCGATGTGGGAGCGTTTCGTCGCGATGTTGCGGGCCCCGCAGGTGCTCGCGCTCGCGACGATCATGATCCTCATCGGGGGCGCGGTGTTCATCTCGCAGCGCCGCGACAAGCTCGAGGCTGCACAGCCGACGAGCGCCGAAGACCAGATGATGCAAGAGCGTGCAGGCGAGCAAGCTCCTGCCGCCGTGACGGCCACACCGGCTCCCAGCGCCGGAAGCAGCGCGCCTGCTGCCGATCCCGCCGCGGAAGGCGTCGCGGGTGGAAGCCCGATGGTGGGTCGCGCCGACACCGGTGTCGACCTCGAGGCCGCTCGGCCCGCCGTGACGGCGCTGCCATCCGAGCCGAAGAAGCCCGTGACCAAGAAGTCCGCTCCCGGTGGAGCGAAGACCACGTCGAAGCCGAAGATGGAGAAGCAGTCGAAGTCGGCCGCGACGTCCGGCGCGCTGTCGATCGACGAGCTCGATGACTCGACTGACAAGGCGACCGAGAAAGCCGCGCTCGCCGACGATGCGCCAGCCCCGACGGTCAAGCAGCTCCACACGCAGGCGCGTGCGGCGGCGGCTCGCAAGGACTGCACGTCCGTGAAGGCGCTCGCGAAGAAGATCGCGGCTCAGGACGCGCCGTACTACCGCGCCAACATTGCACCCGACACCGCGCTCGCCGCCTGTCTCAACTAAGGTCGAAACACGTCGGTCGCGGCGATCGCGCCGAAGGCCTCGGTATCCGCGCCGCCGCACAGATACAGCGCGCCGTCCCACACCGCACCGCCGACGCCGTGCTTGGGATTCGGCATCGCGGCGAGCTGCGCCCAGCTGTCACTCGCCAGCGTGTACGCCTCGACATTCGCGAACACGCCCGACGACACCGCGGGATTGCCCTCGCCGCCAGCGACGTAGAGCACATCGCCGATCACACCGCAGCCCATCCCGCCTCGTGCGGTCGGCAGAGGAGCGCGCGGCGTCCAGGTGTTCGCGCCCGGATCGTAGGACCACACCTCGGAACGGATCGAGCCGGTCTGCACCGTGCGGCCGCCGACGACAACGAGCGCGCCCATCACGGCTCCACCGCACGCGTGATCACGGTTCGCAGGAAGCGGATCGAGCGGCGTCCACAGGTTCGTCATCGGGTCGAACACGTCGACGAGGTTGCTCGCGTTCAGGTTGCGAAAGCCGCCGGCGACGTAGAGCTTGCCGCCGATCACGTCGGCGACCGCGGCGCCGCGCTCGCGCCCAGCCGGTAGCGACGCGCGCGCTTGCCACTGCGTCTCGGTCGCCGGTGCGAGGCTGTAGACGTCGCCGATCGTCGCGAAGTTCGTCCCGGTCAGCGCACCCGCGACGAAGATCGTGGTGCCGTCGGTCGCCGCCGTCGCGTGGTGCAGTGCGCGAGGCAGTGCAGGTCCATCGCTCCAGCCGCCGGTCACCGTGTCGTAGATCTGCACGCGCGCGACGACGCCCTCGTTGTCGTCGAAGCCGCCGATCAGGTACACCTTGCCGGCGACGGCGACCGCGGCGGTCTCCTGGATCGCACCCTGCGCGACGGGCGCGCCGGTCGTCCAGCCAGCGACCGGCGGGGCATCGCCCATGGATGCGTCGTCGGAACCCGGGGCGGGACTGCTGCACGCGGCGAGCGCGGCGACGGCTCCCACCCAGCGCATGCTAAGCGAACAGATCCTGCTGCGACACCATCGGGCGTACGTGGCCGAGCAGGTCGGCGCAGTACGGATACGGCCACGACAGGCGCGCTTCCTCGGGGAGCTTGCCGTACTTCACGACATACGCGCGGACCCACTTCTGGGTCGCGGGGTTGCCGTAGCCACCGCCGGTGATCGGCCCGAGCTCGGGCTCGTAGCGGGCGCGGATCGCGTTGAAGCGCTCGTCGCGCAGGACCTTCGCAACGACCGAGGCTGCGGCGACGGCCGCGTGATGCTCCTCGGCGCGGTCCATCGAGATGAAACCTTCGAAGCGCATGGCGAGCGCGGAGAACATGCGCTTGCCGTCGGCGATGATCTTGTCGCACGTGGGTGCCTTCTCGATCATGCGGCACGCGACCTCGCGCTCGAGGGCGTTGAGCTCGTTCTTGCACACGCGCTTGTCGAGCTCGTCGACTTCGACCTCGACGGTCATCACGAAGATCGCGCGCGCGCGAACCTCGGCCGCGAGCTCGCAGCGAACCGCGTGGGCATCTTCACCGGCACCGAAGGCTTTCGAGTCGCGCAGGCCCTTGCGGGTGAGCGCGGCGGCGACCTTGGAGTCGATCGCCACGGCAGCCATCACCAGCGGACCGATCGTGGGTCCACGCCCGGCCTCGTCGATCCCGAGCGTGAGCCGGTTCGGCATGAGAGGTTTGCCAGCTGCGCGCTTTGCCATGATCGGGGAGCCTAATCCGAGGCTCCGACATCATAGACGAGCGGCGACAATCTCGAGAGCTTTAACCACGCCGACTTCGAGGTCGAACATCCGAACGTCGACCACGGCGCCCCAGTGATCGAGGCGGCGGGCCAGCGCGGCGAGTGCATCTGTGGCGGCGAGCGCGAGCGGGTGGCCGACCTCGCGATCGAGATCGGGGGCCGACCGGTAGAGTGCGTGATAGATCGAGTCCTCCGACAGCTCGAGGCGAGGGACATCATTGCGGAAGAACGACTCGACGTAGCCGCCCTCGAGGTATCCCCGCAGGTAGGCACGCGCGCGATCGAACACCCGGGACATCGCGAGACCGATCCGGTCGGTCGCGACGCGCTCCAGATCGCCGGCCACGTCCATGTGCAGCACATCACCGAGGACGCGTGCCGCCTGCTCGGCCTCGCGGCTGCGGGAGGCCAGCTCGCCGGCGACGCGGTGGCGGCCGGTCTCGATCGCGGTCTCGAAGCCCGAGGCCAAGAGCGCGATCAGATAGTCCCGATCCGCGGCGGTCGCGGTATGCGACGAGAACGGCAGCCGGCGCGGCCGCACCAGATCCAGGACCTCGCGCGCAGCACGGCGGTAGAGCAACGCCATGTGCTCGGACAGCTGCTTGCGCTCCCCGATCACGCCCTCGCCGGAGAACTGGCGCGCCGATCGGTCGAGCTCGTCGCGGGCCTTGCGTGCAGCCTCGGCCGCGTCGCCCGCCCTCTGCCGCGAGCGGGCGAGCAGGCTCTGCGCCTCACCGACCACGCCACGCAGCACGCGTGCACAGGCGTCGCGCTTGAGCTGCCGCGCCTGCTGGAAGAACCGCTCCTCGAGCGCCGTCGACAGCGCGGGCCAGTTGCCGTCGTCTTTCGACTTGCCGCGCTTGTGCTCGAGCGCGTTCCGCGCCGACACCGGAACGATCGTCTCGACGAGATCACCGAGCGTGCCGCTGATGAACGTCACGACCTCGCCGACCTCGGCCTCGCTCAGCTGGTCGGACTTGTTCATCACGGCGAGCACACGCTTGCCCTCGTCGCGGATCGACTGCAGCGCCTTCTTCTCGCTCGCCTTGCCGCCCTGGTTCGCGGTGAACACCCAGACCACGGCATCCGCACGCGCGATGAAGGCACGCGCGGTCGCTTCGTGCTCGGGCTGGATCGAGTTGAGGCCTGGCGTGTCGACGATGTTGATCTTCTCGAGCTGCGGCAGCGGCACCAGGATCTCGACGCGATCGATCGCGCGCGCAGCGTCCGGGGTGAGCCCCCGCATGTGCGTCATCAGATCGTCCCAGCCGAGCTCGAGCGTGGTGCCGTCGCGCGCGATGATGCGGCCACCGCGCTCACGGCCGTAACGCACGACATTGATCGTCGCCGTCGTCGGCGTGATGCCGGTCGGCGCGACATCGGCGCCGATGAACGCGTTGACGAACGTCGACTTGCCGCTCGAGAACTCGCCCATCACCGTCACGAGCAACGGCTGGTCGAGGTTCGAGGCCGCACGCGCGGTCTCGCCGACGAAGTGACCGAGCTCGCGGCGGGTCTCGACGATCCGCTCGAGGAACTTCGCGACGTCGGCGATGTCATCACCCGGCGGTGGAGGCAGCTCCGCACTGCGCGCCTCGCCGAGGATGTCGCGTGCGCGGCCGTCGTGGGGCGCGGTCCGCAGCGCAGCCAGCGCACAGCGCGCCGCCGAGGCTGGATCGGTGGGCAGTGATAGCCGTGCGAGCAGCACGTGCGCATCGACATCATCGCGAGCCGCCGCGAGATCGAGAAGCGCCCGCGCAGCCTCGGGCTGATCGGCCACCATCGCCGACGCTCGCGCGACGAGCGCACGAACATCGGTCGGATCCTTGCCGAGCAGATCGTTGCCCCACTGCAGCCCGCGTGTGGTGTCACCCGCGGCAATCGCCGTATCGACCGCCGCGCGCAGGTTGTCGATGCTCGGGCCCATCGCCAGCACACGGTCGTAGCTCGTGAGCGCAGCGTCGAGATTGCCGATCGAGCGATGGGTCGCCGCGATCTTCGCGTGCAGCTCACCGCGCCTGGCATCGAGCTGCAGCGCCTCGAGGTAGAACATGTGCGCTCGCGTGGCATCGCGCTCGGCGAGTGCCGCATCACCCTGCGCGACGAGGATGTCGAACCGCAGCTGCGCGCCGTTCGGGCTGGTGTCGCTGATCCCCAGCTCGCGGGCCCGCGCCAGCTTCTCCCCGGCGACCGCAGGTGAACCGTCGAGCAGCGCGAGCAGGCCGAGCCCGTAGATCGCCAGGGCATGTGGCGACTCGCCAGCCGCGGCTCGTTCGAGGTGCCGGGCGGCCTCGTCATACGGACCACCGTCGGCGACCAGTGCCTCGCCGAGTGCGGCGCGCGCGTCCATGTCGTCCCCGTTCTCGACGACCGCCTTGCGCAGCTCGCGGATCGCCTTGTCGAGATCGCCGCGGCGCCGCCATGCGATGCCAAGCCCGCGATACGCATCGGCGAGGATCGCGCGGTCGCCGCCGGCATCACCGACGGCGCGTGCCAGCGACGGGATCGCCGCCTCGTACTTGCCGAGCGCGATCAGCGCCGTGCCGTGTCCGACCAGCGCCGTCGAGTCGCCGCCGCGCACCGCAAGCGCCCGCTCGAACGCCTCGCTCGCGGCCTGTGCCTCGCGGTTGAGGAGTCTCGCTTCGCCGAGCGTGATCAGCGCCTGGCCGTGGTCCGGCTTGACCGACAGCAGCGCCTCGAGTGAATCGATGGCCGCCGCAATATCACCGCGCGACAGCAGCTGGCGGGCCTGATTGAGCTGATCGCGGTACTCGTCGAGCACCAGCTCGCTGGCGAGATCGCCGAGCCTGCGCTCGAGCCGCGACCACAGGGACATGTGAACAGGCTAGCACCACCGAGCCGCTAGCGGCCGGCCGTGTGCTCCGACTATCGCGTGGCCGAGAAGACCGACGGCGCCTTGCGCAGGCCGAGGCCGAGGTTCATCTCGCTGTCCCAGCGACCGTCGACGATGCGGTCACCGATGCCGTCGGCGTCGTCATCGACGAGGCGCGCCTCGCCGGAGATCATGTGGAACGCTTCCATGTTGAGCGCGGCGAAGCGGTTGTGGATCTCGTTGACCATCGCGTCGAGCGACTTGGTGCAGACTTCCTTGATCATCGACTCGTGACCGACGCACACGCCGAGCACGCACTTGTCGGCGATGTTCGCGGCGATCGTCGTGCAGTTGACGGCCCGGCCGAGCGAGGTGCGAATGTCGGCGCCGAAGACGTTGCTGACGCCGGCGTTGACGCCCTGCCACAGGTACTCGCCGATCATCAGGCCGAAGTGCTGCTCGCTGATGCCGAGCGCGCCGCCCGCACCGACCGAGACGGTCGGGTGCTGCGTCAGGATGTCGGCGGCGAGGCCGGTGATCGCGACGTGAACGTTGATGCCGGCGGGCGAGAGGTCGATGCCGGTGAGCGTGTGCGTGGTCGAGGTCGGGGTGATCGCCCAGTCGCTGTCGATCGCGAACTTGGTCAGCGCAGTCTCGGCGAGCGCCGCGACCTGGGCCGAGTACTGCGGCACGGTCTTGCCGGCGATCTTGAGCTTGTTGATCTCGTCGTTGACCCAGCCCTCGAAGCGGTCCTGCAGGGCGCCCGGCATCACGTTGTAGAGATCCTCGAGCGCGGACACGCCGTACTTGTCGGCGACCGTGACGAGCGTGCGGGCGGGGTTCTCGCCAAACGCGCGCAGCGTGACGACCACGAGATGGGCCTGGGGCGGCAGGATTGCCTCGACCGTGAAGTCCATCATCGTGCGGACCGCGTAGGGGCCCTTCTCGGCGCTCTGCGGGATGGGGTTCTCCGGGGTGCCAAGGCCCTCGCCGTAGCCGCCGCCGTCATCCTGGTCGTCGGCACCCGTGCCGTCGGTACCGCAAGCGAGGAGCGAGAGCGCGAGGGACGAGATGGCGAGACCCTTCATCATGCCCAGCACCTAGAGCAAAGGCTCTGCCAGGAGCTAACTGCGCAAGATCATGCGCAAACAGTACTCGGGATCGGAGCCCGGATCCTCCACCTGCCCACAGCCCACAGCGGCTGATCCGCTAGCCGGGGCCCGGCCCCCAGCTAGCTCTTGTCGACGAACGTGAACGCGTTCGGAAGCTTGAGCTCGCCACCCGGGTCAAAGATCACCAGCACGTCGACCTGCTCGCCGGGCCTGCCGCCAGGAGCCTCGACGATGAGCTCGCCGTCGCTGGCGAACCGAACGACGGTCCCCTGCCGCGACCCGAAGTAGACCTTCACGTTACGAGGACCGTCTTCGAGGAAGCGCGCGCCGCGGATCCGGACGTAGGTTCCGCCCTCGACATCTCCACGCTCGGGCTCGATGCCGGTCACTGCCAGGCCGGGCGCTACGGGAGGTTCAGGCCGCGCCACATTCGAGAGCTCGGCCGGAGGCGGCGCCGCAGCAGGCGGGGGCTTCGTGCTCGCACCGCCGCAGGCAGCCGTCGCGATGGCAAGCGCGAGCACGCGCATCAGTTGTCCGTCGGCGGATCGGCGACGACCGTCAGGGGCGGCGGGGCGGGCTCTTCCTCTTCGGCCCAGATGCCCTCGCGCAGCTGGCGCAGGGCGGCGGTCGTCGCCTTGACGGCGGTGATCTGCGCGCCGGTCGCCGTACGCATCGGACCGACCTCGCTGCCCTTCTCGCGACGCTCGGACATCGTGCGGTCGAGGATCTCGCTGATGCCCTTGTAGAGCGTGTTGCCGGCGTTTGACACGAACTCGGACAGGCGCTTCGCGAAGTCATCGATGCAGCGGTCGAAGTGCGGCTTCATCGCTTCGGCGGCCTTGAGCACCGCGGCGGGAACCTTCTCCTTGGCCTGCACGCGGATGTCGCCCTGGATCTTCGACTTGAGCACGATCGCGAGGATCGGCGCGGCGAGCGTGAGCAAGCCACCCGCGAGCGCGTTGACGAACAGCATCACGGTCGTGCCGAGTGCACCGACGGCGTAGATGCCGACGTCGTACTTGAACGAATCGACGGTGATGTCGACCTGCGTGTCGTTGGGGCCGAGACGCTCGGCGAGGGTTGCCGCGGCGGCCGCGACGTTCTCGTTCGTGATCTGGATGACCTCTTCGGCGAGGTGCTCGAGCATCGCGGCGAGCTTGCCGCCTTCGACCTCCGCCCACTCCTTGAACTTGTCCTCGATGAAGGAGGGCAAGTAGAGCTTCACGTCGTCGGCGTCGACCGAATCGATCTGCACCGGCAGCGCCTGCACGAACGCCTTCGCGAAGGACTCGAGGTCGAGTGCGATCTGGTTCTTGATCGAGTTGGCGTCGGCATCGATCCGGACGTGCAGATCGTCGAGCTTGCGCTTGCTCGCATCGAGCTGCTCGCGCACCGCGGTGATGCGCGTCTCGAGCTCGCCGATGTCCATGTCGTAGGACCGCATGCGAACACCGAGGTTGTTCTCGAGGTAGCTCGCGGTGCGCGCGGCATCGGCCGCAGCGTTGTCGAGGATCACCTGCGCGCGATCCTTGGCGAGGAACTTCGAGAAGTACTGGATGAGCTCGGGCATGCCGCTGTTCGGATCCTTCGTCTTCGCCCAGTCACGCGCGGACAGCGGGAACACGACCGGGTCGGGCGTGATGCTGGCGAGGCCGTTCTTGACGTAATCGACGACGGCCGAGCGCTCGTCGGGCGACAGCATGTCCATCTTGCCGAGTACGAAGATCAGGCGGTCGCGCGCACTCTCGAGCACGCGCGAGCGAAGGAACTCGCGCTCGCTGTCCTTGAGCGCCTGGCCCGCGTCGAGGAGGAACACGACAGCGTCGGCGCGCGGCACGTAGCCGTAGGTGACCTCGGCGCGCTGCTCGTTGAGATCGTTGACGCCCGGGGTGTCGACGAGCACGACGTTGTTCTTGAGCAGATCGCTCGGGAAGCCAAGCTCGACGTAGCTGACCTCGTCGGCGCGACCGCCGGCGACGGTGACCCAGTCCTTGAGCTGGCTCGGCTCGAGCGGCTTTGACTCGCCGTTGAGCAAGACCGCGCGGGCCGTGGTGGTCGGCGAATAGATCACGTGGTTGATCGACGCGGTCGTGGGCGTGATGCCGACCGGGAGAACATCCTGGCCGAGCAGCGCGTTCACGAACGTCGACTTGCCGTGGTTGAACTCGCCGAGGACGACGAGGTGGAACCGCTCGGATTCCAGCTTGGGAATGCGCGTGGTGCGGATGTCATTGGCCAGCGTCACCATGCCGACCGATTCGGCGACTTCGGCGAGTTGCTGGAAGCGCGTGATGATCTCGCGCTTGGCTGCTTTGTGGTGCTCGAGCAAAATCATGGACATCTCCTCAGAACACGCTGATCAGGTCGGCACACTGCTTGTCGACTTCGCTGAGTGAAGGCTTGCCGGTGGGGTCCTGACCGGTGACCTGGGCGTAGAGCGCCGACCCTGCAAACAGCCGCAGCGCCTGCACGCGCTTGGGCACGTAGGGATGCGAGCGGAAGAACTCGGCGAACCGGCCAACGCCCTTTTTCATCTCGGGCAGGCTCTTCAGATAGTCCTCGGCGTTGAACGCGGAGCCCTTGTCGAGGCCGAGCTCGAGGCGAACCATCGCCTGCAGCGTCTTGTCGAGGTCGCGGACCGCGAGGAGCGCTGCTCGATCGCAGGTGATCTCGGCGCGCCGCGACCAGGCCTGCAGCGTCATGATCGCGGGCTGGATCACCCAGCGCACGAAGAACGCGGCCGAGGTGTTCAGGTAGTGCAGCGCGGTCGTGTAGAGGATGTGCCCGTTCTGGACGTGCGCGAGCTCGTGCGCGATCGCGGCGATCAGCTCGGACTCGTCGAGCTTCTCGGCGAGCTCGAGGTTCACGATCAGGTGCGGCGCGTCCTCGGTGCCGAGGATCTTCACCTTCATCGACGACGACGGCGACGCGAAGATCACCGGGACGCGCACGCGGAGCGCCTCGCCGGCCTTCTTGGCGGCTTCCCACACGCGCGGGTACTGCTGGTCGCTGACCTTGACCGCGGTCCCGAGCAGCTCGGTGCGAGCGACATCGCGCCACAGCCGGGTGGTGGCCTCGAGGGCCATCGTCACGGGGCGCGCGGCGTTGAGGGTCCGGCGGAACTTGCGCTCGTTGACGAACGCGTAGGCCGCGCCGTCCCGGGCTTGCTGCTCCATCGCACCACGGCGCGTGGCAATCCACCGCGCGAAGTCGAAGTCGACGCCGACAGAGGTCATGCCTGCGTTATAGCAGGCGGATTAGCTGACGGGACGGGAGCGACCGAAGCGTTACGTTTCGCAATACGGCGCCGGGCGACCGCCAGAAACAGCACGCCAAGCAAGACCGCGAACCACAGGGTCGCGAGGCGGGTCAGCAGGGTGGCGGCCAGTGCGGTCGAGGCCTCGAGCTTGCTGGCGCCCTGGATCAGGGCCAGGGTCATCGCGCCCTCGGTGACCCCTAGCCCTCCGGGCAGGAACGACAGCGCGCCGGCGATCGTGGTGCCGGCGTAGATCACGGTGGCCAGGCCGAGGTCGACGTGCGCGCCGGGAAACGCGTTGGTGATCAGCGCAAAGCCGATGCACTCGAGGCCCCACGCGGGCACCGCGATCAACGTCGCGACGAACAGCGGAACAGGACGGCACAGCGCCGACAGCCCGGTCACCATCTCGTGGAGGGGCTCGCGGAGCTTGCGCATCCGGGCCGGTCGCGTGACGACATCGACGAGCGCATGGGTCGGGCGCGGCCACGCGAGGAGCAGCAAGCCGACCGCGATCAACACGCTGGCGACGACGACGAGCGTTGGATCGACGCCGTAGGCTGCAACGCCGATCACCGCGAGCAGCAGCAGCGCGATCAGATCGCTGACACGCTCGGCAACGACGATCGGTGCGGTGCGCGGCGCAGGGATGTCGTGCAGCTCGCGCAGCAGGTAGCTCTTCACGAGCTCGCCGAGCTTGCCGGGAGTGATCGACAGCGATAGGCCCGCACCGAACACGATCGCGCTCGAACCGAGCGGAACCGAGACGTTCTGGCGGCGGAGGTAGAGCTGCCAGCGCACGAAGCGCAGCGCGTAGTTCCCGAATGCGAGGGCAAGTGCGGCGACGAACGCGAGCCAGCCAAAGCCGATCAGGCGGTCGCCCAGGTCGCGGATGTCGCCGGCCATCGAGAACGCCGCGACCGCGATCACCAGTGCAATCGCGAGCCAGATCCAACGGCGACCCACAGGGCTTCGTACCACGCTTGACCCTGACGAGCGGACCGCCGTAGCCTCCCGGCATGTCCAAGCCTGCGCGTATTTTGGTCGTGGATGACGATCCCGATATCGTCACGATGCTCAGCACGCGCCTCACCTCCCGCGGCTTCAAGGTGTCGACCGCCAGTGATGGTCACCAGGCGATCGAGCTGACGAAGAAGGAGCTGCCGGATGTCGTGCTCCTCGACGTCATGATGCCGGGCAAGTCGGGCTGGGAGGTCGCACGCGCGATCAAGCAGGATCCGGCGACCAACGCGGTGAAGATCGTGATGGTGTCGGCCATCGGCGCGAAGACCAACGAGATCACGGCGCCGATCTATGGCGCCGACGCGCACGTCGACAAGCCGTTCGAGCTCGATCACCTCGAGAAGGTGATCCGCCAGCTGCTCGCTGCCGGTTAGAGCCGGTTGTACAGAGCCTGCGCCTTGACGGCGATCGGGCTCTTCGCGTCGACGAGCATCTTGATCTGCTTGAGCTTCTCTTTGGCGGGGCCCGGATTGCTCGAGGCCTGGGCGTTCGCCGCGACGTAGAGATCGCTCGCCGCCGACTCGAGCTTTTGCTTCACGAATGCGAGGTTCGGATCCGACGAGCCCGCACGCTGCGCCGCGAGATACGCCGTGCGCGCCTTGCCCCACTCCTTCGCTGCAGCGAACGCGACGGCCGCCTTCGGTGCGATCGCCGCCCGCTTCTCGTTGATCTCGCCCTGGTGCGCGCCGCCGACATTCGCGTCGAGGTTCGCCGCCGACTGGAGCGCCTCGAATGCAACGGTCGCCTTCGCCGCCGGCGCCATACCCTGGGCGTACGCCTTCCCGAGCAGTCCGTACTTCTTCGACTTGTCGCGCAGGTCGCTCGCCTCGTCCTCGGACGCGCTCTTCGCGGCCGCCGCGAGGACGTTTGCAGCGTCGTTGAACTTCTTGTTGCGATACATGCCGTCGGCGCGATCGATGGCGCCCGACGAATCGACCGCCACCTCGCGCTTTGGCGCAGGCGTTGGTGCAGGTGCCGGGGTCCGCACCTTCTTCTCGCGCTTCGGCTCCGGTCGGACGACAACAGCCTTCTTGGGCTCGACCTTCGGTTCGATCTTGGGCTCGACCTTCGGTTCGACCTTCGGTTCGATCTTCGGTTCGATCTTCGGTTCGACCTTGGGCTCGACGGGTGCTGTCTTCGCGACGACGCCGCCCTTGGGCTCGGGCACCGAGGCTGCCTCCTTGGCCGGCACGACGATGGGCTCGGACGTCGGCTTCGTCTCGATCTTCTTCGCGACGTCCTTCTTGCCGGTCTCCTTCTTCGCCGTCGCGGCAGGGCGTCCCTTCGACGAGTTGGACTTCACGACCGCGGCGGTCACGATGCCGGTGAGGAGCGCGAGCGCGACGCCTGCGATCGCGAGCTTCGTGCGCTTGGAGATCTGCGGCGCAGCATACCGCGGCGGCGGCATCCCGATCATCGGGTCGTAATGTGCAGGTTGAACGTGCGCCGTCGAGCCGTCGCCACGGTGGCTCTGCGTCTGGATCTGCAGCATCTGCGCGTGCACCGAGTGCGGCGGAATCTCGGCGGCCTGCGGATACGGATAGGACGGGCGCTGCTGCTGCATGCCCTGACCTGGAATCGTCGACGGCATGCCGTTGGGACCGAGCGGCATCCCCTGCAGGTGCATCGGGGCGGGCGGCATCGGCAGCCCCATCGAGTCGCCCATCATCGTCGGCGCGCCCGGGCCCACCATCGGCTGCTGCATCGGCACACCCATCGGCGGGCGATTCGCCATCTGCGGCATCGGCATCGTCGACGCGGGCTGCAGCGGCTGTGGTGGCTGCAGGTACTGATTGAGCGGAGGCGGTGTGCTCAGGTGCTGCGAGCGGAGCGGTACCGGCGGCGGCAGCGTCTTGGGCCGCGACTGCATGCGCGGCGGCGGCGGCGGCGGATCGTCGACGACCTCCTGGCGCAGCGGCTTGCCTGCGACGGTCGACATTTCCTCGTCCTCATCGAATGCACGCAGCGATTCGCGTGGCGCGGCATTCGGCTGGTCGTAGCGAAAGACCGTGTTGCCGATCTCGATCATGTCGCCGTGCGCGAGCATGAACGCGTTGTCCTCGACGTTGCCGTTGACGACGGTGCCATTGCCCGAGCCGCGATCGACGATGATCCACGCGCCGTCCTCGAAGCGGAGATCGAAGTGCTTGCGCGAGACTGCGATGTCCGTGAGCACGACATCGTTATCGAGGCCGCGACCGATCGTGTACGACTTGCCGGGACGGATCTCGATCTCTTGCCCCGCGTCGTTGCCCTGCGAGATCACCAGGCGCGCGGTGTTGTCGTGGCGGAGCGGTGTGATCGCAGAGAGCACCGGTGCGTGTTGATCGTCAACGGTAGGTTCGTCGACGCCGGTGCCGGTATGCGTGTGATTCGTGTTGCCGTTGTGCTGCTTCGCGAAACCGAGCGTGCGCACCTTCTCGGCGACTTCGCCCTGTTCGACAGTGGTGCTCGCTTCGTCTTCCCACTGCGAGCCCATGTTCGTGGGCTCTTGTTCGTCGTCAGCGTCCGGATAGGGCTTCGCCCTCGGCACAACGTGGGCGGTCACACGTTGTGGCCCTCCAGGTTTTGGAGCCCGGCCCATCGCTGTAAATTGTAGGGGACGCAACGAGATGGATCAATGACACGACCTCGGACGTGTCCTACCTTTCCCGCCATGCAGCCCCCTAGCAAGATCATCGGCATCGGTCAGAACTACCGCGCGCACGCCGCCGAGATGGGCAAGGGGATTCCCGAGGAGCCCCTGATGTTCCTCAAATCGCCCTCCGCGGTCATCGCCGACGGGGCTGCGATCGAGCGTCCGGCCGGATACGAGCGGGTCGATTTCGAGGGCGAGCTCGGCGTGGTGATCGGCGTGCGCGCGCGCAACGTCTCGCGCGAGCACGCGCTCAGCGTCGTCGCCGGTTATGTATGCGTGAACGATGTGAGCTGCCGCGATCTGCAGAAGAAGGACGGGCAGTGGGCGCGCGCGAAGGGCTTCGACACGTTCTGCCCGATCGGTCCACGCGTGGTGCCCGGCATCGATCCGAGCAACTTGAAGATCCAGACGCGCGTGAACGGCGAGATCAGACAGGACTCCACGACCGCGGACATGATCTTCGACGTGCCCACGATCATCGCGTTCGTGACCAAGCACATGACGCTGGAGATCGGCGACATCATCACCACCGGCACGCCGGCGGGCGTCGGCAACCTCGCTGTGGGAGATGTCGTCGAGGTCGAGATCCAGGGCATCGGCATCCTGCGCAATCCGGTGATCGCGGCGCGATGAACGATTTCGCGCCATGGATTGTGGTCATCGGTTTCGGCGGCAACGTCGGCGGTGAAGACGCGGTCCGTGAACGATTTGTGCGTGCGCGCGAGGCACTAAACGCATACGGGACCGTGTTGAACCATGCGCCGCTGTATCGCTCGAGTCCGATCGGTCCCGCGCAGCCCGACTTCCTGAATACCGCGATCATGATGCGTGTCGACGACGGACTGCCCGACGAGCTGATGGCGATCGTCCTCGAGATCGAACAACTACTCGGTCGCGATCGGAGAAACGAAGAGAGATGGGGGCCGCGAAAGATCGACCTCGACATTCTCATCTGGGGATCGCGCGTCGTTCGAACCCCGCATATCGAGCTTCCGCATCCTCGCCTTCGAGAACGACGATTTGCACTCCTGCCGTTGATGATGCTGGTCCCGGCCCTGACGTGTATTCCGGGAACGCAGGACAAGGTGCGAGATCTCGTCAATCAACTGCGAGATCAACCTCTCGAGGAGATCGCCGCTAGCTGGTGATGAGCCGCGCCAGGTTGCCGCGGTGCGTGTAGATCAGCAGCAGCGTCGTCGCGAGCGCGGTCAGCTCGACCGAGGTCGGTGCGCCGGTCGCGAAGGCATACGCGGTCGCGCTCACCATCCCGCCCAGTGATCCGAGCGCCGGGATGCGCGTTCGGCCGGCGACGACGAGGAACACCGCGACACCGACGAGCGCGAGAGCGGGTGACAGCACAGCGAACACGCCGAGTGCAGTCGCGACGCCCTTGCCGCCCTTGCCGCCGAGGAACGGCGAGAAGCAGTGGCCGAGGATCGCCATGAAGCCGGCGAGCGCGATCACCCACTCCATGCCGCACCACGTGAGCGCGAGCAGCGTCGCGGCCGCGCCCTTGAGGGCGTCGAGGACCAGCACGACCGCGCCGGTGCCCAGGCCCATCACCCGGGCGACGTTCGTCGCGCCGATGTTGCCGCTGCCCTCCTCACGAATGTTCACGCCGCGTCGCTTCGCGATGATCACGCCGAAGGGGATGGAGCCAGCGATGAACGCGGCGACCACGATCAGCGGAACCATGCTCGAGTGTAGCTAGCTCGAAGCCGCTGCCCACCACCGTCTTACTTGTTCGATCGCAGATGTGCGCGGGAGCCCGGCGGGGAGGGTCTCGATGAAGGTCTTGCCGTAGGTCCGCGTCACGATGCGCGAGTCGAGGATCGCGACGATGCCGCGGTCATCGCGCCTGCGAATCAGCCGTCCGAATCCCTGCTTGAGCGCCAGCGCGGCGGCTGGCAGCTGGATGGTCTGGAACGGGTCACGCTGCGCATCGGCGCACGCCTGCATCCGGGCGGCGGTGAGTGGGTCGGTGTGGGGCGAGAACGGCAGCTTGTCGATGACGACGAGGCTGAGCGCATCGCCCGGCACGTCGACGCCCTCCCAGAACGAGGCCGTCCCGAGCAGCACGGCGCCGGAGGTAGACCTGAAGCGATCGATCAGCGTCGCGCGCGGGGCATCGCCTTGCACGAGCTTGGGATATGGCAGGCCGGCGAGCCTCGTCGCGGCATCGCGGAGCGCGCGGTGCGAGGTGAACAGGAGGAACGCGCGGCCCTTCGTGATCTCGAGCAGCTCGAGCGTGCGCGCCGCGGCCGCGGCCGAGAAGCCGTCGTCGGCGGGCGGCGGCAGGTCGCGGGGGACATAGAGCATCGCCTGCTTCGCGTAGTCGAACGGCGACGGCACCATCAGCTCGTCGCAGCTGTTTGGATCGTCGAGGCCGAGGCGCGTGCGCTGATACGAGAAGTCACCGGCCGCTGCGAGCGTCGCGCTGGTGAAGATCGGCGTCGGTCCGCCGTTCACGATGTAGCGGCGCACGAGATCGCCGACCTCGATCGGCGAGGCCGATAGCAGTGTTCCCGTCGCGCGCGTCTCGCCCCAGTACACGTGGCTGCGCTGGCGGGCCTCGGCGATCGTGGCCAGGTCGTTGCGGACCTCGCGTGCCCGGCGCGCCAGGCCCACGAGACTGGCGCGGGCACCGGCATCGGCGTTGTCTTCCTCGTCGGGCGGCGGCTCGCTCTCGGCCTCGGCCGCGCGGGCGAGCTCTTCGAGTGCGCTGTCGAGCTTGAACCACGCGGTCTGGCGCTCGGGATGCTCGAACAGGCCCTCGGGCAGCGGCACGCGCGGCTCGCCGTTTGCGGACTGGAGGATCGCAGCGCGCACGAGTGCGAATAGCGACAGGCCACTGCGCTCGACCGCGTTGATCACGTCGTCGGCAGCGCGCCCGGTCCACAGCGGCATGCGCGACATCGACAGGTGCGCGTCGCGAACGAGCTGCGCGAGCTTGTGCGTCGAGACGCGTGCACCGAAGTGCTCGGTCGCGACGTCCTCGAGCTGGTGCGCCTCGTCGAAGATCACCGCGTCGTGATCGGGCAGCACGCGGGCGCCCGGATGCGCCGCTCGTAGCGCGCGGTCCGCGAAGTAGAGGTGGTGATTGACGAGGATCAGCTCCGCCTTCTCGGCGAGACGGCGCGCCTGCGTCACGAAGCAGCGCTCGAAGTACGGGCAGCGCGGGCCGATGCGCGCGTCGGGGGTCGTCGTGACCTCGGTCCACAGCGGCGCCGCCTCGGCGAGCCACTCGACCTCGGAGCGATCACCGGTGTCGGTGGTCTCCGACCAGTCGGCAAGCGATAGCAGCTCCGCCCGGCCGGTCTCGCTCGCGCGCGACTGCGCCTCGGCGAGCCGGCGCCGGCACAGGTAGTTGCCGACGCCCTTGAGCACGACCGCGTTGAACGGCCGCGCCAAGATCGTTCGCAGCAGCGGGATGTCGTGTCGCGCGATCTGGTCCTGCAGTGCGCGCGTTCCCGTCGAGACGATGACTCGCTTGCCCGACTGCAGCGCGGGCACGAGATACGCGAGCGTCTTGCCGGTGCCCGTACCCGCCTCGACGATCAGCGGCCGCGAGTCATCGAGTGCTCGCGCGACGGCCGCGGACATCGCACGCTGTTCGGCGCGATCTTCGTAGTACGGGATGGCCCGCGCGAGGCCACCGCCGGGTGCGAGCAGATCGATCACGACTTCGGCGGCCTCGCGGCCTTCTCGGTGTGACCGCTCGTGCCGAAGCGGCGCGCGAGCTCGGCCAGGACCTTCTCGACGGGAATCTTGCGTGCGGTGAGACCGACCATGACGTGAAACAGAAGATCGGCAGTCTCCGACACCACTCTGTCATCGGGCCCGCTCGGCAGCTCCGCCGCGAGCTCGCCGCTCTCCTCGGCGATCTTCTCGAGGATCTTCGGCATGCCCTTGTCGAGCAGCGACCGGGTATAGCTCTTCTCCCCGCTCGCGCTGTCACGCCGCGCCGCGAGCACGCGATCGAGCTGCTCGAGCACGGTGACCGCTGGCACGCCGTCATCGTCGGGACCGTCGTCGCGGTGAAAGAAGCACGCGGTCGTGCCGGTGTGACACGTCGGGCCCGCGGGCTTCGCGCGCACCAGGATCGCGTCGGTATCGCAGTCGATGCGCAGCTCGACGAGCGCGAGCGTGTGGCCGCTGGTCTCGCCCTTCTTCCACAGCGATTGTCGCGAGCGCGACCAAAAGTGAACGATGCCGGTCTCGCGCGTGAGACGCAGCGCATCGGCGTTCATCCACGCGAGCATCAGCACCGCACCGCGCTCGGCGTCCTGCACGATGCATGGCACCAGCCCGCGATCGTCATAGGTTGGCTCGAGCACGCCCTACGTTCACCGGCGCGGATCTCGCTGTCAACTTCACCAGATCCTCTGAGAAGATAGCTGCATGAGGCGGATCACGGCGATTGTCGTGGCGGGGCTGTCGCTCGCCAGTGGCCAGGCGTTTGCCAACGGCGAGGCCGTGAACGGCTTCCCGAACTGGGCCGAGCGCGTGATGCACCAGTGGACGAACCGGGCCCGTGCCGAGCCGTCGGTCGAGATGGCGGCGTGCCCCAACGGCAACTGTGCCGAGGGTGCCTGCTACACGCCGACCGCGCCGGCCCTGTGGAACGAGAAGCTCAACCGCGCGGCTCGGTTCCACTCCGACGAGATGGCGGCGCAGGGCTACTTCGGCCACGACTCGACATGCGCGGTCGTCGCGAACATCGACGCGCTCTACCCGGGCTCGTGCCAGGGCGCCGCGAGCTGCGCGTGCACGACCGGCCCGGCCACGGCCTGGAATGTGCGGGTCGGCCTGTTCGGCCAGGGCACCAACGGCGAGATCATCGCGTCGGGCAGCGACCCGAACGGCGCGTTCTATCAGTGGCTGTACGAGGACTTCAACAAGACCACGTGCGCGTACGACCAGGGACCGCCGACCAACGGCCACCGCTGGCACCTGCTCAAGACCGGGCCCAGCGTCGGCTTTGGCAAGGGCGCGGGCCAGGCGGTCGGCGACTTCGGCGCCGGCGGCACGATGGAGAAGATCCCGAGCGGCTCGCACTACCCTCGCCAGTCGGCGAGCGTCGAGGCGTGGGCAAATTGGTACGACACCGCGGGCCCGATGTCCGCGCTGGTGAACGTCGACGGCACGTGCAGCGCGATGTCGCTGCAGCGCGGCAGCGTCACGAACGGCGCGTACCGGGCGACGCTCACCACGGTCGCGACGGGCTGCCATCGCTACTTCTTCCTGTTCAAGGACTCGGCCGGCACGATCGTCACGTATCCAACGACCGGATCGCTTGGCATTGGTCCGGCCGGTTCGTGTGCGGACTGGGATTCGACGCGTCCAGCGACCGGCGCGGGCTGCGATTGCACGCCGCAGTGCAGCGGAAAGTCCTGCGGCGACGACGGCTGCGGCGGCTCGTGCGGCAACTGCGAGTCCGACGAGTCATGCGAGGCAAATGTCTGCGTCGGCGCCGCGATGTCCGACGCGGGTCCCGGCGGCGGCAACAACGGCGACGCTGGTCTCGACGGCGGCGACGACGGTGCGGGCGGCTGCTGCGATACCGGCGGCGGCAGCTCGCCGCTCGCGGCCGCGTGGCTTGCGGCGCTGGTGTTGCTCATCTCGCGTCGCCGGCGCTGACACAATGTCCGGAAACCGGACAGACGCGCTGTATTGTCCGGAGTTCGGACTGTCCGAATCTCGGACAGTCAGCGCACGGGTGCGCGCGGCCGGCGGCGCCTGCGTAGCGCGACAAGCGTCGCGAGTGCGAGCCATACCGATGACGACTGGCCGTTCGCGCTGCAGCACCCGGACTCGACGAAGCCGTCGCCCGAGACCGCGATCGTGACGTCGCTGTCCGACGCGCCCTGCAGCACGACCGTCAGCGTCGACGCTGCGTCGCCTTCGCCATCGGGAACGAAGCGAACGCCAAACTCGATGCTCGCGCCCGGCAAGATCGGGGTGGTGGGCGGCGCGGGATCGATCACGAACTGATCGTCGCCGACGTCGATGGTCTCGATTGCGAGCGGGGCGCTCGTGATGTTGGTGAGCGTCACGGTGAACGAGTTCGTCGCCTCTCCGGCGAGGATGCTGCCGAGGTCGATCACCGCCGGATCGGCGACGAGTCCCTCCGCCACCGCGGTGCCGGACACCGGGACCTGGGTGTTCCCGGTGGAGGTCATGATCGACAGCGTGCCGGTGATCGGACCGGCCGTTGACGGCGTGAACGTGACTTCGAAGGTCAGCTCGGCGCCGGGCAGCAGGCTGACCGGGAACGCCGCTCCATCGACGGCGATGCCGGGGCCCGTGATGCCGGTGATCGTGATCGGTCCATCGCCCGTGTTCTGCACGGTCAGCGGCTGAGACGTACTCTGCAGCGCGACGCGCACGTCGCCGAAGACGAGCGCTGCCGGCGAGACCTCGAGCGAGCCGAGGATGCCGAAGCCGGTCAGTGGGATCGAGGTCGGGCTTCCGGCCGCGTCGCTCGTCACCACGAGGTCCCCGAGTGCCGCACCGGGCGCGGTCGGCGCGAACGTGACCTCGAACTGCGCCGAATCGAACGGCGCGATCGTGATGTTCGTCGGCTGGACCACGGCGAACGGCGCGGCCGCCGTCACCGAGCTGATCGTGACGTCCACACCGCCATTGTTCGTCACGCTCACGATCTGGCTCCCGGACGTCGTGCCCACGCGCTGGCCACCGAAGTCGAGCTGCGAGACCCCGATCCCGACGATCGGGGGAAGGCCTTCTCCGGCGAGGGAAATCGTGGTCGGGCTGTTCTGGTCGTCGGACTCGATCGTGATCTCGCCGAGCGCCTGCCCCTCGCTGTTTGGCGAGAAGGTCGCCATGATCGTGGTGCTGTCGCCGATGGGAAGTGTGATCGGTAGCGTCGGGCCTGTCACGGTGAACGGCGGAAGCGCCGAGATCGCGGAGATCGTGAGGTCCGATGCGCCGGTGTTCCTCAGATCGATCGACTGCGCTGCGCTCGTCGAGCCGACCATGATGCCGCCGAAATCGTGGCTCGGAATCGACGGCGTGACGATGGGCGGGTTGTCACACTCGATGCGAATTCGATCGAGCGCAACGTCGAGCGGCGACGGTGCCGAGACCTCGAAGTCGAGCCCGACCATCTGGCCGTCGAACGCCGACAGGTCGACCTCGAACTCCGTCATCGCGGCGACCACGAGCGGATTGCCGCCCATCGTCTTGAACGGTGTCGCGAGGATCGTGTCGGCTTCATCGCGAATGTTGATCGCGATGAACTGGCTTGCGACGCTGAACGCCGCATGGCTCTCATAGGCCATGTCCCAGCGCACGAACGAGCCGCACGTCGGCAGCGTCACCCGCTGATACATGCGCTGCGTCTCGGGAGCGTTCTGCAGCAGGAACGCGACGAGGTTGCCGTCCGTGGCGTTGTAGGTCACCGGCAGACCGGGCGAATTCTGGGCGACCGCGACCTTATCGTCATGGTCGAACGCGCTCTCGCCGGCATTGATCGTCAGGCCATCGGCCGCGAGACCGAACGTGCTGGCCGTCGGCTCTGCCGAGCTCCCCAGCAACGTCCACCCCGAGTAGTCGTTGGCCTCGAAGCTGCCATTCGTGACATCGAGTGCGGACTCGACGATGCTCGTGCCGACGGCATCGCCGCACGCGCCGAGTGCGACCACACAACCAAGTACAACGCGCGTGGTCATGGGTTGAACTCCCTGCAGGTGTTGTCGCAGCCGTCGTTGGGGTTCGTGTTGCCGTCGTCGCACTCCTCGAACACGGGCACCGGTCGGCTCACCGTGATGGCGGGAACGTTCTCGTTGAATCCGCCGGTGCACATGCTCGTTGCCCGGGCCGCGGCGGCGCCAGGTGTGCCCTCGTAGATCACGATCTCGGTTGCCGAGACCTGATCCAGAAAGCGCACGACGGCCCACGCGAGGTACTGATCCGCCCCCGAGTAGTCCACCGTGATGTCGGCGAGACCGTTGGCCAGCGGCGGAATTTCGGTTCCGAACTGCTGGAAGCTGCCTGGATTGCAACTACAGGTCGCATCGGTCGGCATCGCGTTCACGCTCTCACCGTTGACCGAGAACTGAATCTCACGTGGGGTCGTGCAGCTCGATGCGAGCCACAGGAACTCGACGCCGAACACTTGCGGGCCACTTTGCGGCACGCCATCGCCACAGCGCTCGACCACGCAGCTCGCGTTGCAGCCGTCGTTGAGGGCAGTGCCGCCGTCGTCGCAGGCTTCGACGCCGACGCGCTGGAACCCATCGCCGCACGCGGCGAGCTGGCAGCCGGTCACGCACCCATCGGTGTTGTCCTCGTTGCCGTCGTCGCAGGCCTCGCCGGGGTTCGTGACGCCGTCGCCGCAGATCTCGATCCGGCACGCCTCGTTGCAGCCGTCGTTCGGATCGAGGTTGCCGTCGTCGCACTCCTCGTAGAGGCCCATCGTTCCATCGCCACAGCCAAGGCAGTTGGGCTCGCCGAGACAGCCGCCATCGACGCAGTCGACCGCGCCGTTGTCATCGTTGTCGATGCCGTCGGCGCACTGTTCGCCGCGCTCGCGCGGGGTCTCGAACTCGACGACGGTCTGGCAACCGGCGAGCAGGATCGCAAATACAGCTGCGCATCTCACGGTGTGGCGAGCTCCTTGATCTCTTCAGCGATCTCCGAGGCGCGGTCGTTGGCGCGCTTCACGCGTCCACCGGTGCCCGCCTTCGCGAACCGCTGATACGACTGCAGCGCTCGCTCGAGCAGCGCCTTCTTCTTCGCGCTGTCCGCCTCGCGCGCGGCTTGCTTGTCATACAGCTGGCCGTAGGAGTACTCGATGCCTGCGTTCTTCGCGCCTGCCGCCTTCAGCTGCGCGGCGGCCTTGTCGAGCGCGCGCCTGGCGTCGTCGAGGTTGCCCGAGGCGAGCGCCGCATCGGCGGCCGCGAGGAACATCGTGACGTCCGTCGTCTCCGCCTTCGCGAAGTCGCGCGCGGCCTTCGACGCGGCCTCTGCCCTCGTCTTCATCGCGCCGACCTTGTCGCGTGCGGACTTGGCCGCGGCCTGCGCATCCGTCGCGAGCTTCGCGGTCGCGGCATCGGGGCTGGTGGCCGCCGCGTCCGCCACAGCCTTGGCCGCCGCGTCTGCCTTGGCGGCTTCCGCATCGAGCGACGCGAGCATCTGATCGACGTGATTGGCGAGCTTGTTGACCCGGTCCACCGTCGTGTCATCGGTCGCCGCCTGCGCGATCGTCTTCTCGATCTCGGCGGTGCGGGTCTCGAGCGCGTTGATCGACGCCTCGAGCTCGCGGGTTGCCGCGCTCGATGCCTGGGTGGCGAGCCTCAGCAGCTGCTGCGGGTCGACATCCGGCGGCGGCGCCGGAACCATCGGCGTCGTCGCGATCTTCGTGCGACCTGGCAGCGGATCGACGAGCCGCGACAGCTGGCCGCGGACCTTCGCCCGCACCACCGGATCGGCATCGTCGACGAGCGGCTTGTAGAGCTTGATCGCCTGCGCCTTGTCGGTCTTCGCGATCACCGCGATCGCATCGACGCCGCTGCGCCGCACGTCTTGCTGCGAGTCGGCCACGATGCGTCGCAGCAGCGGCACGCCCTCGATGCCCGGCATCATGCGAACCGCGGGAATCGCCGCGAGGCGCACGCGTGGATCCGCAGAGTCGAGCATCTCGGCTGGCGTGCGATTGGTCGGTAGCTTCTCGCCGAACGAGAGCAGCGCCGACAGCGCGCGGCCGTGGATCGCCGGATCCTTGGTGGCGAGCGCCATCTCGAGCACGGGCAACGCGGTGGCCTTCTCGACGACGTAGCGCGCGAGGCCCTCGGCGCCCGCGAAGCGAACCAGCCAATCCTTGTCGGCGACCGCGAGCTTGAGCGTCGGCACCACGATCACGTTGCCGGCGGCCATTGCGGACTCTGCGGCGGCGAGCCGGATGTCGACCTTCTTGTCGGCCATCGCGGCCTCGAGCTTGGTGTTACCGCTGAGATCTCCGACGGCGATCAGCGAACCGGCGGCGAACACGCCGATGCGGCCGGGCTCGTTCGAGATCGCGGCGAGCGTGTCGCGCGCGACCGGGCTGCCGATCTCTCCGAGGGCCTTGACTTGCTCCTCCTTGACCGTCGGATCCTTCTCGGTCTTCGTCGCGCTCGCGATCTGCGTCGCGGCGTCGGCGTTGCCCTTCATCTTGCGCGCGCTACGCGAGGCAGCCGCGCGGACCTTCGGCTCGGGATCCGCGATCGCCTGGGCAAGGAGCGGAACCGCCTCGCGCTCTGGCATGTCGCCGAGCACGCCGGCCGCTGCCTGGCGCACGGCCCAGTCCTGGGATGCGAGCGCGGACCTGGTCCAGTCGACCGATGCTTGTGCGAGCACCTGCGGATCGAGGCCGACGATCGCGACGATCGCGACAGCGGCGGCAATACGCACCGGCCAGCTCTTGTCGGTGAGCATCGCGATCAGTGCCGGCAAGCTCTTCGGCTCGCCGATGTCGCCGAGTGCACGCGCAGCGAGGCGGCGCGTCTCGAGATCCTTGTCGTCGAGCTTCGTGGTGATGAAGTCGAAGCCTGCATACTCGCCGAGTGGGATCAACGCGACCGCACCGACGAGGCGATTCGGCGAGCTCTCGTTCGCGAGCACGGACTCGAGGACCTTCTTGCCGCCGTCGTCGCCGATCCGGGCGAGGCCCTCGGCGGCAGCGAGCTGCGCACCTTCATCGCGCGACTCGAGGATCGTGTAGAGGATCTTGCGTGCGTCCGGATCACGCAGTGCTGCGAGCTTGGTGAGGATCACCGCGCCGGCATACGCGGCGATGTTGTTGAGCTCCGCCTCGCGCGACGCGAGCGTGCGCAGGCGCTTGATCGCATCCTTGTCGCCGGGCTCGCTGATATCGGCGAGCGAGAGCCCGGCCTTGAATGCGATCGTGAGGTTCGGATCTTTCGCGTAGTCGTAGACGCGCTTCTTTGCGGCCTTGTCACCGAGACGGCCGAGCGCGGACGCGTACCAGACCTTGAGCGCGGACGGCGCCGTCTTCTCGAGCTTCGCGAGCATCGGCATCACCTCGGTCGCGCCGAGCATGCCGAGCGCATCGGCCGAGTGACCGCGCACCTCGGGATCCGGATCGGATTCGGTGAGCTTCGTCAGTGCCGGGACGGACGGCTGATCCTTGATCTTGCCGAGCGCGTCGGAGCCATGCACGCGAGCGATCGGCTCGGCCTCCGCGAGCGATGCACGGAGCGTGGTGTGCGCGTCCTTGCGGATCGCGTCGTAGTCGAGCACTGCAGGCGGGGGCGCTTCCGGGGTGGGTGTGGGCGCGACCACCGGCGGCGGAGCGGGCTGCGAGACCGCTGCGTTCGTCTCGGGCTTGTCTGTCTTCGTGAGCTGCCACGCGGCGACACCGCCTGCGGCGAGCACGCCGAGGCCGGCGACCATCGCGATCAGGCCTTTGTTGCTGCGCGGCGCGGTCGTGGTGGCGACCGCCGCGGTGGTGGTCTTGCGCGCGGGCGACAGCTTGTCGAGCGTGCGCGCCTTCGCGGGCTGCCGCTGGGCGTTCACATCGCGCAGATCGGCGAGCACGTCCTCGACGCTCGAGTAGCGCGCGTCCGCATCCTTGACGAGCATGCGCTCGATGATTTCGGCGATCGGCGCGGGGACTCCGAGATCGCGTGGGACGTTCGCGAGGCGCGGGGGCTCGTTGAACAGGTGGCCGGTCATCACGGCCTGCAGCGTGTCGCCGGGGAAGGGCGTCACGCCGGAGAACATCTCGTACATGATCACGCCCATCGCGTAGATGTCGGAGCGGTGATCGATGTCCTTGGAGCCGTTGATCTGCTCGGGCGACATGTAATCGGGCGTGCCGATCACGGAGCCCGTGCGCGTCAGCTTCTCCTTGGCGCCTTCGCCTCCGACGAGCTTCGCGATGCCGAAGTCGAGCAGCTTGACCTGGATGCCGCCCTCGACGGACTTGAGCCAGATGTTGTCGGGCTTGAGATCGCGATGGACGAAGCCCTTGTCGTGCGCTGCCTTGAGCGCGCGCAGCGTCTGCTCGAGCATCGGGAACGCTTCGCTCCACTTGAGCGCGCCGCGGCGGATGCGCGAGGACAGCGGCTCGCCTTCGAGATACTCCATCACGAAGAACGCGCGGCCGTCCTTGTCGCGACCGATCTCGTAGATGTCGACGATGTTCTCGTGGCGGATCGAGTTCACCGCGCGGGCTTCCTGATGGAACCGCTCGACGATCTCGTTGGACCGGCAGAACTCGAGGCGTAGCACCTTGATCGCACCGCGGCGGCCGATCTTGCCGTGCACGCCCTCGAACACCACGCCCATGCCGCCCTCGGCGAGCTTGCGCTGGATCGTATAGCCCGCGAGCTCCTGACCGATGTACGCCGCGTATTCGTCGTCGTCTTGACCGAGGACGAGCGTGCCGCCCTTGGCGGGTGGCGTCTGCTCGGTCTTGGGGCCGAGCACGAGCGTGCCTCCCTTCTGCGGTGGATCCTCAGTCTTGGCGCCGAGCACGATGGTCGCCGCGCCGGGGCCACTCGGAACATGGCCCGCGCCGGTGCCACCCGACGGGAGCACCATGGTCTTCGCCGCGTTGTTGGGCGAGGTCGGTGTCCCGACGAGCGTGCCGGGTGCATTGGCGTCGGTCGGCTTGTTGTTGTCGTCAGTCATCGGGGCTCCGTTACAAGAGCGCAGCGGCCGCGGTGAGGCGCACGCTGCGATCGGGATCATCGGTTGCGAGCGCGGCGAGCTCGCGATCGTGGTTCGTCGTATCGAGGAGCCCGCAGATCGACAGGGCGAGCACGCGCTCATCGACATCCGCGCTCTTGAGACCGGTCGGCACCCACTCGAGCGCGCGCGGGTCGCGAATGCGCGCGAGGGCCGCGGACGCACGACCGCGCTGCACGTACTCGGGATCCGCGGCGACGCGCACGAGGTAGTTCTTCGCCTTTTCGTCACCGGCGGCGACCAGCGTCTCCGCGGCCGCAGCTGCACGCAGTGGATCGGGTTGCGCGAGCTCCGCTTCGAGCGCCTTGCGCGCTTTGGCGTCGCCGAGCTTCACGAGCGCCTGTGCAGCGCGCAGCCATTGCTCGCGTCCGGGCGGTGTCGCGTCGAAGATCTCGGTGAGTGCCGGCTGTCCGGACTTGTCGCCGATTTCGGCGAGTGCGGTAGCGGCGACGAGGCGCATGCCCGGATCGGACAGCGAGCGCTTGAGGATCGCGACCGCGTCGTTGTCGCCGAGGCGAACCAGCGCCGCCGCGAGCTCGACCTTCACCTTGTCACCCGACTGCGCGAGCGCCGCGCGAAGCTTCGCCGCGGACTCGGGCAACGCGAGTGCCGCGAGAGCACGCGCCGCTTTGACCCGCAGCTCGGGGCTGCCGTCGAGCGCGTGATAGAGCAGCGGTGCCGTCTTGCCGTCGCGGACCGCGGCGATCGCGTCGACGGCTTGGCCCTGTTCCTGGGGCGTCTTGGAGCCGATTGCCTCGCGCAGCGTGGCGCCGGCGCGGGCGCGAAGCATGACCAGATCATTCGACGCGAACGCCTCTTTGATCGACATCCCGGCGCTGCCGCTACCCGCCGGTGTCGTGTCGCTGCCCGTCGCGGCGCTGCCGGTCGGCGCCGGTGCCGTCGTCGCTTGCGCGGGCGCTTTGTCGCCGCGACCGAGCATGTACGCGACGCCGCCAATCAGTCCCACGCCGATCACGGCGCCCGCGATCAACAGGCCGGTGTTGCGCGTCGGCGCCGGCGCGCTGTGGCTCGGCGCGGACGGAGAGACCACTCGCGGGGGCGAGGTCGAAACCTTGCGCAAGCTCGGTGCGACCGGCGCAGACGGTCCGGCGAGCGCTTTGACCTCGACGAGGATGTTGCCGTCGTCGAGCTTGGCCGCACGCTTCACTCGCTCGAGACCTGCGAGCAGCTCCGTGATCGACTGGCAGCGATCCGCGACGTTGCGCTCCATGCAGCTCGTGATCAGTTTCTCGAGCTCGACGGGGATCGACGGATTGAGCTGTCGCGGCGGCGGTGGCGAGTCCTGCAGGATCTGCGCGGCGAGCTGCAGGAACCCTTCGCCCTGGAACGGCATCCGATGGGTGACGGCCTGGTACATCATCACGCCCATCGCCCACACGTCCGTGCGTGCGTCGATCGCGAGACCCGAGACCTGCTCCGGGCTCATGTAATCGGGCGTTCCCATCACCGTGCCGGCGACGGTCAATCCTTTGACCTCGCCCTCGCCGCGGAGCTGCGCGATGCCGAAGTCGAGGAGCTTGATGAAGAACGGGTTGTCCTCGCGTGCGATGACGAACACGTTGGGCGGCTTGAGGTCGCGGTGCACGATCTGCTTCGCGTGCGCGGCTGCGAGCGCCTTCGCGATCTGTGTGAACAGGGGAAGGAGGAGCGTGAGCGGCAACGGACCACGCTTCATCATCAAGTCGTCGAGGGTCTCGCCCTCGAGGTACTCCATGACGAAGAAGACGTTGCCGCCGGGGGCCTCGCCGTAGTCATAGACGTTGATGATGTTCGGGTGATCGATGACGTTGACGGCCTTCGCCTCCTGCAGGAAGCGCGTGACCACGTGGCCTTGTCGCGACAGCTCCGAGCGCAAGATCTTGATCGCGCAACGGCGGCCGAGTCCCTGGTGCGTCGCCTCGTAGACGAAACCCATGCCGCCTTCGCCCAGGAGTTTGTCGATCTTGTAGCTACCGAGCTGGGCGCCGGGCGGCAGCGTCTCGACCAGGTCGGCCGCTGCGCCGTCGGCAGGGCACGTGGCGACTTCGTCGCTCAGCAGACTCTTGCACTGCGTGCAAACTCGCAAGCAACGAGGGTAACGCGAGCGCTGTCGACGAGACAATCGAGTACACTGGGTCAATGCGTCGGGTGATCGCGACCTTGTGTTTCGCGTCGGGTATCGCCTCGGGTATCGCCTCTGCTGCGCCGAACGAGCAGGCAGTCGAGAAATACAAGGCTGCGGCGAAGCTCGCGGCCGACGATGACAACGATGCCGCGCTCCAGCTCGTGGATCAGGGCCTCGCGATCGATGCCAAGGACCTCAAGCTGCTGCAGCTGCGTGGAATCCTCCTGCTCAAGAAGCGCGATTACGCGGGTGCGCTCGTCGCGTATCAGGCCTACATCGACGCGGGTGCCGTTGGTGCGAACAAGCGCCAGGCCCTAAAAATTCTGAGCTCGCTGGGGCCGGTCAAGACGACCTTCATCGATCTCACCGCCAACACCGACGCGACGATCTATCTCGACACCAAGAGTGCTGGACCGTTCTGCACAGCGCCATGCAATCGCCCGCTGCTGCCGGGCGACTACAAGGTGATCGCCGAGCGCGCCGGTTTCGATCGCTGGACGGGGCGTGTTGCGGTTGCGAAGGGCACCACCACGAAGTTCGCGGTCGCGCTTGTCGAGCAGCCCTCTGCGCTCGCGTTGCGCGTCACGCCCGAGGGTGCGGGCGTCTTCATCGATGGTAACGCCTACACCGGTGAGCCGCTGAAGCCGGGCACGCACGAGCTCGTGCTGTCGCTCGCCGGTCACGCGACCACCAAGCGCGAGATCATCGCGCGTGAAGGCAAGCCGGTCGATCTCGAGATCGCGCTCGTGCCGCTCCTGCCGATCGCGGTCGAGCCTGCCGGCGCAACGCTCACGCTCGACGGTGAGCCGATCGTGCTCGAATCTGGTGGCATCGCGATCCCGCCTGGCGCGCACGTACTCGTCGCTAAATTCGCGGGCCATCACGACGCCAAGCTCGATATCCCCGTCGATCGCCCGGCAGGCTATCGCCTCGACGTCTCGCTCCCACCGATCGGTACGCTCGTCGAGCTGGCCGGTGCACCGTCCGGTGCTCGCATCTACGTCGACGACAAGCCCGTCGGCACAGCGCCGCTCGCAGCGCCGCTCGAGGTGCCGATCGGCGCGCACAGGATCGAGGTCAAGATCTCCGGCTATCGTCCCTACCGGACGAACGCGGAGTTCGCCCAGGACTCACGCGCCAAGCTGCGCCTCGGCAAGCTCCGCCCCGACAACCGTCGCCGCACGGTCATCGCCGGCGCAGCGGCGGGTGCCGCGGTTGTCACCGGCACCGTGTTCAGCGTGCTCGCCCTGCGCCGCGAATCGGACTTCGACGCGCGCGCGCGACTCGCAGGCGTGACGCCCGACGATCCCATGCTCGCCGATGCGCGGTCGTCCGGCGATCGGTTCTCGCTCTTCGCGGACATCGGGTTCGGTCTCGCGATCGCGGGTGTCGCCGTCGGTACCTACTTCTTCATGACCGAGGGACGCGGCGAGTCCGAGGGCTCACTGCAGCTCGGCATCGGACCGACGGGTGCCGTCGCTTCCGGGTCCTTCTAGCCGCGGTTTCATCCCGAACATCATGAAGATGTTCGGAGACGTAAGGTGCACAACAACCCGGGCCCGTTGTCCGTGTACCGGACTCCGCGAACATCATGAGGACGTTCGGAGACGTAAGGTGCACAACAACTCGGGCCTGCTGTCCATGTACCGGACGCCGACGCTATGAGTGGTCTGTCACGCGCCATCGTCGGTTCGGTCAGTCGACGGGTTCGAGGCGCGAGCCCGCGAGGTCGAGTGCATCGCCATCGAGGCGGGCGAGCTTTACGGCCAGCTCATCTTCCGGCTGAAGCTCGACGGCATCGGCGGTGAGAGTCCAGGTGCCGGCTTGGCGCGTCTCGCCATTGCCGGCTGCGCCGGCCGCGATCCGCACGAGCGTGAAGCGTCCGTCGCGGTCGAGGGTGAGCTGGTGGTCGAGAGTCCACAGCTCCTTCTCCTCGGCGGACACGTAACGCATCGGCAGGTCGGGATCGAGCCGGCTGCCGCGTAGCCACACCGCAACACCCTCGCTGCGCAGTGGTGCTTCCTCGCCGACGGGCAGGAGCCCACAGTCCGATTCGGTTGCCGTGAGAACGAAGTCGGTTGCGCGCTGCTCCCAGCGACCGGATGCGACATTCTCGAAGCCGTCATCGCCCGCGTAGACGCTCTGGACGAACGTGAAGGTCCTGTCGTCAGCGAGCGCGAGTCGCCATGCGGCAGGAGCATCGTCGCGATAGATCCAGCGGCGGATCATCGCGCACGTCGTTTGTTCGCGGGCGTCGTCTTCGTCGTCTTCTTCGACGCCGTCTTCTTCGTCGTCTTCTTCGTCGTCTTCTTCGTCGTCTTCTTCGTCGTCTTCTGAGTCGTCTTCTTCGTCGTCTTCTTCGTCGCCGTCTTCTTCGACGCCGTCGTCTTCTTCGTCGCCGTCTTCTTCGACGCCGTCTTCTTCGACGCCGTCGTCTTCTTCGTCGCCGTCTTCTTCGACGCCGTCGTCTTCTTCGTCGCCGTCTTCTTCGTCGCCGTCTTCTTCGTCGCCGTCTTCTTCTTCGTCGCCGTCTTCTTCGACGCCGTCTTCTTCTTCGTCGCCTTCATCTTGGCCGCCTGGGTGGCTGGGGCCGTCTTCGCGGTGCTCGCCGGTTGATGAAAGAGTGATCCATCGAACGGGTCGTGGCCGATGGCGCCCGGAAGGGCTCGCAGCGCTTCAAAGGTCATCAGCAGCGTGTTGTAGATGTCGTCGGGATCGACGCGCGGATCGTCGGGCACGATCTCGAAGCGCAGCTTCATTCGCGCCAGTGCCTCCTGCGTGGCCACCGGGGCCGCGCGACCCAGCCAGACGGCCTCCTCGGGAACGTGCGCCCCGGCATCGCGCGCGAGTCGCAGTACGCGGTCGTCGAGCGTCACGCGGTAATCATCACCGGTCGCCTCGATCGTTACCGACTCGAAGTGCTCGACGAGGGCCGCCGCAAGCACCGCGGCCGATATGTCCGACGGAAAGTAGACTTGCGTGCCCGAGTAGCTCATCCCGCCGTCAGCCTAACTCAGGGCCGCATCGCGAGGCCGCACTCGACGAGGAATGCCTTCGCCTCGCCGATCGTGTGCTTGCCGAAGTGAAAGATCGACGCGGCGAGCACGGCATCTGCACCCGCGACGAGCCCATCGGCGAGATCGGCGAGCACACCGACACCGCCCGAGGCGATCACGGGGATCGAGACGGACGTCGTGACCGCGCGGAGCAGCTCGAGATCGTAGCCCTTGCCGGTGCCATCGCGATCCATGCTGGTCAGCAGCAGCTCGCCCGCACCGAGGTCCGCGACCTGACGACACCACGCGAGTGCATCGAGACCCTCGGGGGTGCGGCCACCGTGACTGAAAACCTCCCAGCCACCGTCGCGACGCTTCGCATCGACGGCGACGACGAGCGCCTGGTTGCCGAAGCGGCCGGCGATCTCGGCGACGAGCTGCGGGTTGCGAATCGCCGCGGTGTTCACTGCGATCTTGTCGGCACCGGCCTCGAGGAGGCGCTCGGCATCGGCGACCGAGCGCACGCCACCACCGACGGTGAGCGGCATGAACACCTGGTCGGCGGTGCGGCGCACGATGTCGACGATCGTCGAGTGGCCTTCCGGTGATGCGGAGATGTCGAGGTAGCAGAGCTCGTCGGCACCTTGGCGCTCGTAGGCAGCCGCTTGCTCGACGGGATCGCCGGCATCGCGAAGCTCCACGAAGTTGATGCCTTTGACGACGCGACCGTCCTTGACGTCGAGACACGGGATGATGCGACGGGCGAGGCTCATGCGATCAGTCCTGGCCGTCGCCGCCGGCCATCGCGGCATGAGCGACCGAAGCAGCCTCCTCGACGGTGAACCGTCGATCGTAGATCGCGCGACCCACGACGACGGCGGCGATCCCGGCATCGCGCAGGTCGACGAGGTCGTCGAGGCTGCCGACACCGCCCGAGGCGATCACCTCGCACGACACGGCACGCGCGAGCTGCGCGGTGACCTCGACGTTGGGCCCGACGTGCAGGCCATCCCGCGAGACATCGGTGTAGAGCAGCGCGGCCGCGCCCCAACCTGCGGCACGCTGGCCGAGCTCGATCGCGGTGACATTGCTGCTCGCGGTCCAGCCGTCGACAGCGACGATGCCATCGCGTGCGTCGACGGCCACGATGATGCGCCCCGGATAGGCGCGACACGCTTCCTCGACGAGCGCGGGCGAGCGCACGGCCGCAGTGCCGAGCACCACGAAGGCCGCGCCGAGCGAGATCACGGCATCGATCGCGGCGCGGTCGCGAATGCCGCCGCCCACCTCGACGGGGAGCGGGCATGTCGCGACGATCTGCCGGATGAGCTCGGTCTGCTGCGGCGACCCCGCGAAGGCGCCGTCCAGGTCGACGACGTGCAGCCGGTCGGCACCACCCCGCGTGAGCTCGGCCACGAGCTGCGGTGGATCGTCGTGGAATACGGTCGCGCGATCGCGGCGGCCCTCCTCGAGACGCACGGCCTTGCCACCGAGGAGGTCGATCGCGGGATAGAGCTTCATGCAGCCTCGCTGAACGCACGCAGGACGCGCAGGCCGATCGCCTGGCTCTTCTCCGGGTGGAACTGCACCGCGAGGAGGTTGTCCTTGCGAATACCGGCACAGAACGTCACGCCGTGAGTCGCCTCGACCGCGATCACGCTCGGATCGGCGGGCTCGACGCGAAAGGAGTGCACGAAGTAGACGTGATCACCCTCGGCCAGCCCGGGCACCGGCTGACGGACGTGCACGGGATTCCACCCCATGTGCGGGATCTTGAGCGTCGGATCGCCGGGCGCGAGCCGCGTGACCTTGCCGCGCAGGAGGCCAAGGCCCGTGCCTTCACCCTCCTCGCTCGAGTCGAACAAGATCTGAAGGCCGAGACAGATGCCGAGGTAGGGCGTGCCCCGCCTGATCTGCTCGCGCAGCGCCTCGCCGAGGCCGCGCTCGGCAAGCCCGCGCACGAACATGCCGAACGCGCCCTGGCCGGGCACCACCAGCTTGTCCGCTTTACGGACGATATCGGGGTCGCGCGTGACCACGACGTCTGCACCCACGTGTGCCAGCGCACGCTCGACCGAGCGCAGATTGCCGGAGCACACGTCGAGGATCGCGATCACTCCGTGAGCGTACCCTTGGTCGACGGAATCGCACCCCCGAGGCGCGGGTCGATGCGCGTCGCCGCATCCGTTGCGCGGGCGAATGCCTTGAAGATGCACTCGATCATGTGGTGCGCGTTGCCGCCGTAGTGGACGTTGACGTGCAAGTTGCACTGAGCCCGCGTGGCGAACGCCGCGAAGAACTCCTTGGCCAGCTCGCAGTCGAAGTCCCCGATCCACTTGCCTTCGAGGCCGGCCACCTTCCACACGAAGGCCGGGCGTCCGCAGAAGTCGACTGCACAGGTGACCAGGACCTCATCCATGGGGAGGGTCGCAGACCCGTAGCGGACCAGGCCGGCCCGGTCCCCGAGGGCCTGCTCGAAGGCGTTGCCCAGGACCAGCCCGATGTCCTCGACGGTGTGGTGGCCGTCGATCTCGATGTCCCCGGTGGCAGCGACATCGAGGTCGTAGATGCCGTGCCGCGCGAAGGCGTCGAGCATGTGCGTCAGGAACGGGACCGGCGTCTTGACCGACCGCTGGCCGGTGCCATCGAGGTCGAGAGAGACGCGAATCTGCGTCTCCTTCGTGTTGCGCTCGATCTGGACGCGGCGTGTCACCCGAATCCTTGTATCAGCCCCCTTGCGATCGTACAACGTGGGCATGCGTGGCTACGTCCTCGTCGGGGTGTCGAGTCTTGCGTTCGCGGCTTGTGGCGGAGGCGGTAAGAAGACCGCCAAGAAGCCCAAGAAAGCCAAGACGGAAGTTGCGGTCGAGAAGAAGGAGACCGAGGAGGATCGCGCCGAGAAGCGCCTCGCCGCGGCCCAGAAGATCGTCCCAGATGGTTCCGCCTGCCTGCCGCCGGGCCTCAAGGACGAGGGTGCTCCTCGCCTCGAGCTTGCCGCCAGTGGACAGGACGCCCTGGTCTGCGCCATCGACACGAACAAGGAGCGCCTGCTCGGTCCGGTCGGTTGCTGGAAGATCGACCTCGCCACCGGTGGGCTGACCTACAAGGCGCCCGAGGCACTGCCGGGCCGCGGTTACCCGGTCTCCCTCGACGGCAAGTGCGCCCGCGGCTTCTGCCTGCCGGCCGAAGCGAAGTCCGACGCCACCACCGGTCACATCGCGTGGGACGCCGAGAGCAAGAAGGTCGCCGTGCTCGTGGGCGACGACGTCCACCTGTTCGACGCGGACACCAAGGACCACGAGTCCAGCTTCACCATCAAGGGTGACAAGGGCGTCACGAACAACCCGATCAACATCTACTTCGTCGGCGCGGCCGTCGCGGTCGAGGGTCAGGATGAAGGCGCGAACGCCGCCCTGTGGATGTTCAAGACCGACGGTACGCAGCTGGGCCCCGTGCTCAGCCTCGGCGGCAAGGAAGAGAAGCCGCTGTCGACCTACAAGGGCTCGGTCTCGGTCCTCGACAAGGCTCGCCTCGGTGTCGCCGAGCGTGGCATGGAGACGATGACCGTCGTCGAGGTTGCCGACGGCAAGCGCAGCAAGCTCGTGCGCAACGCGAAGAAGCCCGCCTGCAAGGCGGCCGAGCTCGATGCGTTCTGGCACGACGGCGACAAGGTCGGCGACAAGTGCAGGGGTAGCGTCGAGGCGCTCTCCGGTCACTTGATGGGCGCAACGGCTGTCGCTGGTGCGAAGAACTTCCTGGTCCTGCTCCGCGGCGATCGTCTCGGCGAGCTCGGTGTCCTCGACGCCAAGACTCTCCAGGAGAAGAAGGCGATCAAGATGCCTTGGTGCGAGGGTGAGGGTGGCGGCGCGGATGCCGGCGCTTCCAAGGACGACGCGAAGGAACCTGCCGAGGCCCCGAAGGGTACGCGCGGCGCGACGAAAAAGACCTCGAGCGATCCCGAAGAGGGCGGCGAGTAACTCACCCGCTTCGCGTCATCGCGTCATCGCGTCATCGCGTCATCGCGTCATTCGCGGACCATTCACGGACCATCCGCGGACGATTCGCGGACCATTCGCGCACCGGATGGAACGCCAAGGCGCCAAGTTGAGAGAGAGATCGCCAGAGAGGGGAAACTTTCTCCACACGGGGTGCTCTGCGCGCCAGGTAGCGATCGCCAAAGAGTGATGGAGTGGTGAACACACCTCTCTGGCGATCTCTCTTCGATCTTGGCGCCTTGGCGTTCCATCTTGGACACGCTTGCGCCTTGCGCCTTGCGCCTTGCGCCTTGCGCCTTGCGCCTCGCGCCTTGCGCCTTGCGCCTCGCGCCTCGGTCAGCGACGCAGTGCCTGCAGACGCTCGCGCGACGCCGACACATCCTCCTGCGGGATCGTGCCGATGATGTCGAGCGACGCCCGCTGCTCCTGACCGGTCTGCGCATCGCGTGCGCTCACCTGCAGGATGCCGTTGGCGTCGAGCATGAACGTGACCTCGATCGAGGTCTCGCCACGCGGGCGGCGCGGCAAGCGCTCGAGGCGCAGGTCCGCGATCACCGTGTTCTGCTGCATGCGACGTGACTCGCCCTGCACGACGATGATGCGCACCGCATCCTGATCGTCGCGTGACGTCGTGAACAGCTTGCGCATCTCCGTCGGAACGCGCGAGTTGCGGCGAATCAACTCCTCGCAAAATCCCGCGACGGTCCCGATCCCGAGGCCGCGCGGCGTGACGTCGAGAACGACCGGCGACGTGGGCGGCGCGTTGCGCACCGACGACGGCATCGGCATGTGCTCGAGCGGCATGACGGGCGCCGGGAACGGTGACGGCGCGGGCGGGCGCGGCTTCTCCTCGGGCGTCAGCGTCGACTTGAACTGCGACGGTGGCGGAGTCGACGGTGACGCGCCGCGCGGCGCAGGGATAGCCCCGGGCGTCAGCGTGCGCATGTGCGGCGACTGGGACGGCGAGGCAGAGCGCGGCTGCGGCGGGCGCTGGGCCGGCATGACCGGCGTGGTCTGCGGAGCGGGCGCATCGAAGCCTCGCGCGGTGGTCGATGGCGACATGTCGTCGAGATCGATGAAGCCCTTGTCGGTGGTCAGGTTCGGAAATCCGAAATCGTCGTCGAGATCGAGATGCTCGTCGCCACGCATGCCCATGCCGGGCGCCGTTGCGGCCGGCGAGAGCGCATCGGTGTCGACGATCACCGTCGAGTGCTGCGAGCTCGGCCGCTCGATCATCAGCGTCTTCGCCTGCGGGGGTGCCGCCGGAACGGCAGGCGGACGCTGCACCGTCGCGAGTCGCGCGGTCTTTGGCGTTGCGGGCGGCGTCGCTGGCGGTGCCCCGACGATCGGCATTCCGACGACGGTGCGCGCAGGCGGCTTGACCTTCGTGATGCGCCCGATCACCGGCGCGTTTGGCGGCGGAGGCTGGGGCGTCAGGGCCTCGAACACGTCATGGTGCTTGCCTCGTTCGACCGGTCGGTCGATCGGGCGCGCTGCGACCGGCAACACCTTCGGCTCGGGGCGGGTCTGGGTGTCCTCGTGATCGAGCGTGAGATCCTCGCGCGCATAGGTCGCGGTCTCGCCGATCCCGTCGCCGCCGAACGAGTCCTCGTCCGCGAACGAGGCAGGCACGGCAGCCTGCGAGGGCGACTTGCCCTTGAGGATCCGCTCGAGGGCGGCCGCCTGCAGTCCAGCGCCGACGGCGACCGCGTCCTCGGGGTTCACATCGGTGCGCGGGGTGCGCGCGAAGAACTTCGTGACCTGGTCGCGGACGTACGGGATCTTCGTGGTCCCACCGACGAGGATCACGTCGTTGATCTGATCGATCGTGAGCCCGGCGAGCTTGAGCGACTCCTCGCAGACCGGGAACGTCTTGTCGATGATGTCCGACACCTGGCTGACGAACTCTTCGCGCCGGATCTCGATCTGCAGATCGAGTGGCTTGCCCTTCGGTCCGTACGCGATCTCGTCGACGCGAACGACCGCGCGAGAGCGACGCGATAGCTCGATCTTCGTCTGCTCGGCGACTGCACGCAGGCGCATCATCGAGACCTCGTTCGTGCGCAGGTCGACGCGATGCTCGGAGAGGAACTTGTCGACCATGCGATCGACGATCCGCTCGTCGAGGTCATCACCGCCAAGGAACGAATCGCCGGATGTGCCGAGGACCTCGTACACCTGATCCTCGAGCTTGAGGATCGTGATGTCGAACGTGCCGCCGCCGAAGTCGTAGACGGCGATCGTCTCCTTGAGGTTGCGCGTGTTGCCGTAGGCGAGCGCCGCTGCAGTCGGCTCGTTGAGCACGCGGACCACCGTGAGCCCTGCGATCGATCCGGCCGTCGCCGTGGCCGAGCGCTGCGCATCGTTGAAGCTCGCGGGCACCGTGACGACCGCGCGCGACACGTCGGTCTGCAGCGCCTGCGTCGCGACGTTCTTCGCGTGATCGAGGACGATCGCCGAGATCTCGGGGACCGCGAACTCGCCACCACGCGTCACGATCAGCGGCAGCTGGTTCGCACCCTCCTTGATCTGGAACGGCGATCGCTGCTTGGCAGTCTGCACCTCGCGCGAGTTGTAGCTGCGACCGATCAGGCGCTTGACCGAGTAGATCGTGTTCTTGGGATCGATGACCTTGCGCTGCTTGGCAGCCGCGCCCACGACCACGCCGCCGTTCGGGTGAAACGACACGACTGATGGAGCGATCTTGTGGCCGTTTGCATCGGCGAGCACGACCGCGATCCCCGTCGCATCAGCGTGCGCCACGACGGTGTTCGACGTACCGAGATCGATACCTACGATCGGATCACGCACCGGCAGCGACCTAGCCTATCCCCGGTCTGGCGATCGTGGCCAGAACACGGTCATACCAACGATTCAGGTGCGCCGGAAATGGCCACATCCACCCGTAGGATGCCCCCACGAACTGGCCGATCACGTACTTGCGGTGATGATCGCTGCGCGCATAGTCCGCGCCGTGCACCTCGGCGGCAGCGCGCACGGTCTCGGCGTACGCCTCCTTCTCGAACTGCGCCCGGAAGTACGCCAGGCCCATCGGCAGCGGGAGCAGCACGTAGAGCACCGCCATCACCGGCAGTGTGTACTTCCTGAACTGCCGCAGGTGGACAGCCTCGTGGCGCAGCGTCACGTAGCGCTCGTCGGGCGTCCACTCGTCCCAATCCGCGGTCACGTAGACGGTCTTGCCGATCGTCGTCTGAAACGAGTCGAGATACGTCCGCATCTGGCCAAACGTCACGCCGATCAGCGCGATGTGAATCGCCCGGTGAAATCGCGACTGGTCCTTTCGCACGATGCGGAAACCAGGGATCTCCGCACGCAGCGCTTCGACCAGCGTGTCGTAGCGATTCACCAGAGCAGGGTAGCAGCACATCGGGGCTGCCTCGACGTGGACACCCATCGCTACCCCATTGACGAGTCGGGTGCAGATCCGTAGCGTTGCCGGCTCGGTGGCTGTCGATCTGTCCAAGCTCAATCCGCCTCAGCGCGAGGCAGCAGGGCATGGCGGCGGACCGATCCTGGTGCTCGCGGGCGCGGGCTCGGGCAAGACCCGCGTGATCACGTTCCGGATCGCGCACCTGCTCGCTCAGGGGATTCCCGCACGCGCGATCTGCGCGGTCACGTTCACGAACAAGGCCGCCGAGGAGATGCGGGAGCGCATCGCGAAGCTGCTCGGCGACAAGAAGCTCGCGGGCGAGCTCACCATCGGTACGTTCCACGCGCTCGGTCTGCAGATCCTGCGTACCGAGCGCAAGGCCCTCGGGTACCCGCTCGGCTTTGCGATCTACGACCAGGCCGATCAGATGGGTGCGCTGCGCGAGGCGATGCGGCACATCAAGGACGGCGATCGCCGCTACGACGTCAAGGCGATCCAGACGCGCATCTCGCTCGCGAAGAACGCCTTCATCGCGCCCGACGAGTACAAGGGCAATCCCGCCGACGACTACGACGCGATGACCGAGCTGGTCTACCCGAAGTATCAAGAGGCGCTGCGCTCGTGTGCCGCGTTTGACTTCGACGATCTGATCGTCGAGCCCGTGCGGCTATTCCAGCGCGATGAAGCCGTCCGTAAGAAGTGGACCGAGCGATTCCACTACGTGATGGTCGACGAGTTTCAGGACACCAACAAAGCGCAGATCCGGATGATCCGGTCGCTCGTCGAGGCGCACAACAACCTGTGCGTCGTCGGCGATGATGACCAATCGATCTACAGCTGGCGCGGCGCCGACCCGTCGAACATCTTGAAGTTCGATCAGGCGTTTCCGGGCGCGAAGATCGTCAAGCTCGAGCAGAACTACCGCTCGACGAAGAACGTGCTCGCCGCGGCGAACACCGTGATCGGCAACAACAAGGATCGCCACGGCAAGGTGCTGTGGTCCGACTTCGCCGATGGCGAGCTGATCACGCATGCGGTCGCGGCAACGGCCGAGGACGAAGCGAAGTGGGTCGCTCACGAGATCCGCAAGCTCGTCAAAGAGGGCCGCCGCTGGAGCGACGTCGCGATCCTGTACCGCTCCAACATGCAGTCGAAGATCCTCGAGGAGGAGCTGCGCACGATCGAGGTCCCGTACGTGATGTACGGCGGTCAGCAATTCTTCGAGCGCAAGGAGGTCAAGGATCTGATCGCGTACCTGCGCATCGCGCTCAACAAGCGAGACGAGCTCGCACTGCGCCGCGTGATCAACTATCCCGGTCGCGGCATCGGCGCGACGACGATCGAGAAGCTGTCGCTCGCGGCGCAGGCCACTCACACCACGATGTGGGACGCGCTCGGCAAGGCCACCGAGCACGGCGTGCACACGTCGGCCGCATTCGCGATTGCCGAGTTCGTGCAAGTCGTCGAGAAGCTCGGGACGTCGCTCGAGAACGGCACCGATGTCGTCGCCGCGACGAAGCAGCTGATCGAGGACATCAAGCTCAACGATGATCTACGCCACGCCGCAGCGAGCATGGCGGCAGCACAGCGGCGCATCGACAACGTGACCGGCCTGCTCAACTCACTCGAGCGCTGGTCCGCCAAGGGCAAGGGCGTCGAGAAGCTCGCGGAGTTTCTCCGCCATCTCTCGCTCGACTCGAGCGATGACGAGAAGCACGAGCCCGGTGACAAGGTCGTGCTCACGACGCTCCATGGCGCCAAAGGCCTCGAGTTCCCGGTCTGCTTCATGATCGGACTCGAAGAGGAGCTGCTGCCTCACATCCGCACCCTGCAGCCGCAAGCGACCGACGTGCTCGACGCAGACCACGCGACCGACATCAGCGAGGAGCGGCGGCTGTGCTACGTCGGCATCACGCGTGCGCAGCGCAAGCTGTACCTGACCCGCGCCTGCACGCGCATCAGTCGCGGCCGGGTGCTGCAGCGCACGCCCTCGCGGTTCCTGCTCGAGATCCCCGACGAGCTGCTCGAGGTCCGGGATATTGCTGAGGAGGCGCGACAGCAGGTCCCCAAGGATGAGGTCCGCTCGTTCTTCGCCAATTTCGACTTTGGTGACTAGGGGTTACGGTCGCGCGACCGTCGCGCGCGTGTCGCACCCTGTCCTGTGAGCTGAGGTCGCGGCGGCTGTCAGAAGAGGTACAGAGACCTCGCGGGGCCATGTGGTACGTACCCGCCATGATCAGGAACGCCTTCTTGTGCACGGCGCTGCTCGCAGCTTGCGGCGGTAGCAAATCCACGGTGAACGAGCCCGCGCTCGGCACCTCGACGAAGAACCAAGGGGAGGGCGAAGCGGTCGCATCGGCCACGCCCGCCGCCGCCGTCGACCCGAACCTTGCCTTCCGCAGCCAGTACTCGAACCCGGGTGGCATGTGGATGCCGGCGCAGATGACGCTGCCGGCGCACGTCGAGAACTTCAAGAAGATGGGCGTTCCGATGGACGCGAGCACGCTCGCCGATCCGCTCAAGGCACCGCTCGCGGCGATCGTCTCGCTCGGTGGCTGCTCCGCTTCGTTCGTGTCGGGCGATGGTCTCGTCGTCACGAACCACCACTGCGTGCAGGGCGCGCTCAAGCACAACACGACCGAGACCGAGAACTTGCTCGAGAACGGCTTCCTCGCGAAGACCAAGGCCGACGAGCGCCACGCTGGTCCCACGCAGCGCGTGATGGTCGTGCAGGCGTACAAGGACGTCACGACCGCGATGCGCGACGGCCTCGAGGCGATCAAGGATCCGATCAAGCGCAAGGAAGAGGCGGAGTCTCGCCTCAAGCAGCAGATCGCGGCGTGCGAGAAGGATCGCCCGTGGCTGCGCTGCCAGGTGTCGTCGTTCTTCCGCGGCGGCATGTACCAGCTGATCGAGATGCTCGAGATCAAGGACGTCCGCCTCGTCTACGTGCCGGCGCGCGCCGTCGGCAACTACGGTGGCGAGATCGACAACTGGGCGTGGCCGCGCCACACCGGCGACTTCGCGTTCTATCGCGCGTACGTCGGCAAGGACGGCAAGCCGGCCGAGTTCTCGACGGACAACGTTCCGTTCAAGCCGAAGCACCACCTCAAGGTCACCACCGAGGGCCTCAAGCCCGGCGACTTCGTGATGGTCACCGGCTATCCGGGATCGACGAGCCGCACCGAGACGGCCGCCGAGATCCACCACGACGTCGAGTGGTTCATCCCGTACTACATCGCGTACCTGCAGGAGCGTTACAAGATCGCCGAGCAGGGCCTGACGAGCCAGGACAAGAACACGGTCGCCGCTGCAGTCACGCTGAAGCAGAGCGTTCAGAACGGCATCGAGAAGTACGAGGGCGTGCTCGCCGGTCTCACCAAGGGCGACCTCCTCGCGCAGAAGGACGAGCTCGACAAGAAGGTTCGCGCGTGGGCCGCGCAGCCGGGTAACGAGAAGCACAAGGCAGCGATCGAGAAGCTCGACCAGCTGCTCGCCACGGAGTTCCGCACCGCGCGCGTCGACTTCGATCGCAACGTCGCGTTCGGCGGCAGCAAGCTGCTCGGCACCGCGCTCGGCTTCAATCGCTGGGCCGAGGAGCGCGTCAAGAAGAACGAGGCGCGCAAGCCGGGCTACCAGGATCGCGACATGCCGCGCGCCATCGGCGGCCAGAAGGGCTTCGCGAAGCAGTTCGACCGCACGCTCGACCGCGCTGCTTTCCGCCTCGCCCTCGTTCGCGCGACGCAGCTCGACGAGAAGGATCGTCCGTGGCTGAACACGTTGCTCGACGTCAAGAAGGGCACCAAGATCGACGAGGCGCTGATCGATAAGACCCTCGACGGTTGGTACAGGACCACCACGATCGAGGACGAGAAGCTCCGCCTCGAGCTGCTCCAGAACGGCACCACGAAGCAGCTCAAGGCCTCCAAGGATCCGTTCATCAAGGCCGCGCAGCGCATCTGGCCGATCGTGAAGGCCGAGGAGAAGAAGTCGGATGCACGCTCGGGCGACTCGATGCTCGTCACGCCCTCGTACGCCGACGCGATGCGCCAGGTGCTCGGTGGTGTGCTCGCGCCCGACGCGAACAGCACACTCCGCGTGACCTACGGCACCGTGAAGTCGTTCAAGCCGGAGAGCAAGGAGCAGATCGACTGGCCGTTCACGACCGCGTCGCAGCTCGTCGCGAAGGACAAGGGCGCCGCGCCGTTCGACGCACCGAAGGCGCAGATCGAGGCGATCAAGGCCAAGAAGTTCGGTCCGTACGCGGACCCGACCCTCGGTGGCGAGCTGCCGATCGACTTCCTCTCGGATCTCGACATCACCGGTGGCAACTCGGGTTCGGCGACGCTCAACAACAAGGGTGAGCTCGTGGGTCTCGCGTTTGACGGCAACAAGGAAGGCGTTGCCTCCGACGTCGTGTTCAACCCGGGTCCGACCCGTACGATCCACGTCGACGCGCGCTACATGATCTGGCAGATGGACGCGATCGACGGTGCCGACCATCTCATCAAGGAGATGGGGCTGACCCCGTCGCTCTAGTCGCTCTAGTCGCTACTGAGACAGTCGCTCGCGGGTGAGCCCGACGTATCTGGCGTCGGCGTCACCCGCGAGCCATTTTCGGCCCAGCTTGTTGGCCACGACGGCGGTGGTGCCCGAGCCGACGAACGGATCGACGACGAGCTGGTCCTTGCTGGACGACGCGAGGATCAACCGCTCGATCAGCGCCTCGGGCTTCTGCGTCGCGTGCGGCGTCTTCTCCGTCATGCCGTTGCAGATCACGGGGACCTCGATCACGTCGCGCGGCTTGGCGCCGAGCGGGTTGGGCTCCCACTTGTCGCGCCGTACGCCGCGGCCGTACTGCGACGACACCGCCTGCACGCGCGCCGGATACTTCGTGGTGTGCCCGTTGTACGGGATGCGAACCGCATCGGCGTCGATCTTCGCGTCGTCGCCGCGCAGGTGAAGGATCGACTCGTGCGAGCGGCCCCAGTCCTTGCCGAGGTTCGCCTTGTTCTTGTAGTACCAGATGAGCCAGCGACAGCCGGCGAAGCGCTTGGCGCTGCGGACCTTCACGTCGGCGAGGATCTCCGAGAAGCCGCAGACGTACGCCGAGCCGTGCGGGGCGAGCACGCGCGCGACCTCGGCGAGCCACGCATCGCACCAATCGACGTAGACCTCGATCGATTCGAACTCGTCCCA
>JBBQFU010000015.1:0-52238 GCA_038322185.1 Haliangiales bacterium
CTCGTTCGGGCACTTGTCGGCCGCGTCGAGAACGCCGTCGCCGTCGTTGTCAGGATCGGGGCAGCCGTCCTCGTCCTGAGAGCCATCCTTGTCCTCGGGCTCGTTCGGGCACTTGTCGGTGCCGTCCGGGATGCCGTCGCCGTCATTGTCGGGCTCGGGGCAACCGTCGTCGTCCTGGAAGCCGTCCATGTCCTCGGGCTCCATCGGGCACTTGTCAGTGCTGTCCGGGATCCCATCGCCGTCGTTGTCGAGCTCAGGGCAACCGTCGTCGTCCTGGAAGCCGTCCTTGTCCTCGGGCTCGTTGACGCACTTGTCTACGTCATCCGTGAAGCCGTCGCCGTCGGTGTCGCCGGGGCCCTTCGGGGGCTCGATCACCTTCTCGACTTCCTTGCGACCGAACTCCTTGTAGATGGAGAGCAGGGCTTCGAAGTCGAGCGTCGGGCCGTTGCCCTCGGAGCTCGGCGGGAAGAGCACGCGCAGATCTGCACGCAGACCCCAGCCGTTATCGACGCGGTACTTGGCGCCAACGCCGACGTACAGCGCGGCGTCGGTGTCTTCCTCGATGATCTCTTCGCGCTTGGAGTCGACGATCGACGTTGCGCCGCCGCCGAACAGGACGAACGGGACCAGCTTCTTCGCTGGATTCGCCGCGCCGAACTGCGCGATGAGGTGTGCGCGGTACGTGACGTTCCAGATATCGAACACCAGGTCGCGTGATTCACTCGGAATCACGCCGACCTCGCCTTCGATTCCGAACATGTCGTTGAACGTCATGCCCAGTCGAAGACCAAACAACGCAGAGTTGCGCTCGGACGGCGCATCATCAACATCGGGTACGCCCAGCTCGTTGTTGGAGCTGAACACGTGGATGCCGGCTGTACCGCCGACCTCCACATTGGCCGAGGCAGTCGTCGCAGATCCGGCAGTTACTGCAACACCGAGCGCTGCAAGGGTGAGGCGATTCATGGAGTCTCCCGCAAAAGTTTTACTGACTGGTTCTTATCCGCGTTACGGGATGATTTCCAGCTTTCACGGCGACTTAGTTAGGGGATCTTCCGTTCATTGACGCTCACATTCAGTCGCTTGAGGTAGGGTCTCCGGACGATGCTCGACGCTCGCGCACAGCTCGAAGCGATGCTCCGACCGGCCGCAGGGGGCCTCTACGTCGTCTCGACGGGCCGGGCGGCCCAGCTGGAGGTCCAGCGGCACCTCTATGGGGCTGCGGACGAGGCGACCATCCAGGCTCGGTTCCGGGCCGGGCTCGATCGGATCGCCAGCGCGAAGGCGATCCTGCTCGGTGTGCCCTCGGACGTCGGGGCCGGCTACCGGCGGGGGGCCAACCTGGGGCCGCAGGCGATCCGGCAGGCGCTGATCGCGAGCGATGCCGACCTGCGCGGCTGGTACGAGCGCCACGGGATCCTCGATATCGGGGACGTCGCGGTCGTGCCGCAGCTTCTGCACGACGAGATGCTCGCGCCCGCCCAGATCACGGCGAGCCGCGCCGCTCTCTACAAGGGCGTGCCGCCCGCACTCGCCGACCAGCTGCCGGTGTCCCCGCTCTCGATCGAGGCGCGAGTGCTCGACTGCGTGCTCACGATCAACCCGCGCATCGTGCCGATCGTGCTCGGCGGCGATCACTCGGTGGCGTGGCCGGTCGCCGAGATGCTGGCCAAGCATCGCAAGGATCGCTGGAGCATCGTCCAGCCCGACGCGCATACGGATCTGCTCTCGGAGCGGCTCGGCATCAAGTACTGCTACGCGACGTGGAGCTACCACGCCAACGAGCTGCTCGGCCGCGACGGCCGGCTCGTGCAGGTCGGCGTGCGCGCGTCGCGCTTCAACCGCGAGCACTGGGAGTCGTCGCTCGGCGTGCGCCAGCTGTGGGCCGCAGAGATCGAAGCCGACCCGGCGCAGGCGCTCGACGATGTCGTCGCGCATCTTCGCGCTCGCAACGTCGAGTCGGTCTACTTCTCCAACGACATCGACGGCACCGACGCGTCGTTCGCCGAAGCGACGGGGACACCGGAGCCCGATGGCCTGCATCCCGACTGGCTGTTCGCGCTGATCGCGCGGCTCGGCAAGGAGTTCGGGCTGTGCGCCGCGGACTGTGTCGAGGTCGCGCCGCCGCTGGGCCCGACCGTCGAGGCGACCGATGCAACGACGCGGCTCGCCGCGCGCTACGTTCGGGCCTGTCTCGACACGCTGGGATAATCAGCGGCCTCGCAGGCTCGGCCGATTCACGGGCAAGCGGCGGACTTCTTCGCGGTCAGCTCGGTCACGGCCTCGTCGCACTGCTGCTTGACGGCGTCGAGCTGCGCCTGCTCCGTGTTCTGGAGTGCCTTCCACTCGGCCTGGCGCGTCTCGTACTGCTGGGTGACCGCATCGCGATCGGCTTGCGCGATCGCCGTGCACTCGCCGACCTGGATCGCGAGCTTGTGGTACTGCACGCAGCTCGGCGGGGCCCACGACGGCAACGTCGGGTCGACCCCGGGGTTGTCGCCGCTGCCATTCGCGGCCATGTCGCCGTCGCCGCCGCCGCCGCCCGCCGGTGTGGTGGAGGGCTTGTCCTTGGAGCAGGCCGCAAGGGCCAAGACGATGAAAGCAATGGTTCGAATCACGCGCCCAGCCTAGCTCCGCAGCGGTCGACGGCACACCGCCGTGCGCCATCTCGCGCAACTCTCATGCGATACAAGCGTCCGATGAGCCGTGCCTGGTATCTCGTGTGTTTGGTGCCGATCGTGATCTGCAGCGTGATCGCGGTTGTCCTGTTCATGCGCGTGGTGGGGGGCATCGAGGCAATGCCGCGGTTCGTGGCTCCCGGCTCCCACACCGTGGAGCTCGTACCCGGCAACTACGTCGCGTTCGGCGAGAGCGAGAGCAAGATCGGCTCGACCATGTACCGCAACGATTCGTTCAGCGTGGACTGCACGCTGACCGGCGCAAACAACGCGGCGGTCGCGCTCGAGACGCACAGCATGAAGACCACCTACTCGATCAGCGACTACCGCGGCAGCTCGCTCTACGAATTCACGATCCACACGGCCGGCTCCTATCGCTGGAGCTGCACCGGCGCCGATGATGACAAGGCGGTGATCGCGATCGGTACCAGCGTCGGCGGCGGCATCCTGAAGTCGATCCTGATGCTGTTTGCGGGCCTCATCTCCGGCGCCATCTTCTTCGTGCTGCTGTGGCGGCGGCGCGGTCAGTTCGTGCGCGCCCGCCGCGTTAGCTGACGACGGGGAGCGATGCGCGCGCGGCGTGACGCTCTGCCATCGCGCACACCGTGTCGACCCATGCCGGCGTTGCGTTGAGCGATGGCACCAGCGTGAGCTCCTCGCCGCCGCCCGCCTTGAACTGATCGCGCGCGCGAATGCCGATCTCCTCGAGCGTCTCGAGGCAGTCCGCGACGAAGGCGGGGCACAACACGGCGAGCCGCTTCGTGCCGGCCTTCGCGAGCTCGTCGAGCAGGACATCGGTGTGGGGCGTGATCCACGGCGTGCGGCCGAGGCGCGACTGAAAGCACACCGTGTAGCTGCCGGCCTCGAGGCCCAGGCGCGCGACGAGGGACCGCGTGGTCGCGTAGCACTGCGCGCGATAGCAGTTCTGGTTTGCGCTCGTGATCTGATCGCAGCAGCTCGCATCGCGCAGGCAGTGTTGCCCGGTCGGATCGCTCTTCTTGATCTGACGCTCCGGGAGCCCGTGATACGAGAACAGCACGTGATCGGGACGCGCCGCTGCGAGCGCGGGTGCGGCAACCGCGGCCACGGAGCTGAGGAAGCCCTCGTCATTGTAGAACGCCGGCACGATGTCGAGCGGCACGGTGTCCCAGCCGGTGCTCGCGAGCTCCATCACGCGCGCGACGCTCGTCGCCGTCGAGGATGCCGCGTACTGCGGATAGAGCGGGAGCACCACAATCCGATCGACACGCGCGTCGCGCAGTCGCGTGATCGCATCGGCGATCGTTGGATTGCCGTAGCGCATCGCGAGCTCGACACGCCAGCTGTCCCCGAGCTTCGTGGTGACGGCGGCCGTGAGATCCTTGGAGTGCGCGAGCAGCGGCGAGCCGCGCTGCGGATCCCAGACCGCGCGATACGCATGTGCGCTCTTCGCCGGCCGCGTACGTAGAATGACGCCATGTAGCAGCAGCGCTCTACCGACGGGATTGATGTCGATGACACGAGGATCCGAAAGGAACTCGCGCAGATACCGACGGACGGCCGGCGTCGTCGGCTCGTCGGGCGTGCCCAGATTGATGAGAAGTAGTCCGGTTTGCACGAATCGGGAGTCCTGGTTGTACAACTGGGCCATCAAAGTCAAGGAAACGGCCGTTCAGGGGCCAACGATTTCGCAAAGCCCTCAAACGAGGCCTTATCCACAGGGCAAAAGGTCATCACGGCTACAAAGGTCCGGGAGCGCCCCGATCTGTTCGAATCCCAGGACCTACCGAGAGTTACAAGAACTATCAGCCTTCATGTTTGACCTCGCGTGTGGCGGCTGCATTATCCCTTGGGTCATGGCTGGCTACACGGGCACGCCGCTTCCGAAGAAGCTGGGAATCAAGGCAGGCAGCAAGGTCTGCTTGCTGAATGCTCCCGGTGCATTCACGCGCCAGATGCTCCACGAAGATGTGCGCCTCGCGCACGATCTGCGGCTACCGCCGGTGGATGTCGTGGTGCTGTTCGTCGACCGCATCGCCGATCTCGAGCGCCGCTTCGCCGACATCGCGGCTCGCCTGCATCCGTCAGGTGGGTTCTGGGTTGCGTGGCCCAAGGCTCGCCGCGGCTGTGACGTCACCCAAGACGTCGTTCGTCGCATCGCGCTCGCGTGCGGCATGATCGACAACAAGAGCGCGTCGATGGGTGACTGGGAAGGCGTTCGCCTCGTGCTGCGCACCGAGCACCGCGCCGCGGTCGCGTACCGCGCCGAGCCGCCCCCGATCTCACGCCGCGTTCGCCGCCCGACTGCAGCCGCGCGCATGGTGCACCGTACGACCAGCGGCGCCGGCTCCACGCTGCGCCGCGTCCGCGCCCGCTCGACGAAATAACCAGCAGCCGGTTGGATCACTCTGTACCGGGCGCGAGGTCGCGGCGGGTGCAGCGCTTGGAGTATCGTCCGCGGATGCAACGGCCCGTATGTGCCCTGCTTCTCGCGATCAGCGCCGGCGGTCTCGCGGTGGCGTGCGGCGGCCTCGAGGACGAGCGGCCCCTGTGCACCGAGGAGGAGCCGAACGATCCTTCGTGTGGCCGGCCGCTCACGCTCGAGATGGTCACGCTCCAGGTCTTCGCGCCGTCGTGCGGCCTGACCCAGTGCCACTCGAGGTTTCATCAGGCGGGCGGGCTCTCGTTCGAGAATCCGCATGACACGCGGCTGTCGCTGCTCACGCCGGGCGGGCGCTCGGGACCGCTTATTCGGTTCACGAACGAGCAGTACGATCCGCTCGACCCCGCGCGGTCGAACCTCATCAAGTGGCTGTTGCCGCTCAACGAGGTCAACGAGGAAGTCGGTCGGATGCCGTTCGACTCACCGCTGCCCAATATCGATATCCAGCTCCTGGAGGTCTGGCTACGCAAGGCCCCCGAGGACGAGAACATGGTGCCGATCGAGTCGGGCGGGTTGGCGCGCGGCGCACAGTGCAACCCCGATCTCTACAACGGGCTCGCCTGCAACGACGACGAGGTTGTCCGCTGCAACGAGGACTTCAGCTTTGGCGAGCCGCAGGAGTCCTGCGACGGCAGGGGCTGCCGGCTCCGCGCATCGGGCGAGAGCTACGTCGCGGAGTGCGCGCCATGAAGCGCGTCGTCGTCACGCTCGTCGGGCTCGTCGCGTTCGTGATCCTCTCGGGTCGCGCGGACGCGTATCCGCAGTTCCAGCTCAGCCGCGACTCCACGTGCACCGGCTGCCACATCTCGCCGGCCGGCGGCGGGTTGCTCAACGAGAACGGCCTCAACACGGCCGACACCATGGGGCAGCTCGGCACCAAGCCCGAGTTCATGTACGGCGCGATCGAGACCCCCGAGTGGCTCACGCTCGGCGGTGATCTGCGCGGGCTCGCTGGCTACATGCAGACGCCGCAGCGCTACCTGCTCGGTCTGCCGATGCAGGCGGACTTCTACGCCAACGCGCAGAAGGACCGCTTCGGCGCAACGGTCACGATCGGCATGCGCCCGGCGCAGGTCGGCAACGAAGCGCTCACCCGCGTGTGGTCGCGCGAGCACTACCTGACCTGGCAATCGACCCCCGGCGAGCGCGAAGGGCAGTGGATCCGCGCCGGACATCTGATGCCCGTGTTCGGGCTGCGCTTCGTCGAGCATCCGATCTACACGCGGCGCTTCGGCGGCACGCCGCTGATGTCCGAGACCTACGGTGCGTCGTTCTCGACGGTGAGCGAGCGGATGGAGATCCACGTCTCCGGCTTTCTGAAGAATCCGTTCATGGATGGCGTGGCGCCTGCCAACGGCGGCGCGGTGTATGGCGAGTACCGCGTCGGCGAGCGGACGCAGGTGGGTGGTGGCGGCATGATCTCGCAGAGCGATTGGGATCGGCGCTATCGCGCGACGGTGACCGCGAAGCACTACCTGCCTACGCCGGGTCTGCTGCTGCAGGGCGAGTTCCAGTACATCTTCGCCGTCGCCGATGGTCTCGACGACTACGGCATCGACCAGCTCGTCGGCTACCTGATGGGCTCGTACATGATCGGCGAGTCGATCATGATCGACCTCGGTCTGGGCCACTACGACGAGAACGTGCGCGTGTCCAAGGTCGACCGCGATGCGATCGATCTCAACGTGCACTGGTTCGCGACGTCGCACCTCGAGCTGATGCTGGTCACGCGCGCCGAGATGATCGGGTTTGGCTCGGGTGGCGCGAGCAGCGGCTGGGCAATGGGCCAGCTGCACTACCGGCTCTGATCAGCGCGGCCGCATCGCGTAGTCGAGCGTCAGGTAGTGGATGCCAAACAGCCACAGGTCGTGGCGCGCGATCGTGGTGAGCTCGCCGGCCCATGCGCGCAGGTCTGCCGGTGCGGCTGGATCATCGACGGTCCACACGTCGATCGTCTCGGTGAGCGGCAACCGGATCGGCACGCCGAGCACGGTGAGCCAGATGCCGCAGTCTCCGCCAAGGCGCGTCGTGACCGACACGCCGGCGCCGCGCGCGATCATGCGCAGCACGCTGGACAGATGTCCGGCCGGCAACGGGAACGCGATGTTCATGTACGCGTGGTTCGCGTCGCGGTGCGTGGCGTACGCGGCGACATACAGCGCGCGCCCGTCGGGGTAGGTCCGGATCCACGCGCGTGGAGCGCGGCGGCCATCGGCGGTCTCATCGAGCGCGACGATGCGGCTCGCGATGCCCTCACGACCTGACTCGGCTGCGACGGGCAGCTGCAGCTGGCCGAGGCGGCGCGCGATCGCGGCCCACACGCGGCTGCCGGTGCGAAAGCCCGGCTTCCAGGCGGGGCGGACCACGAGCTCGTGCGCACCTGTGTGTTCGTAGAACGCGCGGATCGCCGGTGCGAGCATCGCGGGATCGACATCGAGATCGGCCACCGCATCGACGAGCCCGGTCGCAGGCGGCAGATCCGCGCGTTCGAGGCCGGTGCGCGCGAAGAACGTCGCGCCGACCGGCCACGCGCCGCGCAAGCGCGATAGCGGCGGTGCCTCGCGGACGCGGATCGCATCGCGGCCGAGCGCGACGATCGCGCCGAGGGCGAGCAACGCGAACAGCGTATCCAGCACGCCGTGCGTGATGATCATCGACGACAGCGGCTCGAGGCCGGGCAGCACGAGTGCGGTGCCGTGATCGCGGAGCGCGTACATCACCGCGAGCACCATGCCCGCGGCGAGCGGCAGCCCGGCGAGGCGCAACGCGAGCGGGCCGCGTGTCGTGGCGACGACGATCGCGCCGCCGAACGCGCTGGCCGCCATCACGAGCGCGCCGATGAGCTCGAGCGGATGGCCGACGTAGATGCCTGCGGCGGTGAGCGGCACGCCGAGCAAGCAGCCGATCGCGACGAGCTGCGCGGCAAGACCGCGGCCGATCGCGCACCAGCCGACGATGATCGGCAGGAACGTTCCGGCGACGTGAAAGTGCGCCGTGGTGAGCAGCACCCAGAACGGCGGATAGTCGAGGAGCGCAAGGCCGGCGCGATGCGCGACGAGCCACACCGTGGCGCCCGCCAGACCGATGAGGCCCGCGGCCATCGCGAGCTGTGGCGGCTCGGTCCAGCGCGCGAGCGCGCGGCGAGCTCCATACAGCGCGGCGATCGTCGCCGTGATCGCGTACGGCGTCGTGAGCACCGTGGCGATCGTGCCGGCGGGGAGCCACAGCGAGATCGCGACGAGCGCACCGGCGCCGATCGCGGCGAGCGACAGACGGGGCAGGGCGACCGCGCGCAATGCCAGCGGCACGAGCACACACGCGAACAGCGCGACGAGCACACGCGGCCCGTCGACGAGGATCTGTGCGGCGGTCACAGAGCTCTCCTGGAGACTGTGGTGCTCGTGCTCGTACACGTGCTCGTACACGTGCTCGTACACGTGCACGTACACGATCCGGTCCGCTTCTGCGGTAGCGATACGTCGTCCGCGGATCGAGCACGAGCACGAGCACGTGCACGTGTAGGTGTACGACTACGAGCACGGAGGATGCGGGTCACGGCAGGAGCTTCGCGCGCTCGTCTCTCGTCGGCAGCTGGCAGGTATCGTACTTGCCCCAGATCCGATAGCGAACCTTCGCGATCACGCGGTAGCCGAGGTCGAGCAGAAACGCGGGCAGCCAGCGGAACGCGTAGGCCCACCGCCACGGCGCTGTCAGGTACTTCGCCCCGTACAGAAACGCCTTCGAGCGAAGCCGGACCCTGCCGTCGTGAACGAGCACGACCGACTCCAGCGTCTTGGGGATCTCGGGGTGCTGCTCGCGCAACGCGGCCGCGGTCTCGCCCTGCAGCGGCGCGTAGTACAGCTGGCCGCCATCACGTTTGATGAGGAACTTCACCGAGCGGTTACACAGTCCACATTCGCCGTCGTACAGGACGACCGGGCCAGGAAGATTCACACTCATTTGGATGCACCGAGCAGGGCCCCGGTTCGCACAGTATGCCCCAAAGGTTTGTTACCGTTACGCCGCGTGAATCGTACTAGTTACCTGGCGTTCCTGGCTGCCGTCCTGTCCTCGACTGCCGCGTTCGCCGCTGGCGAGGAGGCCGGTGACGCCGCAGGCGACGCCGACGCAGGTGACTCGACGGCCGAGGGCGAAACGACCACGTCCGATTCCGACGCCAAGCCGGTCGAGGCCAAGACCCAAGCCGCGGCCGAGGAGGCGACGGGAACGATCGGTGACGTTGTCGTCGCGAAGTCTCCGTTCTCGTGGGAGCCGTTCGGGTTTCTTCGCCTGCAGTACATCTTCGTGCAGAACGATCCGAACGTCGCCCACGTCGGACGCGACGACGGCTTCGAGATCCAGAACGCCCGGTTCGGCGTGCGCGGCGGGTACATGAAGCGCGTGCGCTACCAGTTCTCCGTCGACGGCGCGGTCGACGAGCGCTCGCAGCAGAATACGCCGCAGGGCAAGCTGCGCGTCGGCCTGCGCGACGCGTTCGCGGACGTCGTCACCGGCGGACGCGTGTTCGTGCGTGCGGGATTCTTCCAGACCTGGGCCGATCCGCAGCGGCTCGTCGCGGATACCAACCGCGAGCTCGTCGATCGGCCGCTGTGGAGCCGCGGCGTTCGCTCGACCGAGGGCTGGTACACGCCGGGCCTGCCGCCGGGCCGGTCGATCGGTGCAGCACTGCGCGTCGAGCCCGAGCAGCCGATGGCGATCGGCTTCGAGGTCGCGGTCCAGAACGGCGCCGACGAGTTCGCGTCGAACAACGATAACGATCTGCCGGCGGTGTCTGCCGCCGCGATGCTGCGCCTCGCCGACGACGGGTTCCTCGTCGCGGGCGCGCGCTACAACCCGCGCACCGTCGGCGAGCTGCCGTTTCGCCAGGACGAGACCGATCTGCAGGGCTCGGTCGGTCTACAGCTCAACACGAGCGCGGTGCGTGTCGCCGGTGGCGGCATGGTGCAGCGCACGACGTATGGCTCCACCGGCGGGCCGGTCCAGAACGCGTTCGGCGCGCATGCGCAGCTGATGTTCAGGATCCCGGCCGGTTCGCCCGTGTGGGTGGGGTACCGCTTCGGCATCCTCGATCCCTCGAGCCTGATCGTCACCGACCGCGTGATGGAGCACACGGCGGGCGGCTCGATCGGCGTGCCAGACTTGCGCATGCGCGTACAGCTCCAGCTCACTCACGTCATGGAGCAAGCGGCGCGCGAGCTGTCGAATAGCCGCGTGCAGATCGCGGCAGAGGTCACGCTTTGATTCAGCGCTCGCTCGCGTTGCTGCTGGGATGTGTCCTGCTCGCTGCCTGCACTGGCACTGCGAAGCCGCGCTCGCGCGCGCAGCGCATCGGCAAGCTCGAGCAGGCGATCGGCGGCCCGCACTCGATCGGTCGCATCGGCGACTTCATCCTCGAGAACGATCAGGTTCGCTTCGTGATCGCGGACACCGGCCGCTGCCCACCCGGCAGCGATCCCGATTGCGTCGAGGTCTACGGCCGCGTCAACACCACGTTCGGCGGCTCGCTCATCGACGCTGACCTCGTGCGCGTGCAGGGCGACGGCAAGGGTAACGACCAGCTTGCCGAGCTGCTCCCCGGCTTCTTCTTCACCGCGATCGATCCGGTCAAAGTCGAGGTCACGGCAGACGGCTCCGACGGTGGCGCGGCCTCGGTCACCGTGACCGGCAACGGCGGCGATCTGTTCCAGCTGATCTCGATCCTCAACACCGGCCTCGTCTATCCGCAGACGCTGGAGCTCAAGCAGGTCTACAAGCTCGAGCCCGGTCGCCGCTACCTCACGATCGAGACCACGATCAAGAACATCGGCAGCGGTGCGCACCCGTTCCCGTATCTCGATCCGTCGCAGCTCGACGATCTCGTCGGCCAGACAATTCCCGGTATCGGCGCGCTCGAGCTGAGCGTGCCGATCGGTCAGCTACCGCTGTTCGGCGGCGAGCAGGACATCTTCACGCCCGGCGTGGCCGGCTTCAACGTGCAGTTCGCGGTCGAGGACAGCTACAAGATCGCCGGCGGCTTTCCGTCGTTCCCGGGCATGGTCGTCGACTACGTCGCGACGCGCGGCAAGGGCGTGTCGTACGGCCTCACGATCCCGCGGTCGCCCGATAACTTCGTCAACTCATATCCCGACGGTTACGCCGGGCAGGACATCTCGCCGTACTCGATGCTCCTGCCGTTCACCTACGCCGGCGTCACCGGCGGCTACATGTACCGCGCACCGCCGATCCTGCAGGCGAACGAGCAGCGCACGTACACCTCGTACTTCCTCGTCGGCGACGGCGATGTCGCGAGCGTGCTCGACACGATCCTCGAGCTGCGCAATGTCGACACCGGGACGTTCAGCGGCCGCGTCGTGGATGCGCGCAGCTCCGCGCCGGTCGCCGATGCAAACGTGATGATCGTGCGCGGCGACAAGATCCTCAACCACGCGCACACCGACGCGCTGGGATCGTTCCACGCCAAGCTCGAGCCAGGTGACTACGAGCTCGTGGTGATCACGAATGATCGCGAGCGCACGCCGAAGCAAGCGTTCACCGTCCGCGCCGGCGAGCACACCGGCGTGCTCGTCCAGATGGCGGCACCGGCCACGATCGCGGTCAGCGTGATCGACGAGATCGGCCGCCACGCGCCAGTGAAGATCCAGCTACTCGGTGTCGACAGTCGCGTCCGTACCGTCGACGGCCGCAACATTCTCTACTCGCTGCAGCTTGGCGAGTCTGTCCGGCCGACGTCGACCGACGGCACCGGCCGCTACATCGAGCGTGCGTGGTGGACCGTGGATGGCCGGCTCACCGCAAACGTGCGGCCTGGCACCTACGAGCTCGTCGTGTCGCGCGGCCCCGAGTACGAGATCACGAGCGAGATGGTCACGCTCGGCGCCGGTGAGCTCGTCGGCAGGCAGCTGCAGCTCACACGTAGCTTCACCACGCCGGGCTGGGTCAGCGGCGATTTCCACATCCATGCGCAAGGCTCGACCGACTCGGGTCTGCCCGTCGACGAGCGCGTGACCAGCTGTGCCGCAGAGGGCCTCGAGGTCGCGGTCGCGACCGATCACAACTACATCACTGACTACGCGCCGGTGATCGCCGCGATCGGGCTCGACCCGTGGCTGCTCGGCATCCCCGGCATGGAGCTCACCACGTTCGAGACCGGCCACTTCATCGGCTTTCCGCTCGCGGTCGATCCAGGCTCCACGCGCGGCGGTGAGTTCTTGTGGGCGCGGCAGAAGCCGCAAGCGCTGTTCGATCAGCTGCGCAAGCTTGCAATCCCGGGTGAGGACTCCGTGGTTCAGGTCGCGCACCCGCGCCAGCAAGTGCTCGGTTACTTCGCGCAGTTCTTCGTCGACGAGGCGACCGGCGTCCCGTACGTCCCCACCGGCATCATGGGCATCTTCTCGCCGCACGGCGACGAGCAGCAACCCGATGCGTTCAGCTACGACTTCGATTCGATCGAGCTACTGACCGCGCGCAAGCTCGAGGATGTTCACACGTTCCGCGCGCCGAACCCGCTGCCGCCGGGACCGTTCCCGAATCCGCAGCCGGTGGCGGGCGAGGTCGTCGTCGGTCCCGATGGCCGTCCCACGTTTCCGGGCACCGTCGAGACCTGGTTCACGCTGCTCGATCGCGGGCACACCGCGACCGGCATCGGCGCATCCGACACACATCACCTGCTTGGAGACGAGCCGGGCGATGCGCGTACGCTGCTGTTCGTCGGCGAGGGCAAGGACACGCCGGGCGGCTACTCGTCGCGCGATATCGTGCGCGCCACGCTCGATCATCACGCGATCACCACGAACGCTCCGTTCGTCGACATCCACATCGGCCCCGGCGGCATCGGCGATACGATCACGGACAACCGCGCGCAGATTCCCGTCGAGATCACGGTCAAGGCGCCGAGCTGGGCGAAGGTCGACAAGCTCGTCGTGTACATGAACAGCGCGATCGTGCAGACGATCCCGATCACCACCGGCACCGCGTTCACGACCACCGTGATGGTGTCGCCGACCGTCGATAGCTGGGTCGTCGCCGAAGTGACCGGCACGCAGAATATGTTCCCGGTGATCTCGCCCGTCGAGTTCCCGCCGCTCGACGCGACGATCATCATCAACGCGCTGTCGGCCGGTTTCGACTTGTCGGCGCTTCCGATCGCGAGCGCGCTCAAGCCCAACCGCATCCACACGGCGACGCCCTACGCGATCACCAATCCGATCTGGATCGACCGCGACGGCAGCGGCTGGACCCCGCCGAAGGGTCCGCTGCCGCGATCGGCACCGCACCAGCCCGGCGAGCGCCCCGATGTTCGCGAGCAGTTCGACTCGCTCCCGGAGATCTCGCCGTGACCGCGCGGACCTCCGTGACGCGCTGCGTGGCGATTGCAGTTGCCGTTTGCCTGGCGTGCCAGCTGGCCTGGGGGCATAGCTTTCCACCACTGCGCACAGTTGTGGTCCAGGTCGAATCCTGCGAATTGGCAGTGCTTGTCGGCTACCGGCCGGCCAGCGGCGAGGCAACGGACACGATGCTCGCTCGCATTGGCAGCGCCCCCAAAGGCCAGCAGCTCGAGACTGCCAGGAGCCTGCTCGGCCAGCAGGCGATGGCGGCGCTGACGTTCACGCTCGACAGCAAACCCCTCGTGCCCACCAGTGTTCGCGCCAAGTTGGGGACCGATCCGAGCGGCACGCGCCCCCTCGTGGTCGTGCTCGTGACCTACCCCCTCCCGCGCAAGGGAGCCCTGGCGGTCACGTCCAAGGACGCTCGCAGCACGCGGATTTCGTGGACCGACCGAAACAGCGGTCGGGTCGATCACCTGGGGGCTCCGGCCCAGGGCCGCTGGCACTCCGGCGTGGCCTCCTTCTTGCTGAGTCTCTCTGGACCACCCGGAGACTCATGCGCAACTTCACAAAGCTCTACGCACTGATCGCACTCGGCGCCGTTGCCTGCACGGACAACGCGTATGACCCGAATGCGCCGGCGATCGATCCGAACGCCCCCCGCGTCCACATCACGTCGCCCACACGCGGCACGATCGCGGGCGATGTCACGACGGTCACCGTCACCGGCACCGTCTCCGATGACAGCGGCGCGGTCTCCGAGGTCAAGGTCAACGACGTCCTCGCGACCGTCTCGGGCAACACGTTCACCGCGCAAGTCCCGGTCAACGCCGGCACCAATCTTCTCCACGCGGTCGCCAAGGACGCGCAGGGTAACGCCGGCAAGGAATCCCGCGCCGTCGTCGCCGGTCCGATGGCGACGCTCGCACGCCACGTCCCGGACGCGATCACGGCCACGCTGTCCGCACAGACGATCGATGCGGTCGCACGCGGCGCTGCCGGCTACATCAAGACGGCGAACCTCACCGCGGCCGTCGCGCCGATGAATCCGGTCGTCGACGCGGGCACCACGAATGGTGTGCCCGACTGCCTCTACGGCCAGGCCGAAATCTCGAGCCTCTCGGTCACCGACGCGGACATCGTGATGACCCCGCAGAACGGCGGCATCTTCATGTCGGCCGAGATCACGAGCCCGCGCATCGGCATGCACCTGCAGTGGGCGGTGTCGTGTCTCGACGGTAGCCGCGACATCGTGATCAGAGCCTCCAAGATCTCGGTGCAAGGCACGCTCAAGGTCGGCGTCGTCGCCGGCAAGTTCGACATCAAGCTCGAGAATCAGAACGTCCAGATCACCGGCTTCGACCTCCAGCTCGGTGGCGTGCCCGACACGATCATCAACATGCTCTCGCTCGACACCGCGATGGGGCCGATCCTCGGCTTCGCGACCGAGCGCCTCGTCGTTCCGATGCTCAACAAGTCGCTCGCCGGCCTCAACGAGACCAAGACGGTTGACGTGTTCGGCAAGCAGATCCTCGTCGACATGAAGCCCTCGCAGATCAGCTTCACGCGCGACGGCGGCATGGTGCTGCTCAACACCTCGCTCCGCGCCAAGGGCGACCAGGGCAGCTTCGTCTACGTCCCCAACACGGTGCCCGCGATGGACATGTCGCAGGGCTTCCAGCTCGCCGTCGCCGACGACGCTGCGAACCAGCTGATGACGAGCCTGTACTCGGCCAAGGCGCTCGACGCCACGTTCGAGCTGAACAACGGCTCCTACGGCGACGTCGGCACGCTGTTCGACTCGGTCCAGCTCGAGGCGAAGGTCCCGCCGTACGTCGACGCCAATGGCGACAAGCTGGTGATGACCGTGGGCGACCTGATGGCCACGTTCAAGAACGGCAACACCATCACGACGCAGGTCGCGATCAACGCGCAGGTCGAGCTCAAGGTCGTGGCGGACGCCACCGGCGCGCTGCGCTTCGACGTCGGTCAGCCGACCGTCTACGTCGACATTCTCGATGAAGGCATCGAGGGCTCGAACCAGCTGTCCAACTCCGACTTCGAGGCCATCGTCTCCTTCGCGCTCTCGCGTGTCATCGCGGTCGGCTCGGGCTCGCTCGGTGCGATTCCGCTGCCCTCGTTCGGTGGCGTCGCGGTGACGAACCTGTCGGTTCAGGATCAGTTCGGCTACCTCATCGTCGGCGGCGAAGTTCAGTAGACTCGCGGTGTGCCCGCCATTTCGTCACTACTGATCATCGGTGGTGGCGTGGCGTTGGCCACGTATCAAGCGCGCGCCGAACGCCGGCGACGGACGCAGGTGCTGCGCACGGTTGCCGAGCGTCGCAATGGCTCATTCGATCCAGGCGGCTGGTTCGGCAATCCGCGGGTCGAGATTCGTCACGGCGATGGGATCGAGATCCGCGTGTCGATGTGGTCGACGCGGAACAGCCGCTGCACCGAGTACCTCGCAAACATTCCGGCGCCTGGGCTCCCGATCTGCAAGGTCAGTCCAACCAGCTTCAGCGCGTCGGTCGGTCGGGTGTTCGGGTTTCAGGACATCGACGTTGGCGTCGAGTCGTTCGACCGCGCCTTCATGGTCAAGGGAGACGACCCGGAGGTCGTGAAGCGGCTGTGGCCGAATGCACGTGCGCTGGAGATGGTGTTCGCGTTCGCGAGCAGCCAGCTCGAGTGCGACCACGCGACGATCAAGCTCACGCGACCGCTCATCGAGGGCGTCGAGCAGGTGGAGCGCGACCTCGACTTGATCCTCGATCTCGCGCGAAGCGATCCCTACGGGCTCAACGTCCTGGGCGACCTGCCGGAAGCCAGCCTGCGCCACACCGACCGGTTCTTGCAGGTCGAGCTGCCCGGGCCGAGCCGGATCACCATCGGTCCGGTCGATCAGGGCGGGGTGGTCCGAACCTGCGCCCGGACCGCCGCCATGGGCGCGGTTCCCGACGACGCTGAGACACTTGTCACTGCGGTAGGCGCAACTCTCGAACAGACCGAGCACGAGCTGCGGCTGTGGTGGCCTGGCATCGAGGCCGACCCCCGGCGACTCACTGCGGCAGCCGATGTCTTACGGCGGCTGGCGAGCGGGCCGCAGTTAGGGGTGTTTCGTTAGATCCCTTGACCCTATGGCCTGAACCGAGTGAAACCTCGTGCAGGGGGATCGATGAAGCACACCCGTATCGACTGGATTGTCGTGGCCATTGCCATCTTCGTAGCCGCCGGCGGCTGCGCCGGAGGATGTGGTGGCTGCGCGGGCATGGAACCGATTCCCGGCGGGTTTCCGGCGGCTTCGCGCACGCCGAATGCCGGCCAGATTCGCGTGACGCCAACCGCGATCGCCGCGATCACGGCTGACCCCGCGGCCGTGATCGGTCCGCTCGCGGGCGCCGGCTCGATGAACGGTGTCATCAACTTCAACGTACCTGGCTCATGTGGCAGCACCAAGATCTGTTGCGTCAACAACCAGGTGCAGCCGAACTGCGGCCCGCTCGCGATCGATCTCAACAAGCGCACGGGCGATGCGGATCGTCTCGTGCTGACGCCGGTGCAGGGCAACTCGCGCGTCGATATGACGATCCGTGCACGGATCAAGACCTTGAACCCCCTGCCGGTCACGATCCAGGGCGTGTCCTGCAACGTGGCAATCGATACCGAGAAAGACAACACGCCGCCTGACACCACGATCGCAGCACAGCTCGCGCTCACGCAGGATACGACCACGAGCACGACGCGCATGGGCGCGAACAACGTGAACGTCAGCGGCATCGATGACGGTGACGTCACGATCAGCGGTAACTTCGCCTGCTCGATTGCCGACTTCTTCAAGGGTGCGTTCATCGGCACCCTGACGGATCAGATCGCTGGTCAGATCGAGGACGCCGTGAATGATGCGACCTGCAAGTCGTGCACGACGATCGCTGAATGCGCGCCGTTCGGTGACGCATGCACCAATGGCACGTGCATGATCGGCGCCCGGTGCCTCCAGGAGATGGGCCTCGCGGGTCGCATGCGCGGCTCGTCCCTGTTCGCCTCGCTGTCCCCGGGTACGACGGGCGCGCTCGATATCTACGAGGTCCTCGGCGGCTACGCGACGACGAACAACAATGGCATCGCGCTCGGCATGCTCGGTGGTATGCGCCCGGGCGGCGTCGAACGCGATCGCTGCGGTCCGCCGGCGACGGCCCCCGCGAGCGTGACCGTGCCGCAATCGACGTTCTTCCAGGGCAACACGCGGCCCGACACCAACGCTGCGTTCGACGTCGGCATCGGCCTGCACAAGTCCCAGCTCGACGCGCTCGCGTATGGCGGCTACGACGGCGGTCTGTTCTGTCTGACCGTTGGCTCGAGCACGGTCGCGCAGCTGTCGACCGATACGATCAGCCTGCTGTCCCGCTCGCTCGGCAAGCTCGTCGAGAGCAACTCCGCGATGGCCGTTGGTCTGCGCCCGCAGGCGCCGCCGACGATCGTGCTCGGCCTCAACACGTTCAAGGACGAGGGCGGCACGATGGTTCCCGACGAGCCGTTGCTCGACATCAAGTTCACCGCGCTCGAGATCGATTTCTTCGCGTCGATCGATGACCAGTACAACCGCGTGTTCACCGTCGTCGCCGACGTGCATCTGCCGATCGGTCTGCAGACCACGGCGATGGGCGAGCTGGCGCCGGTGATCGGCAACGCCGACATGGCGTTCACGAACCTGTCGGTCAAGAACAGCGAGGCGGTCACGGAGTCGCCCGCCGAGCTCGCGGGTCTGTTCCCGACGCTGCTCGGCCTCGTGCTGCCGCAGCTCTCCGGTGGGCTGTCGCCGATCGCGCTGCCAGAGATCGGTGGGCTCGCGCTCAGCGTCACCGACGTCACCGCGGTCGACAACAAGAGCTTCCTCGCGATCTACGCGAACCTCGTCCCGGTCACGACGCCGCGCATCGTCGATACACGCGTCGAGCTCGAAGGCATCTACGAGCCGCCGACCGAGGTCGCCAACGATCCGGCGCAGTGGCGCAGCGCGAAGCCGCCCTCGGTTCGCTTGAACCTCGAGGGCAACGACAAGAACCTCGAGTTCTCGTGGCGTACGAACGCCGGCGCGTGGTCGGGCTGGAGCCAGCACCGTCACCCGCTCGTCACGGTGCCTGCGTTCTGGCTGCCGGGCATCCACAAGCTCGAGGTCCGCGCACGCGAGATCGGTCGTCCCGAGACGATCGATCGCGAGCCCGTGATGATCGATCTGCTGATGGGCACCGACGTGCAGCTGCCCAGCGACCGCAAGCCGACCGTCATCGGATTCCACGGCCAGGCCGGTGCGGCCGGCTGCAGCTGTCAGACCTCGAGCCCCACCGGCGGCGTGCTGCTCGCGTTCGTGATCGCGGGCCTCGTCCTCGTGCCGCGACGTCGCAAGCGCACTGTGCGCTGCATGCTGCGCTCCGCGGCGTACACCGCGGGTCGCCTGGGTCTCGTGGTCTGGATCGCGGCGATCCTGTCGCTGCCCGGGTGCAGCTGCGGCTCCAACCCGTGTGGTGACGCCGACTGTCTGCCCGGCGCCGTCGAGCACGGCGCGGGCGGTCGCTGGACCAGCATCGCGGGTGACAGTGATCGCGTGATGGTCGCGACCTACGACAACGTGCTCGGCGACTTGATGGCGGTCGACGCCACGAACCCGAGCGCGCTCGAGTACACCGCCGTCGATGGTGTTCCCGACGAGACCTCGGTCTACGATCCGGGCACGTATCGCGATGGCATCGAAGGCGCGGGCGACGACGTCGGCGCGTGGACGTCGATCGCGATCGAAGGCGGCATCGCCCGCATCGCGTATCAGGACCGCACGGCGGGCACGCTGAAGTACGCCAACGAGACCAAGACCGGCGGCTCGTGGGAGTCGCACGTCGTCGACGGTGGCGACGTGGAGGCAGGTCAGTACGCATCGATGGTGATCGACGCCGACAAGCGGCCGGCGATCGCGTACCTCGCGCTCGGCGTCGACGACGGGGCAGGGCATCGCAACGTCGAGCTGCGCATCGCCCGCGCGGGCAACGCAAATCCTGAGGCCAGCGGCGACTGGACCCACGCGGTGATCGCGACGGCGCCCGGTACGTGTGGTGGTCTGTGCGGCGGTCAGTCGTGCGTGGCCGGCGCTGCCGAGACCGATCCGCAGGAGTGCGTGACCGCGACGACCGATTGCGCGACTGCGTGCGCCGACACCGAGGTCTGCGTGACGGGCGCCTGCCGTGCGTTCGTCGACGTGCCGAAGGTCGTATCGCTGCCCGGTGGCACCGGCCTCTACGTCAGTCTCGTGGTGCTTCCCGATGGCCGCCTCGCCGCGGCGTACTACGACATGACCCGGCGTGCGCTCGTGCTCGCGGCCGAGGCGACGCGCGGTGGCAATGACTTCGCCGAGACCGTGCTCGATGGCAATGTCGCGGGTCGCGATCGCGGCATGTGGGCGACGGCGGTCGCCGGCGACGACGGCGTGGTGCACATCGGCTATCAGGACTCGCTCGGCGACCAACTCATGTACACGACGTGGAATGGCGCCGCGGGTACGCCCGAGGTCGTCGACAACGGCGTGCGTGCGGGCGACCGTCCGCACCCGGTGGGCTCGGGCTCGTCGATCTACCTCGATGCTGGTGCACCGGTGATCGCGTACCAGGACGGCCTGGTCTCCGATGCGATGCTGGCCTCCCGCGGCACCGGGACCTGGGCGTCGGTCCCGCTTGCCGCCGGCCCGCTGCTCGACGGCTTCAGCATCGCTGCGACCACCGGTCACGGCTCGCCCGCGATCGCGTGGGGCTCGATGGATCCGGCGCTGGCGATCCCGATGATGCTTGTTGTGGGCAGTCCCTGAGGACTGCACTCCCTGAGAGTTTCAGACAGCAGTCTGTGAGCAAGCCGACCGGCCACGGCAGGTCGATCCGCCGCGCGCGGGCCTGACCAAGCGTGCGACATCACGTGACCGTGATCCGGTCGCGTTATTGCTCAGCTGGGTCGCGATGCGCCGCCTTGCGTTCGCCGCCCTCACCGCTACCTCGGGCTGCGCCGCTTCGGACCTCGACCTCGACCACGAGGCCGCCGCCACCGCCGACGTGGCAGGCAAAGCTGATGAGGCCTCAGCCGGCATCCAGCGGCTCGAGCGCGCCACCCCGACCCAGGTGACCTCGTCGTTCAAGCTCGTCCGTGGTGCCGACCTCACCCAGTGCTTCGCCGGGTACCAGAGCACGTTCGACGCGGCCGCGACCAAGCTCACCCGCGCAGTCACCGACCAGTTCATCCGGGTCTCGATCCAGACTTCCAATGCGGCGTGCGCCGACTGGTTCGACCTCGGCGAGATCGTCAACGGCGTGCTCGAGATGAAGGGCCTCGCCGAGGCGACCCCATCGACGATCATCGACGCGATGCCGCTGTGGGCCAAGCCCAAGCTCACGGCCGCAACGGTCGCAGGCTACGTCGACCTCGAGAAGGCGCCGCTGCTGTTCTATGACGACATCACGCGCGTGCGTCTGGCCAATGCGATGGCGCGCGAGCAAGACCCCGCAGGCATCGACCTCGCGCAGCTGCGCTCGCAGTGGAACCTCGTGCGCGACGCGACCACGCTCGACCGCGCGTACCTGAACCCGGTCACGTTCCGAGCGGGTGTGCTCGACGGTAGCGACCTGTTCAAGAACCTGCGCGCCGCATTCCCGCTGCGCGGGCTCTCGCTGGTCTCGACCGGGATCGATGCGGTCAACGACTTCGCGACCGCGAGCGAAGGCCCCGACAACGACGCCGCATTCAATCCGATCAAGACCGCGCTCAAGAAGCCGTCGATCCGGAAGCGCTTCTACTACGCACGCCAGGGCTCGTGGTCGAGCAACGTGCTCATCGTCGTCGACGAGCACGGGCAAGCGTGGGGCATGCAGATGGGCTACTCCGAATAGCGTAAGCTGCTGGCGCTTTGCTGTCGCGCCGCACTGCCTGGACGGTCGCCATCGTCGCGACGCTGACGATGACCGTCAGCTACATCGACCGCAGCTCGCTCGCGGTCCTTGGCCCGAGCGTCTCGGAGGCGCTCGGCATCAACGAGACCGAGTTCGGCTGGTTGGCGTCGGCATTCTCGATTTCGTATCTGTTCGCGACACCGCTCGCAGGCTGGTGGATCGACCGCATCGGCGCTCGGCGCGGACTCGTGATCTCGGTGCTCGTGTGGACCGCGGTCGCCGCGCTCCACGCGCTCGTGCCGGGCTTCGGGGTGCTGTTCGCGATGCGGATCGCACTTGGCTTCGCGGAAGGCCCGAGCTTTCCGGGTGCATCGCAGACGATCGCCCGCGTGCTGCCGCCCGAGGAGCGGCCGCGCGGCTTCGGGGTGCTGTTCACCGGCAGCTCGATCGGCGGCATGATCGTTCCGCCGCTCGCGAGCTGGCTGTTCGATCTCGGTGGCTGGCGCTTCGCGTTCCTTGGTACCGCGCTCGCGGGCCTGCTGTGGGTACCGGCGTGGATCCTGGTCACGCGCGATCCCGCCGTTCGTGCACGGCTCGATGCCCACGAGCTCGCGAGTGCGGCAACGCCGCGGCCCGCACTGAAGCAGATGATCCGCGACCGGAACATGGTGCGAGCGTGGCTACCGATCCTCGCGTGCGCGCCGCTCGCTGGGTTTGGGCTGACGTGGGGCTCGAAGTTCCTCGTCCGCGAATACGACATCAAGCAGGGCGACGTCGGCCGATATCTGTGGCTCGCGCCGCTGATGTTCGATCTCGGTGCGATCGCGTTCGGCGATCTCGCATCGCGACGTCCGAGCTGGCGGCGCATGCTGTTCTGCGTCGCGATCGTGCTCGGCGTGATGATCGCCGGCCTCCAGTTCGCCAACGGGCCGTGGCAAGCGATGCTGCTACTCGGCGCGTCGATGGCCGGCGGCGGTGCGCTGTACACGCTCGTCACCGCGGATCTCATGTCGCGAGTCTCGCCCAGTGCGATCTCGCTTGCAGGCGGCACGCTGGCAGCAGCGCAATCGCTGATCTTGATCCTCGCGAACCCGCTGGTCGGGGCGTCGGTCGATCACTTCCAGAGCTACGACTTCGCGCTGACCTGCACCGCGATCTGGGTGCTGCCTGGCTGCGTTGCCTGGCTACTGATCCGACCACGCACAACGGTCGCGTGATCCGTGGTCCTATCCGCCAGTAGATGAGCTCGGTGTTGCTGGAGGGGCGGTTCTTCACGCTCTCGGTCGATTTGCTATGCATTGCCGGCCAGGACGGCTACTTCAAGCGTCTGAACCCCGCGTGGGAGAAGACGCTCGGCTACTCCATGGAGGAGTTGCTCGCGCGTCCCGCGGTGGAATTCATTCATCCGGACGATCGCGTGCGGACCAGAGAGCTTGCGGCGCCGCTGACCAGTGGCGTCGACGTCGTCAACTTCGAGAACCGATATCTCTGCAAGGACGGGTCGGCCCGCTGGATCGCCTGGACCTGCAGCGCGGTGCGCGAGGACGGAGGTTTCCTCTACGCGATCGGCCGCGATGTGACCGAGCACCGGCTCGCCGAGGAACGGCTCACGCGCAAGACCGCAGAGCTCGAGGCCGTCTTCAAGGCGCTCCCCGACTTCCTGTTTCGTACAGACGCGACCGGAACGATCGTCGACTACAACGCAGGCCGGACCTCGGATCTCTACGTGCCGCCAGACACCTTCGTCGGCAAGACGTTTGCCGATGTCTTGCCGAGTGAGCTCGCAGGTGTCATCGCCGCCGAGACCGAGCGGTCACATCGCACGAACCAGATCGCGTCGGTGGAATACGACCTCGCAGTGCCAACCGGGCAGCAACGCTTCGAGGCGCGGATCGTTCCGCTCCTCGACGGCCAGACGATCGTCGTCGTGCGAAACGTGACCGAGCGCTGGCAGGCGCAACAGGCGCTCAGGGCCAGTGAGGAGCGGCTGCGCGAATCCGAGCGGCTCGAGGCGACCGGCCGGCTGGCCGGCGGTATCGCGCACGACTTCAACAACCTGATGATGGTCGTGTTGATGTACAGCGATGCGCTGCTGAAGAAGGGCGACCTGCAGGCGTATCGACAGGAGCTTCTCGACATTCGCAGCGCGGGCGAGCGCGCTGCAAATCTCACGCGGCAGCTGCTCGCCTTCGCGAGAAAGCAGATCTTGTCGCTCACCGTGCTCGACCCTGGTGCGGTCGTCCGCGACATGGAAGGAATCCTGCGCCGCTTCCTCGGCGAGCACATCACGCTCGCGAGCGAGTGTCCCGCCGACATCTGGAACGTGCGCGCTGACCGCAGCCAGTTCGAGCAGGTGGTGCTGAACCTGGCGCTGAACGCGCGCGATGCAATGCCGCGAGGCGGAGCCATCACGATCACGCTGACGAACACGGTGCTCGACGAGGCAGAGGCACGTGAGCTCGAGCTCGAGCCGGGAGGTCAGTACATCCAGCTCACCGTCATCGACACCGGCACCGGCATTGCGCCGGAGACTCGTCCCCACATCTTACGAGCCGTTCTTCACGACCAAGGAAGTCGGCCGCGGAACGGGGCTCGGTCTCGCGACAGTGTACGGAGTCGTGCGTCAGAGCGGCGGCGCAGTCGCGGTGGAGAGCACACCCGGCGAAGGCGCATCGTTTCGGGTCTTCTTACCGCGCGTCAGCGACGTGCCGGCGGAGGCGCTCGTCTCCGATCGCGCCGAACCCGGCGGGACGGAGACGGTTCTCGTCGTCGAGGACGAGCCGGCCGTTCGCCGCGCGCTCGTCGACTCGTTGCGACAGCTCGGCTACCAAACCTTGGAAGCGGAGAGCGCCGAGGCCGCACTCGATCTCGGCAAGGCGTTCGAGCACACCATTCATGTCCTGCTCACCGACGCCGTCATGCCGGGACTCAGCGGCTACGAGCTGGCCGCGCAGTTCCTCGCGTCCCGCCCGACGCACCGACGCCGGCACCGACGACCGCGCCGCCGGTCCCGCGCACTTCGCCGGTGACATCGCCGACGCCGCTGAGCACGCCGCCGACGGCGCCGCCGGTCTTGCGCACCGCCGCGGTCGCGCCGCCGAGCAAGCCGATGTTCACTTGCGCGCGGTCCTTGTAGATGAGGTTGCCGCCGGCCGCGAGGTACGACTCGAACCACGCCTTGGCCTTCGCGCGCTGGCCCAGCTGCAGCTCGACCATGCCCTGCGCGTACATCAGATTCACATCGCGCGAGCTCGCGTACGCGTTGGCGTAGATGGCGAGCGCGCCGCTGAAGTCACCGCGCGAGAACAAGCCGTCGGCCTTGGCCACCTCGGCTTGAATCGCGACCGCGACGTCACCGGCGACGGCGACACAGTTGCATTGCTCCGCGCGCGCACTGCGCGTGGACATGGCAAGACCCAGAACGATCGTGGCAACCATCGAAATAGTAGACAAACGCATACAGTTCTCCTCTGGCTCTCTTCCCCCGAGAGCCACGAAATTGACGTTACACGCGACAGACGATCGTCGCGTGCGTTCATGCGGAAGCCTCACGTGAGAGCTTCGTGAGCGTGCGCCGAGATCAACCTGTCGTAGCCGTGAGCAGCGCCCACGGAACCCACGCGTCGGTGGAGCAAGTGACCGGCGGGCGTCGTCACTGCGTCGCGGGCACCACCAATGGCGTCTTGCCGTCGGTGACCACGACCTTCGCGTTGGTCGAGAGCGCGAGATCGCGGAACGCCTTGATCGCCTCGTAGCGGAGGACGGCATCGGTCAGCCCCTGGCTAACGATCAGCTGCGCGTCGCGCACGCCCTCGGCCTGCACCTTGCGCTGCGCGGCCTGCTGCCGCTCGCGTTCGAGCTCGAATACCATCCGCTGCGAGTCTTGCTCGGCCTGCAGCTTGGTCTCGATCGAGCGTGCGAGACCGGAGGGCAGGGTGATCGACTTGAGCAGCACCGCCTCGATCACGAACCCGCGCGGCCCGACGAGCTCCACCATTCGCTTGTGGATCTCACCTTCGATCTTGGCGCGCTCCCCCGAGTGCATGTCCTTTGCGAAAAACCGTGCCGAGACGTCTGCCGCCGCCGACCGGAACGTACTGAGGATCACCGTGCTCTGGTAGTCGGGTCCGATCGTGCCGAGCACGGACGGCGCGGCCTGCGGATCGACGTGATAGAGGATCGAGACCTCGGTGTCGATCGACAGGCCCTCCTTCGAGGGCAGCTGGACCTTGACCTCGACGTTGACCGTGCGTGTCGTGATGCGCTCGATGTCAGTGGAGAACGGGTTGTAGAGCTCGACGCCTGGAGTCAGCGGTTTGGCGTCGAACTGCCCCCACCGGTTTCGGACTCCGACCTCGCCTTGACGGATCACGGCGATGCAGCCGGAACACACCACGAGAGCGAGCGCCAACACGGACCATGCAGCGACAGAACGAAAGAACATCATGTATCCCCCCTTTGGATTCGGGTTGGATGCACCAGCCTGCGTTTGCGTTTCAGCCGGACCGCGCAGCGAGCTGAGAGCGTGCTACCTAGTTAGCGATGCGCCTCGCGCACTGCTCCGATCTACATCTGCTGTCGCACGACGGCGCGCGCTGGCTCGAGCTCGCGAACAAGCGCTGGATCGGCGCGATGAACTTGTTGTCGAGTCGCAGCCGCCACTATCACGTCAGTGCGTTCGACCACATGGTCGACGACATGAACACGCAGGGCGTCGAGCACGTGCTGTGCACCGGCGACGTCACGAATTTGGCGCTCGAGCGCGAGTTCAAGTTCGCGCGGGCCAAGTTCGACCGGCTCACCAATGGGCCCGAGCATGTGACCGTGATCCCGGGCAATCACGACGCGTACGTCGCCGAGGGCATCGCGCACTTCGCGACGGTATTCGACGACTATCACCGCACTGATTCCGACTGGGTGTGGACGGAAGAGGACCGCGATGCGTCGGACCCCACCGACGAGCTGCACTGGCCGATCGTTCGCATCCGCGGGCCGATCGCAATTGTCGGCCTCTCGACCTCGCGCGCCACGCCGTGGTTCACCGCGTACGGACGCGTCGGTCCCGGCCAGCTCGCGCGCATGAAGAAGGCGCTCGATGATTCGCGCCTCGTCGGCAAGGTTCGCATCGTGGCGATCCACCACCCGCCGGCCGGCAAGCGCGCGCAGAGCAAGATCCGCGGGCTGCGCGACTACGCGGGGTTTGCCGACGTGATCGCGGCGACCGGCGCGGACCTCGTACTCCACGGGCACGAGCACCAGGATCTCACCGAGGCGCTCCCGGGCCCGCGCGACGCGAGCGTCCCGGTCCGGGGGATTGCGTCGGGCACCTATCACCACAACCGGCCCGACCGCATTGCGCGCTACCGGATTTTCGAGATCCGCGACGGCAAGATCGTCAGCGATTCCGTACGGGTCTGGAGCCGCGTAGAGGGCCGTTTCGAGGCAGAGCTAGGCATCCCCCAGCAATCTGTAACTATGTAAGTTGACAATGATTTGAGGCATGAGATACCTCCCCCAGAGTGACCGACGACCTCAACGACGCCGAGTCCATCGAAGCCGCTGACGCCAAGTACGTGATGCGCCCCTGGACGCATCCCAAGGGCGAGCCCGTCATCATCGCCAAGGCGAAGGGCTGCACGGTCACTGACGTGCACGGCAAGGAGTACCTCGACCTCACGGCCGGATACTTCGTCAACAACGCCGGGCACTGCCACCCGCGCATCGCCGCCGCTGCGAGCAAGCAGATGGGCGAGGTGCTTCAAGTGTCCGGTAAGCACGGCACGGTCGCCGCGATCCGGCTGGCGAAGAAGCTCATCGAGCTCACGCCGCCCTCGGTCAACAAGGCGTTCTTCTCGACCGGTGGCTCCGAGGCGAACGAGTTCGCGCTCAAGGCCGCCCGTCAGATCACCAAGAAGCCCGACATCGCGTATCTCGAGAACGGTTATCACGGCCTCACGCTCGGTGCGCTCGAGGTCACCGCGAGCGAGAAGTATCGCGAGAGCGCGGGCAAGCCGATGGGCAGCGAGAACTTCGCGATCCCGATGGCCTACTGCTATCGCTGCAAGTTCGGCCCGCACAAGGAGTGCAACGTCCAGTGTCTCGACGGCGTCGACGCCACACTCGACGCGCACAAGACCGCAGCGATCATCGCCGAGCCGATCCAGGCCGTCGGTGGTCTCGCACCGCCGAAGAAGTGGTGGGAGCGCCTCGACGAGATCCGCAAGGCGCGCGGCATTCTGCTGATCGCCGACGAGGTCCAGACGGGTCTGGGCCGCACCGGCAAGATGTTCGCGGTCGAGCACTACGGCCTCGAGCCCGAGATCATCACCGGCGGCAAGGGCCTGTCCGGCGGCGTTGGCTCGCTCGCGGTGATGATGGCGTCGGACGCGATCAGCAAGGCGTTCTTCGGCGGCACCACGCCCACGTCGGGCGGCAACGCGGTGTCGGCAGCGGCCGGCTACGAGCTCATTCGCATCGTCGAGGACGAGAAGCTCGTCCAGAACGCGGCTGCGGTTGGTACGTACTTCACCGAGGCTGCGTGGGCGCTCAAGGATCCGTGGATCGGTGATGTTCGCTTCACCGGTCTGCTCGGCGGTATCGAGCTGGTGAAGAACATCGAGAGCCGCGAGATTCTCGGCAAGGTCGAGATGGCGAAGATCAAGGATGTCCTGCACGACGCAGGCATGCTGATCACGATCTCGGGCCTCTACGGCAACGTGCTGCGCTTGCAGCCCCCTCTGACATTCACGACGGCGATGGTCGACCAATTCGTTGCTGCGCTGCGCAAGACGCTCCAGACCGTTCGCGGGAGCTGATCCCTGCTGCTTTGTCAGTGAATTCGGTTATAGAGTCGCGCATCGCATGAACCTGTTTGCCTTCCGCAAGAACATCGACGTGGTCCTGCACCCCGTCGTGAACGCGCTTGCGAGGCTGCCGATGCACGCCAATACGTGGACGATGCTCGGCGCCGGGCTCGGGCTCCTGGGTGGCGCACTGTTGCTGTACGCGTACTGGTGGTCCGGCTTCGCCGTACTGCTCGTGCGCGGCCTCGTCGATCACATCGATGGTTTCAAGGCCCGCAACTTCAACCAGCGGTCGACGTTCGGCGCAGTCATGGACGACGTCGCCGATCGGTGGGTGCTTGGCATCATGTACGCCGGCGGCTGTCTGAACCTCAGCGACGATTATCCGCACGTGCTGATCGTGCTCGGCTTCGGCATCACGGGTGCGCTCACGAATGTGATCATCAAGCTGTCGATCTACGCCGAGAGCCAGCAGGACATCTGGCGGCAGAAGGGCAAGATCGGTCACCCGGTCGATGTCGTCGGCCTGTTCGGCTCGGCCGAGTTCATCATCTACTTCGGCATGGGCGTGTTCTTCACCGCGCTGCTCGAGGACCCGCGCCCGCTGCTCGCCGGCTGCTGGGCCGTCGCCATCATGTCGCACGTCTCGCTCCTGCAGCGCGTTCGCTTTGCGTGGAAGCGGTACCGGTTCGTCGACCCGGGCCTCGTGGCCGACGACGATCAGCCCCAGGCGAGCTGACCGATGAGTGTTGTGGGCGATGCCGTCGCGCCACCGCGAAAGGTCTCGCCGTGGAATCCGGCCAACGCAGTCACCGCGTCGCGGTTTCTCACGCTGCCGTTCTTCTACTGGGCCGTCGTCAACGACTACCACCAGTTTGCGACGATCATCATTCTCATCTGCGGCCTGTTCGACAAGCTCGACGGGCTGGTCGCCAAGATCTTCGATTGTCGCAGCGCGTTCGGTGAGCTGTTCGACGCGATCACCGACGGGATCTGCTACGGGTTCGCGCTGATCCTCGTCGCAGCCGTCGGCTGGGCGCCGTGGCTCGCCGTCACGCTCATCATCGCCCTCGGCGCCGCCAACACGCTGATGCGCGTCTACTACGTGAAGCGGGCAGGGCGCGCGACGAACTACAAGTCCTACGCGATGGAGCGCCTCGTCGGTTACACCGGCTACCTGATCGGCTTCGCGACCGGCGGCTTTGAAGTGACGTACTTCTACTGGGCGTTCGTGCCGCTGATGGCCGTGACGATCCTCTACGACACCAAGCGGATGGTCGTCGACCCGATTCCGGGGTCGCCGTGAGCGAGCCGTTTTCGCCGGAAGGCTTCGACACGTTCCTGACGTTCCTGGTGCTAGCCCTCGCCGGGCCGTGGCTGCTCTACGACACGTTCAACCTCATCCGCACCCGCAAGCTCGACCGTCGCGATCCGGTCGTCCGCGATCGCCACTTCGGCTACGTGATCGGAATCCTCATCGGCGTGGTCGGCGTACTAGGCTGTCTGATGTTTCAGAACGTCATCTAGCTCGAGCGCCTCGCCGTGCGCGAGGATCTGCACGCCTGCCTTGGAGCGCTCGCTGACGATCTTCGCGAGCCGCCGGCGCGGCATCGATGGCAGGCCGAGCCGCAGGTGCAGCGTGCCCCAGTGGATCGGGACCATCGCCTTCGCGCCGAGGCGCTCGTAGATATCCAGCGCGCAGTCCGGATCGATATGGACGCCGCGGTCCATCAGGTGGCGGCGGCTGCGGTAGTACCAGACCGGCATCATCCCGCCGATCGGTAGCAGCGTGGCGTCGATCGCGAACTGCTTGCCGATGTCGTCGAACACGGCGTGATCGCTGAAGTCGACATCGCCTGCGTGATGCACGCGAACCCCGCCGCCGCCGACGACGTAGCCGACGCACTCGGGAGCGTCGCCCTTGCGCCAGCGGCCGTTGTCGTGGCGCGTGGCAACAGCCTGGACCTCGAGGTCACCGATCGCGACCTGGTCGCCGGCCGTGACCTCGGTGACCTTGGCAAACCCGAGGTCGTCGACGATCCCCTTGCAGCCCCGCGGCACCACGAGATGGGTGTCGCGGTCGATCGCCTTGAGACTCCAGCGGTTCAGGTGATCGACGTGGGAGTGCGTGACCAGGATCGCATCCACCTTGCCAGCCGAGCGCGCACGCCACGGCAGCAGCGGATCGAAGATGACCCGAGAAGCCCCCAGCTGCGCCACAGCGGTCGCGTGGCCGAGCCAGGTAATGCTCGGACCGCCGGGGCCCAGAACATGACGCGGGGAGCCCGAACCCGGCGAATCCTTTGAGGGAGATCGCGTGTTCGCCATGGCGGCTTCCGTCACGCTGCTGTATAGCACGGAGGTCCCGTGCTGCTGTTTTTGTTGATCGGCATCGCCGCGGGCGCAGCCACCGGCATTCCAGTCGGGCCGGTCAACGTCGCGGTGATCGATGCCGCCTATCGACACACGATCCGTCGCGCGATTGCAGTGGGCCTGGGCGGCGCGGTCGCCGACATGCTGTACGCGGGGCTCGGCGTTCTCGGCGTGACGCCGATGCTCAACAACTATCCATCGGTGCCGCCGATCCTCTACGCGGTCAGTGGCGTCATCCTGCTCGTCTACGGCTACCTCACCGCGCGCAGCCAGCCGGTGCAGGCGGTGATGGCCTCGGTCGAGGATCTCGGCGCGAGCGATTCGCACAAGGCGATCAAGCTCCGCCGCGAGACCTGGCAGGGCTTCTCGGTTGGCATCGCGCTGATCCTGCTCAACCCCGCCGCCGTCGTGACGTGGGTCGTGATCATCGGGCAGCTCATCCCGGCGGTGAACAACAACTGGGAAGGCCTCGCGTGCGCGGTGGGCGTGTTCCTGGGCAGCTTCGCGTGGTTCTCGCTGGTCGCGTACCTGACTCACAAGGGCAAGAACGTGCTCGGCGAGAAAGCCGCGTGGATCCCACGCGTGATCGGCGTCGGCCTGATGGTCTACGCCGTGTACTTGCTCGCCAAAGCGGTCAAGTACGTCGTCGCCTGAGGCAAATACGATCGGCCGCATGCGCCGCGTCAGGCCCGGGAGTTCGGGCACCTGGCCGCTGGCAACGACAATCGCCGCTTGAAACTTCTTCACCGGCGGTGTTTCCTCCTCACAGCCGTGCGCAACTTGCTCATGATGTCGTTAGTCGCTGTCACCGCGTGTGGCACCGACGAACCGCCGCCGACGGTCACGTTCGTCTCGCCGGAACCGGGCGCGACCTTCGCGCGAGACGTGCTCGCCGATCACGGCGCACTGGTTGCCGCGGTTCCCGTTCAGCTCGAGATCGGCGGCGACATCGCGCGCGTCGCATTGACCCGCGACGAGACCGCCTTCGGCGACGCCGACGAGGACGGCGCGATCACCGCGCAGCTGCGCACCGATGGTGCCGCGACGCTGACCGCGACGGCGTACGACGCCGACGACCAGGTGCTCGCGAGCGCCACCATCGACATCGCGATCACCGCGGCACAGGCCGCGAGCTGCCAGGCGTGGCTGGACCTCTATCAGCTCGACTACACCACCGGCCCCACGAACCTGGGCATCGCCGATCCGATCACGGTGAAGGCGCCGGTCAATGGCGTCGCGTATCGCTTCAACGGCAACACCGAACAGCGCAAGACGGTCTACGGCGACTGCTCGCTGATCAAGTCGCTCGCCGAGGCCGCGCCGATCATGCGCGAGCACGACATCGCCGAGCTCGTCGACATCGGCATCTACAACTATCGCTGCATCGATCAGACGAAGACGCCACCGAGCTGCACGATGTCGCAGCATGCCTACGCGAAGGCGATCGACATCGCGGCGTTCGTCGATGGCGCCGGCACCAAGTACTCCGTCCTCACCGACTGGTTGATCGATCCGGCGACCACCACGTGCAGCGCGGCGACCGAGGGCGACAAGGACACGCTGCTGCACACCGTGATCTGCGCGCTCAAGGCAGCCGATGTCTGGAACATCGTGCTCACCCCGAACTACAACTCGGCGCATCGCAATCACTTCCACGTCGACCTGACGCCCGACGCCGATACGATCAAGCGGGAGGTGCCAACGTTCGACCCGCTCGTGCTCGACATCCCCACCGCCGAAGCACTCCTCGCGGACTGATGCTCCGCACCGCGCTCGCGTGTTGTGCCCTCATTGCCTGCAAGGGCGCTCCCGAGGAAGACATGCGTGTGCCCGCGCAAGCACCGGTCACGAGCGAGCCCGCGGATGCGGAGGTGCCCGACGCACCGAGCCCGCCGTGCTTTGCGATTCCGTTCACCGCCGACGCCGAGAGCGCCGGGATTCGTCGCCTCGCACACCGCGTTCCACCCGCGACCAAGGCGCCCGCGAAGAAGCGTGACGCGGTCAAGCTCGTCGTCGGCAAGCCCACGATCATTCCAGGGCTCAAACCGTGGAAGCCAGCCCCGCTCGGTATGAGGGAGCCGCCGCCGCCGCGACCGCCGCTGAGCGTGGTCGAGGTGATCGGTGCGGAGGCGCTGGTCGCGATGGCGAAGTTCCCCAACGACAAGGTCTCGCTCGTTGCGCCGGCGCATCTCGAGGGTGCGGTGGTGGCGATCACCGGCGGCACGAGGGTCACGCTCGCGATCGGTGATTCCGGTGCGGCCACGTTGGCGCGCTATCGCGAGCACTATGTCAAACCGCGGCTGGCCGAGACGCCGCGCGAAGGCGACCGCAAGGTGCAGCTCGAGCCGCTCGCGGTCATGCTCGACGATGTCGACGGCGACGGCACGCCGGAACAGATCGCGTTCTCGCTCGCCACGCTCTGGAAAGGCGACACCGGCAGGCCGCAGCTCGAGGTCGGTATCCTGTGGGCAACCGGCGAGCTCGCGTACGCGCGGGTCGATTTCAACGGTGCCGACGTGCGCGTGCACCACCTCGTGCCGCCGACACTCAGCGGCGGCACGCTGCAGCTTGTCTCAGCAGCTGGTGCTCAGTTCGTGCTCGACGGCAAGACGCTGACGAAGCTGCCTGCAGTCGCCGGCGACCAGCGCTGTCTGCAGACGTCGGCCACGGAGCCGGCGGTCATACGCGCAGCGCCGTAGTAAAGAACAAGTACGTGCTCCAGCGTGGAACGCAGAGCCGCTGAGACGCCGAAAGATCGCAACCAGAGATTTTCTGATCGCGGTCTCTGCCTCCTCTGCGCCTCTGCGTTCCATCTGGATTGCTAGAGATCTCTGATCCACGCGTTGCCGCTCGCGGCGCGACAACCCCGAGCGCGAGATCGCTAGTTCTCGATCGCTTCGAGTAGCTCGCCGACGATCTCCTCGACGCGAATCGCGAGCTTCTTGGGCACTGGCGATCCGTCCTCGGCGATCATCGTCGACAGCTTGCGCGCGGTCTGCGCGATGCTGCTTCGCAGCTTCTCGCGACGATCGGCATCGGTCTCGGGGAACGCGATCGCCTTGAACTGCTTCGCGAGCAGTGTTGCATCGCCACCCTCCTCGAACGCGACGCGCTGGATCGTCTTGAGCGTGTCGGCATCGGCCGCACCGCGCGCGGTGGCCTTCTGCACGAACTCGACGGCGGGCAGCGACGGGATCGGGTCGAAGATCTCCTCGGTGGACTTCGCCCCGAAGTCGCTCGCACGTGCTCGCTCGATCACGCGCGGTGCGCTGGTCTCGAGGAAGCGGTAGCTGCCAAGCAGCTTGGCGACCGTCGAGCCGCGGAGGTGGAGCTCCTTGCGGCAGTACGCGTCGAAGTCCGGGAAGCCCCAGGCTTGCCACGACTGGTTGGACTGGACCTTGGTCAGTGCCTCGGCCAGCTCGAGCCAGGTACGCTTGAACTGCCGCGCTTTCTGGAGCGTGTCAGCCCGGAGGGGATCGTTTTGGACCGCGATCATACGGTCTTCCATCTGGCGGTCGGTCTTCGTGAGGATGTTGGCGCCCATCGCGAGGACACCCTAGAAGGGGGGTCTGATCGGCTCAGTTTTTTGAGGCGTGAGGTCCTGATCTCGCTGGGTTACACTCGGCACGGTCCCTGCTGCTCCCATGGCTATCTTGCGCGCTCCGCTCCTCGCCCTCCTGATCGTCCTGCTCGGCGGCTGTCCGTCCTCGCTCGATCGCGAGCTCGCGGCCGGCGACGACAGCGGCGGCGGCAGCGGCAGTGGCAGCGGCGGCGAAAATGGCGGGGTAGGCCTGCCGCCCAACTGCAGCATCGACAGCGACTGCATGCCCGCTGGACCCAAGTGCTGCGATTGCCCGACGCACGCTGTTCCCGACAACGATCCGGCGCAGAACGCCTGCCTCGACGTCGACTGCGGCCCGATGACCTGTGGCAGCCCGATGGTGGCCGTGTGCAACACCGGCCGTTGCGCGCTCGAGTGCGCGCCCGTCGCGTGCGAAGCGTCCGTCGTGTGTCCGAGCGGCTTTGCCACCGACGCGAACGGCTGTCTGACCTGCGAGTGCGCCGGGACCGCCGACATCGGCGGGGAGTGCACCGTCGACACCGAGTGTGCCCGCGTTCGCGACGACTGCTGCGGGTGTGACAACGGCGGCTTCGATACCGCCGTACCGGCGAACCAGGCCGCGAGCCACGACGCCATGCTTGCGTGTCCGCCCAGTCCGACCTGCCCGGGTGGCAACAGCTGCGCCGCCGATCTCGCCGCCCGCTGCGTCCAGGGGACCTGTTCCTTGGTCGCCGGCCCGCTGCCCATGAATGCCTGTGGTCGCGCGGACCTGCCGGCCTGCCCCGGTGGTGAAGCGTGTTACGTGAATGCCAACGATCAAGCCACGATGCACGGTGTGGGCATCTGTCAGCCTTGAGCGGCGGTAGGCCCGGTCAGACCCTTCGTGCTCGTCGACGCGTTATAATACCGACCTCATGAGTTTTGACCCTCCTGCATCGGGGTCGTTCCCGCAGGCTCCTCCCGCGCCGTCGCTGATCGGTGAGGTCCTGGACGGGCGTTACAAGATTTTCAAGAAGCTCGGCGAAGGTGGCATGGGCGAGGTCTACGCGGCCGACCACGTGCACATCGACAAACGCTTCGCGGTGAAGCTGCTGAAGGCGGAGATTGTCTCGAACGCCGAGGCGGTGAAGCGCTTCCAGCAGGAGGCGCGCTCGGCCTCGTCGATCAAGCATCGCAACATCATCGGCGTCGAAGATTTCGGTCGGCTGCCAGACGGCCGCATCTACATGTGCATGGAGTTCCTCGCCGGATCTCCGCTCAACGAGATGATCATGCACCCGATGGGTGCGGACCGGCTGCTCAACATCCTCATCCAGTCCGGTCACGGTCTCGCGGCCGCGCACGCCAAGGGCATCGTCCATCGCGACATGAAGCCCGAGAACATCTACGTCACCTCCGAGGGCAATCCGCCCAACGACGTGCCGAAGCTCCTCGACTTCGGTATCGCGAAGGTCGCGGGCAACGAGGGCCAGAACAACCTGACCCGCACCGGCACGATCTTCGGCACGCCGTTCTACATGGCGCCCGAGCAGGCGCTCGGAAATCCCGTCGACGCCCGCACCGATATCTACGCCATGGGCGTGATCATGTACGAGTGCTTCGCCGGCTCGCTGCCGTTTCAAGGCGAGTCGTTCATGGGCATTCTCACGCAGCACATCACCACGGCGCCCGAGCCCGTCGCCCAGCGCGCCAGCAAGGCAGGGCGTTCGCTGCCGATGGGCGTCGCCGAGATCATCACGCGCTGCCTCGACAAGGATCCGGCCGGCCGGCCCCAGTCGATGGACGAGCTCGTCAACGCGCTCATCCCGATCTATCGCAGCATCGCCGGCGCCGGCATGAGCACGTACATGGAAGCGTTCCCGGTTGGCAGCGCGCACCATGCGTCGCAGGCAACCCCGGGCGCGATGACCGGCGGCATGTTGTCGAACCAGTCGCACACGGTCACGGCGCACACGCCGCCGCCGTATGTGCCGGGCCAGTCGCAGCCGATGGCCGTCCAGCACGGCGGTCCGCCGTCCGGACAAGGCGTACCGCTCGGCACGTCGGGCATGTACGACGCGGGTGCGTCGTCGATCGCGCCACCCAAGAGCAAGACCGGCTTGATCATCGCGCTCGTGATCCTGCTCGCCGCAGGCGGCGGTATCGCCGCGGTGGTCGTGCTCGGCAACAAGGACAAGAAGACCGATCCGGTAGCGGACGGTAGCGGTAGCGCCGGAAGCGGCTCGGCGATCATCGCCGATAACGGCAGCGGCTCGGCCGCGGTCGGCTCGGCAGGCGGCACCACGCCCGACGTCGGCTCGGGTGCACTACCTGACACGGGTTCGGCCGCGGTGGTCGTTCCCCCCGATAACGGCTCGGCTGCCGGGAGCGGATCGGCCGCGATCATCGTCAATGCCGGTAGCGGCAGCGGCACCACGCCTCCGGATAACGGCAGTGCTGCCGGATCCGGGAGCAGCGTCGTCGTCGACACCACGCCGAAGACCATCGAGGTCCTGGTGATGGTGGGCAACGTGGCAAAGTTCGACACCTACGAGGGCCTCACCAAGATCTCGGGCAAGGGCGCCAACAATGTCGAGGTCACGATTGGTAAACCGCGCACCCTGACCCTCAAGGCGAAGGGCTTCAAGCCCGCGACCGTCACCATCGACGGCTCGCAGAAAACCGTGAGCATCACCCTCGAGCCCAAGGGCGGCGGCGGCAACACCGGCGGCAACACCACAGTGACCCCGCCTCCAAAGAAGGACTGCGCGAAGGCGATTCTCGATCCCAAGAGCGAGACTTGCCGCCGCCAGTACTGCAAGACCCATTCGGGCGACGCACGTTGCCTGTCTCTCGACGACGATTAACCACTCCGCGGTGGCAACGGTCACCGCATGTGGCAGACCAGATCACGCACACTCCTGAGGTCCCATGCGCCAACCTGCCATCCGCTTCGTCTTCTTGTTCGCTCTGGCGCTGCTCGTCGGATCGTTTGCTCCGCGCGTAGCGTGGGCGGATGCTCGCTCGGAGGCGAAGGTCCACTACCAGGCAGGCGTGAAGGCCTATGCCGCGTCGGACTACCGCACCGCGATCAAGGAGTTCTCCGCGGCGCAGCAGCTCGCGCCGGCAGACCTCAACAACTACAACCTCGCGCTCTGCTACGACAAGCTCGGCGAGGCCGAGCCCGCGATCCAGTACTACAAGGAGTATCTCGCCAAGGTCCCGAACGCCGACAAGCGCACCGAGATCGAGGGGAGCATCTCGCGGCTCGAGGGCGCACTGCAGTCGGCGGCCGCCAAGCGCGCCGAGGAAGTGAAGCGATCGGAGGAGGCGCGCAGGGCCGAGCAGGCGCGGCTCGAGGACGAGATGCGGAAGGCCGAGGCCAAGCGCATCGAGGATGAAAAGAAATCGGCCGCGGCCGCGGCTGCGAAGCCGGATGCGACCACGGGCGCCGGTGCAAGCGCAGGCGTCGGCGCAGGCACGAGTAACCCCGACCCGAGCGTCGGTAGCGGGGGCACGCCCGGCACCGGCCAGGTCGTGTCCACGGGCGATGCACAGCTCGACCGCGCGTCCGCGATCGACATCAACGCGATTCGCGATCAGCGCGCCGGCATGGGCACCAACGATCCGCGCCCTGCCGGACCGCAGGGTGCAGCCGGTGGGCCCGTGCCGCAAGGTGACGCGGGTGCGGGCATGGGCGCCCAGGCAAACGTGCCGAACCGTGGCGGCCCCGATCCAAGCGCGCCCGCGGACCAGCCCAAGAAGGTGACGCCGGTCTACAAGAAGTGGTGGTTCTGGGCGGTCGTCGTCGTGAGCGCGGTCGTCGTCTATCAGATCCTCAGCACCGACTCGACCCCGCGCTCGCAGGCGCGCCAGGGCCTGGACGGCGTGCTCGCGCGTCCCATTCAGGCGGCGCCCGAGACCACCGGCATTCCGCTCCTCCGCTTCTAACGCAGGCGCGCGCCAGCTGCGCTATAACGCGGCCGTGCTGCTGCGCTGTGCTCTCGTGCTTCTCGCTCTCGCGAGCTGTGTCGATCGCGGCGCAGGTCCGCAGGGCAAGAAGATCGATCCCGGCTATGTGCGCGACAACGTGCTGACGCAGGTCCCCGCGGATCTGCAGCGCGTCGATGTCTCGCTCGGTGGCAAGGTCACCTATCTGGGCTCGCGGCTCGTCGCACCCGACGGTTCCTCGATCGGAAACACGATCGCGCCGGGCGGCCTCGTGCGCTTGCTCCACTACTGGCAGGTCGTGCAACCGATCGGTCGCGGCTGGAAGCTGTTTCGTTACGCGCGCGGTGCGACAGGCACGGCGGACTTCATGAACTTCGGTCCGACCGACATGGAGATCGGGCTGCCGCTCGAGAAGTGGAAGCCCGGCCAGATCATCCAGGACGCGCAGGACATCGTGCTGCGCCCCGACTGGCGCTCGCCGTTCGCGACGGTCTTCGTGGGACTCGTCGCCGATGGAGGCCATCAGCTTGGCGATCGCATGATGACCCATCCGGCGACCGGCCCGACCGTGGCGGATCGCGCGGTGATCGCACGCACGCTCGAGGTCGATCTCAGCAAGGCACCGCCGCCGCCGGGAACCGTTCACGTCCCGCACGCATCGGGCGAGATCGTGATCGATGGCATCGCCTCCGAGCCCGGCTGGGCGAGCGGCGTGATGTCGTCCGAGCTGGTCACCGCCGACGGCAGCCCCGAGCCCGTCGGCAAGTCGATCGCACGCATGACGTGGGACGAGCGCAACCTGTACGTGTTCGTGCAGGTCACGGACACCGACGTCTACAGCCAGTACAAGACGCACGACGAGCCGATCTGGAAGCAGGACGTCGTCGAGCTGTTCATCGACGCCGACGGCAACCGCCGCGGCTACGTCGAGCTGCAGGTCAATCCGAACAACACCACGTTCGACTCGTGGTTCGCGAACACGCGTGCGCAGCCGGGCGACGAGACGTGGACCTCGGACATGGTGACCGCGGTGCGCGTGCGCGGGACCGCCGACAAGGCGGGCGATGCGGACCAGGGTTGGGACGTCGAGATCGCGATCCCGTGGGCCGCGGTGCGCGGGCGCGATCAGACGATGAAGGTGAACACGCCGCCGCAGGTGGGCGATCGCTGGAAGCTCAACGTCGTGCGCGTCGACTATCGGAGCAACGGCGGCAGTCCCGGCGTGTCGAGCTGGAACCGGATCACGTACGGAGATTTTCACGCGCTCGATCGCATGCTGCAGGTCGTGTTCGCGGATCAGACCGGCGCGATCGTGCCGGTAGCGGCCGGCTCGGGGGCGGGCTCGGCAGCGGGCTCGGGCTCTGCGAGTCCGCCGGAGGGCATCATCAACGGCGCGAGCAAGATGCCCGCCATGGAGCCTGCGAAGCCGGCGAACCTGTCGAAGGAGTGCATGGACAACCCGCTCGCCAAGGGCTGTCCAGCGGCCTCGCCGAGCGTGCGTCGTCCCACACCGGCGCCCGCACCTGCGCCGCCGCCGAAGGCCCCGACGGGCGCTTCGACGACGCCGTGATACGATCGGCGCGATGACACGAGCCGTGCTGGCGCTGCTGCTCGCAGTCTCGAGCGCAGCCTGCGGTGGTACCAAGCGTGTCGGCGGTCAGCCGAGCTGGCGCGGCGCCGGCAAGGACGCCGCGGCGAAGGTCAACGGACCGACCACATTCGCGCCGAAGACCGAAGCTGCGACCCGCTACAACGAGACGATCCAGCCACCACCAAAGAGCCCGCTCGGCGATGCGGTGGTGGCCGCCGTGAAAGACGCGGCGACCAGGTCGAGCATGCAGGTGCCGATCGCCGATGGACGACTGTTCCGCGCGTGCGCCGAGCTTGCCGAGATCGTCCCCGAGGAAGGCATCGTCGGCTACAACGTCGTCGAGTTCGTATTGCAGCGTCACGGCATCATCGAGCCGTCGCCGCACCTGCTCGTGGTGTGGGGCCACATCGACGAGCCCGAGCTGATCGTCGACCAGCTGCGTCCGCGGCTCCTCGAGATCCTCGGCGACGGCGCGACCGCGCGCGTCGGCATCGGCACCGCGAAGCGCAACCCCGATGGAACCGGCGCCGTCGTGTTCGCGCTCCAGGCATCTGGCGTGAACACCAACCCGATTCCTCGTTCGCTCGCCAAGGGCGGCAGCTTCCCGCTCGACGCCGTGATCGAGTCGCGCTTCAAGGAGCCCGAGCTGTTCATCACGCGTGAGGACGGCACCACCGAGCGGATGCCGATCGCCGTCGGCAAGTCCGGTGGCTTCAAGGCCACCGTCGCGTGCGGCGCGCACATCGGTCGCCAGCAGGTCGAGATCACCGCGAGCGATCAGGCCGGCTCGACGGTGCTCGCGAACTTCCCGGTGTGGTGCGGCGAGCAGCCGCCCGCCACGATCACGATCGACAACGCGCAGGAGGACAACGCGGTCGTCGCGGCCGACGAGGCCGAGCGGCGGTTGCTCGCGCTCGTCAATCGCGACCGCCAGGCCGCGGGGCTCACCGCGCTGCTGTGGGACGACAAGGTAACCGCCGTGTCGCGCGCTCACTCCGAGGACATGAAGAAGACGAAGATCGTCGCGCACATCTCGCCGACCACCGGCTCGGCTGCGGATCGCGTGCGAGTGGCCGGGATCAAGACGGCGCTCGTGCTCGAGAACGTCGCACGCGCGTACGGTGTCGGCGAGGCGCATGCGGGCCTGATGAACTCGCCGGGCCACCGCGCGAATGTCCTCGCACCGCTCGCCACGCACGTGGGTATCGGTGTCGTGCTCGGCGACGAGGTCTCTGGCCGTCGCGAGATGTTCTTGACCCAGGTGTTCACGCGCGTGCCGCCGAAAGTCGATGCGGCGCAAGCGGCGGCACTCGTGCACGACCGCATCAACAAGGCGCGTCCGGTCAAGGTCAACGCGGGGCTCGCGGGCGTCGCGCAGGATCTCGCGCAGGGTCTCGCCGCGGGCAAGACGCGCGAGTCGCTGTGGCCGACCGCGAAGCGCAAGCTCGACACGATGAACAGCTCGTACGCGCGCGTCGGTAGCGTGGTGAGCGCGGCGGCCGACCTCGACTCCGTCGACGGCAAGGAGCTCGTCGGTGATTACAAGGCCGATGACATCGGCGTCGGCATCGCCCAGGGCAACCATCCGCAGATCGGCGAGGGTGCGATCTGGATCGTGGTGCTGCTTGCCGAGAAGCTGCCCGCGAAGAAGTAGCCCACCTCACTTCGAGCCGAGTGCACCGAGCACCGCGATATCCACGATGTCTGCAGCCGCATAGAGCGACTCTCCATCGGTGACACTGGGGTAGCTGGGCACCCGAGCACCAACCTCGTCGCAGACATCCGCGACGAGCGCGGCAAACGTCGGCTCGCACTCCGCGATCGTGGCGCAGACCTTGATGAGTGCGGCCACGTCGTCGATCGGCTGAGACGGCGTGACCGGGCCCAGCCCTGCCGCCATGATCGTCGGGACCGCGCCATCGTCGAGCACCACCGTATGGGTCGCGATCGCACCGTGGCTCCCGCCGAGGATATGGATCGCGGCCGCTCCACGCGCGAGGCGCTTGAGGATGCGCATCAGCTCGGAGGCCGGCAGGGGAGGCGTGGACTCGGCGAGCGAGGCCCCGGCGGGCGCCTCGAACACGACGATGCGACCGACGCGATCGAGGCTGAGCGCGCGCTGCACGAACGGTGTCGCGGCGCGGCCGAGCAGCCGTGCGCGCTCGAGTGCGGCACTCGCCTCCTCGCTCGCATCGAAGCGCTCGAGCACGACGGTGCGGTCGAGCACCGTGTCGACTGCACGCGCGAGCTGTGACACGGGCGTCGAGCCGAGTGGCGTCTCGAACTGGTAGCGCGGCCCGACCTCGCCCTCCTCGGCGATCTGGACGATCGAGTGGGGCTGCGAAGCGCGGCGCGGACGCGGGCCGAGGCGCTGGCTGCCGGTGAGGTCCAGCGTCTCGATCTGGCGGCGGAGATCGGCGAGCGTCGCCGTGCGCTCGCGCGGGTTCTTGATCAGCAGGCTCGACAGGATCGGATCCCAGCCGGGCGGGACGTTCTCCGCGACCGTCGATGCGAGCGGCGGATCCTCGCCGAGGTGTTGCGCGACGAAGTCGGGGCCGAGGAACGGCAGCCGCCCGGTCACGGCCTCGAACAGCGTGATGCCGAGCGCGTACAGGTCGGCGGCGATCGAGATCGGTGCGCCGGTGATCTGCTCGGGCGACATATACGCGAGGGTGCCGATCAGACCGCCCGTCTGTGTCTGGCCGAGGTCGACGAGGTGGGCGACACCGAAATCGCCGAGCTTCGCGGTGCCGCGCGCGTCGAAGAAGATGTTCGCGGGCTTCACGTCGCGATGGACCACGCCACGGTGATGCGCGGCCTCGAGGCCACTGACGATGTCGAGCGTCATGCGGCGGATCTGGATGCCGGTCATCCGCTCGCCCGTACCGAGCCGCTGCGCGAGCGAGCCGCCGGGCAGGTACTCCATCGCGAGGAAGCCGCGCTCGACGGACACGTCGAAGACCTCGACGAGCGACGGGTGCTTGAGCGTGCTCGCCAGCCGCGCCTCGCGCACGAAGCGCTCGTAGGCAGCGCCGCCGCGTGCGCCCGACGCGAAGAACATCTTGAGCGCGACCGAGCGACCGGCGACCTCGTCGGTGGCGAGGAACACGCGGCCCGATGCACCGGCGCCGAGCAGCTTCTCGAGGCGGTAGCGGCCGGCCACGACCTCGCGGTCGCGCGCCGTCTTGCGCTCGGCGGTCTGGTCACGCCAGTCGCGCAGGTACACGTCGAGATCCGCGGGCATGCTCTCGTCGCCAGCGCGCAGCTCGAGCAGTGCGTCGCGCGCACCGTCGCGCAGACCCATCGCGGCGAGCGTGGCGATCAGGTGACGCTGGGCCTCGGGGCGCAACGCGGTGTGCTTGCGAGCCTCCTGCAGCAGGCGTGCAGCCTCGGGATACGCACCGCGGCGCGCGAGGATGCGGCCGAGCGCGAGCTGGATCGGCGCGCGCTCGTTCTCGGAAGCGAGATCGAGTGCGCGCTCGAGCAGGCGGCCCGCATCACGGTCGCGGCCTTGTGCCTCGAGCAGCCGGCCGGCCTCGAGCGGCTGGTGCGCGCGGGTGAAGTGATCGATCGCGCGATTGACGTCGCCGAGCTGCTCGGCGAGCGGTGCGGCATCCGCGTGGCGGCGCATCCGGCCGAGCACGTCGAGCGCAGCCTTGGCGCCGTCCTCGGTCGCGCGCAGGATCCCGAGCAGCTCTGCGGCGGCCGCATCGTCGTGGACCTCGATCGCGTAGCGCAGGGCGCGGGGCAGGTCGTTCGCGGCGCGGGCCGCGGTGAGCGCGCCCTTGAAGTCCCACAGCTTCTCGTACAGGTCGGCGGCGCGCGACGCTTCGCCGAGCTCGAGTGCGCGGGCCGCGGCATCCGCGTGGCGGCCTGCCGCGATCAGATCGTCGACGGTCTCGTCGGGCTCGGTGTCGGTGGTCACGGGCGGCGCCACTCTAACGAATTCCCGGCGCCTGCGTGCAGGATCAGCCGTCCCGGCAACTGGTGTATCGTCGCGGGTGATGTACAAGGGGCGAAGATGGCCCGCGGCTTTACTCGCGTATCTCCTGTTCGCGCCGCCGGCCAGTGCGGAGCCGCTCGGAGCTAACTACTTCCAGGAGACACACTACGACGTCGGTCTTCGATCCGTCGACGTGTCGATCCAGGGAGTCAGCGCGTCGGGATTCGGCGTGCACGTCACCGAGCAGAACGGTCTGATCGGTCGGGCAATCCTGTTCATTCCGACGCTGATCGGCCTCATCCAGCTCGGTGGCGACGAGAAGGTCACATCGACGGTCGAGGAGCGTGACGTGAACGTCGATCACGTGGATAGCCGCGGCAATGTCCAGTACACGACGAAGCGGCGCGTGAAGGTGTGGACGTGGAGTGTGCGCTCGTTGACGCCCGAGGAGCGCGCGCAGCGCGACCGCAATGCCCAGCAACAGCTCGAGAGCTACCAGCGCCTGGCGAAGCACCCGATGCACTTCGACCTGCTGTACCTGCCGAACCGCGACAACGGACAGGTCCATGGTGTCCGCGGATCGTTCCTGCCGCTCGCACTCGGCATCGGCAAACACGTCGAGCTCGCGACCGGCTACACCGGTGCACGGATGGTGATCGACCGGCGAGGCAGCGCGGGCGAAACGATGCGGCCCGCGAAGTTCCGCATGCGTGGCATGCCGCTGCGACTCGGAGTCGCCCCCGCACGCTGGCTCGTGTTCACCGGCGAGCTCAACGTCAACATCCTTGGCTTCACGCGCGACGATGACGAGGCCGACTATCGGTCGACCGCGCGCCTGACGGCCGCTGTCTCGATTCCGGGCGTCGATCGCATCTTCGCCAAGATCGGCGCGGAGCGCGTCGGCCTCGGAAGCGGCGGCGTGTGGCATACGTTCTTCGAAGGCGGGATGAGGTTCTGATGCGCGCACTGCTGTGCTTGGCGCTCGCTGCGGCATCGACGACGAGCGTGCATGCCGAGGACATGGGCATGATCGGTGTCGAGACCACCGGCGACCCCGGACGGATCTTCATGGCGATCGTCCTCGGTAAGCTCGACTGCGAGACCCGCGGCGACGACCAGGGGCGCTCGCCGACGCGCTACGACGGCTGGTCGTATGGCCTGTCCGTTCGTGGCGAGTACATCGGCCTGCGCTCGTCGTATGGCGGCCGGTTCGGTGGCACCGTCGATGCGGACCTGTGGGCGTTCACGCCGGGCACGCTGCGGCGTGGAGACGAGAGCACGCCGCTCGTCGAGCCGCCGGTGTCGTGGGTCTTCGCTGGCTTCACGCCCGCGCTCGCGCTCGGCGTCGTCGGCACCAAGTCGTTGGATCTGGCGATCGAGCTCGGCGTGCCGGTCAACACCGACTTCTACGGTCTGTCCGCCGGCGGCATCCTGCGCGTCAAGAGCTTCTATCTCAGCTACAAGGTGCGCTCGGGCGCCGGCTGGCAGGGCACGCAGGTGCTCGACGAGCGCATCCGGATCGGCTACGCGACCAGCAAGCGGTTCATCGGCCTGGACATCACGCATGGCTACAGCGAGGACGAGATGTCACGTGCGAGCTTGAAGTCGATCTTCAAGGGCAGCTACACGTTCGTGTCTCTCGTGGTGAGTGCCGGCCGATGAGGAAGCTCACGATCGTCGCGATGGTCGTCGCCAGCAGCGCCGCCGGGCTCAACTGCCTGCCCGACCACCGCTTCGATGACTGGAGCCGCCCCGGCTCCGATGCGATCGTGCCCGACGGCATCGCGCCTCGCGCACTCGTGCCGGTGCCGAGCGGCGTGTCGATCCAGGGCGACCACGGTCCCGCGGGGCAGGTGCCCGCATCGTTCGACAGCCAGCCCGTCCACCAGGTGTTCACGTCCGGGTACGAGATCAGCGCGACCTGTGTCGACCAGACGTACTACGACGAGTGTGTCGCTGCTGGCCCGTGCGCGGCCAGTGACGTCACGCAAGTGACGCGCGAGATGGCCGCCGCGTTCTGCACGTGGATCGATGCGCGTCTGCCCACCGAGGCGGAGCTCGAGCGGGCCGTTCGGGGTGACGACGGCACGAGCACGCTCCACACATTCAGCCCATATGGTCTGACGAGCTGCGGGTTTGGCACGCAGGGGGTCTGGACCGCCGACAACTATCGCTGCGACGCGTACGTCGACCGCGCGTGGGCCAACCCGCTCGAGATCGCCGGCGCCGCGCACTACCGCCGGTTCGCGGGCGTCATCACCGCGCGATCTCAGGTCGCGGACGAGCGCGGCATCCGCTGCGCTCGCACCCTCGAGACCACAGCGCCACCCCGGCCGCCTGCGCAGCCGACGTGCTCCGGTGCGTGCACCATCACGGATCTCGCGCTCGGCGATCGCTTCGGCTGCGCGCTGCGCGGCAATGGCAGCGTGTGGTGCTGGGGGGACAACACGCATGGCGAGCTAGGAGTGGGCGACACACTCGACGCGATGCCGGCGACGACGGCGCGTCCGGTCGTGTTCTCGGGCGCCGCGGCGGTCGAGATCGCGGCGGGGACGACGTTCGCGTGCGCGCGGACTGCCAGCGGTGTCGTCGCATGCTGGGGCGACAACGCGCGGGGGCAACTCGGCGGTTCGCAGCTGCCGCTGAGCAGGACGATCGTCGTCGTCGCCCAGGATGCGACCGCGGTCAGCGCAGCCGGCGACCACGGCTGCGCGATCGTCGCGGGCGGCAGCGTCGTGTGCTGGGGCCGGGGCTCGGCGGAACAGACCGGCAGCGGTCCGACGTCCGTCACACCGACCGGCATCGTCGGTGCGTCCGTCATCGCGAGTGGACCACAGAGTGATTGCGCGCTTGCGGGCACGACCGTCAGCTGCTGGGGACTCGTGCACGATGCAGCTGGGACGTTGACGTTCCACGCGCCGAGCGCTCCTCGAACCTTCGCCCTCGCCGCGTCGGCGCTCGCCGTCGGCCGCGCCCATGCGTGCGCAGTGGTGACGACGGAGGTGCAGTGCTGGGGTGATCGCGCGGCGTGGGGAGGCACCGGCATCGCCACGTCGCCAGAGACCGTCGGCGGCACGCTCGTCGCCCCGGCTGTGTTCGCCGCCGACGCCGGCACGGTGATCCTGGATCAAGGCACGGTCGAGCTCGCCGTCAATGTCCGCATGCCGACGGGGCTCGCGATCGACGGCAACGCTGTCGCGTTCAGCGGCGCGGGCGGGGATGGCTGCGCGACGACCGCGGGCGGCGTCACCTGCTTCGGCGTCGAGCGCGGACAGCTCGGCCGTTCGAACGGCTGTGACGCGGCGCCCGCGACGAGCGCGCTCGTCGTGCCGTGACTGAAGGCTACGACCCGCGGCTACCTAACGTGTTATGCCCGACGCGATGAAGTCCCGTCTTTTCGTCGCTGGCGTGGTGATCATGGTGGGTTGTGGTGGTTCGCCTCAGCCGAAGCCGACTGCAGCGACGGCGATCGCCACGCCGGCAGCGACCACACCGGTTGCCGCGCCCGATCCACAGCTCGACGCACGCCGCGCATACACGAATCCGGGCGGCATGTGGATGCCGATGCAGATGACGCTGCCCGGCCACGCCGAGGCGTTCACCAGGCTCGGCGTCGAGATCGATCCGAAGAAGCTCGCAGATCCGCTATCTGCTCCGCTGGGCGCGATCGTCAGGCTCAACGGCTGTTCGGCGTCGTTCGTGTCGCCCGACGGTCTCGTCGTGACCAATCACCACTGCGTACAGAGCGCGCTACAGGTCAACTCGACGCCCGAGAGAAACCTCGTCGAGAATGGCTTCCTCGCCAAGACGCGTGCCGACGAGCTGCCGGCGGGTCCCGCCGAGCGCGTGTACGTCGCCAATGCGTTCACCGACGTCACCGCTGCCGTGCGCGATGGACTCGACAAGATCACGGATCCCGTCGCGCGCAAAGATCAGGCCGAGACGCGGATCAAGCAGCAGATCGCGTCCTGCGAGAAGGGTCGCAACGGCGTGCGCTGCAACGTCGCGAGCTACTTCCGCAGTGGCCTCTACGTGCTGATCGAGGAGATCGAGATCCGCGACGTCCGCCTCGTCTACGTGCCGTCGCGCTCGATCGGTAACTACGGCGGCGAGGTCGACAACTGGCGCTGGCCGCGGCACACCGGCGACTTCGCGTTCTATCGCGCGTACGTCGGCAAGGATGGCATGCCTGCCGATCGCTCGCCCGACAACGTTCCGTATCGGCCGGCGCACCATCTCGAGGTCTCGACGACGGGCCTGCGTGCGAACGACTTCGTCATGATCACCGGCTTTCCGGGGCGCACGACGCGCACGAAGACGGCGGGCGAGGTCCAGCACGACGTCGAGTGGTTCTATCCATACTTCATCGAGCTCGCGAAGCAGCGCTACGCGATCGCGGAGGCACATCTCAAGACGCCGGGCGAGACCGCGATCAAGGCGGGCGTGCTCAAGCAACGCACGCAGAACGGTCTCGAGAAGATCTCCGGCGTGCTTGCTGGTCTGAAGCGGGGCGATCTGTTGCAGCGCAAAGCCACGCTCGACGAGCGCACACGTGCGTGGGCCGCCGAGCCCGGCCGCGAGCAGCACGCCAAGGCGATCGCCAAGCTCGAGCAGCTGATCGCGGACGAGCAAAAGACGGCGCGTTCCGACTATGACCGCAACCACGCGCTTGGTGCCTCGTCGCTGCTCGGCGCCGCGATCTCCATCACGTACTGGGCGCACGAGCGCGCCAAACCCGATGCCGCCCGCAAGGCAGGCTATCAGCAGCGAGACCTCGAGCCAGCAACGTCGGCGACCAAGCAGATGACCAAGCAGTACGACGCGACGCTCGATCGCGCGCTCCTGCGCCTCGCGCTCGTGCGTGCACTCGCGCTTCCGACGGCAGAGCGTCCGTGGTTGCCGCTCCTGCTCGGCGTCAAGCCGTCCGCCACGATCGACGAGGCGCTGATCGACAAGACGCTCGACGCCTGGTACCGCGACACCAAGCTCGCCGACGAGACGCTCCGTCTCGAGCTGCTGCAGAAAGGCACGCCGGCGCGAATGACCTCGTCGCGCGATCCGTTCATGCGTGCAGCTCAGCGCGTGTGGAAGCTGTACAAGGCGGAAGAGAAGCGCAGCGAGACGCGTGCGGGAGAGCTGTTGCTGACCTCTCCGCTCTACGCCGATGCGATGCGTGAAGTCCTCGGCGGTCTGCTCGCCCCGGACGCGAACTCGACCCTCCGCATCACCTACGGCACCGTGAAGCCGCGCAAGCCGGGGGAGGCTCCGTTCACGTTCGCGTCGCAGATCGCGACCAAGGACACCGGCAAAGATCCATTCGACGCCCCCAGGGCCCTGCTCGGCGCCGTGGCGGCGAAGCAGTTCGGGCCCTACGCCGATGCGAGCGGCGACTTGCCCGTCAATTTCCTCAGCGATCTCGACACGACCGGCGGCAACTCGGGCTCGGCCGTCCTCGACGGTCGTGGCGCGCTCGTCGGCCTGAACTTCGACAGCACGATCGAAGGCGTGGCCTCGGACGTCGTGTTCGATGGCAGCATGGTCCGCAAGATCCACATCGACGTGCGCTACATGCTGTGGGTGATGGACAAGGTCGACGGCGCCGACCACTTGCTCGAAGAGATGGGCGTTCGCCCGGCGCTGTAAAGTCGTCGAGCGCTCAGTCCATGACTCGGGCCGCCCTTCTGAAAGTTCACGAGATTCGTCGCCCACAGCTCGCAGATGCTCGCTGGGGCGAGACTCTCGATCGTCGGCGTGTTCTCGAACGGCGTTGTCGGCTTCCATCGCGCCGAGCTGCGCCTCTAGCCATTCACGGATTCGCGACGCCCTTACTCGGCGCGCCGGTTGCGAAGTCACCCGTGATATTCGGCGAGCGCGCGTAGCTCATGTTCGTGGGCGCCGCCCCGGTGGGCCAGTCGACGCCGTCCGATAGCGCTTGATCGCTGATGCGATAGACCCACAGCTCCTCGTCGCCGCCGCGGCCAAACCCTGATGTCGCAGTGTCGACGTTCTGCACGTAGTACGCGCCGGGCGCGAGCATCATGGTCGGAAACGGCTTCGCTTTGACGAAGTCGTCCGCGACGTCGACGTACGAGAACCGATCGAGCTGCACCGCCGCGTTCGTGACATTCACGATCTCGAACCAGTCAGGCATCTCGCCGGGTGCTACCTCGTTCACGACAAGGATCTGGACCATCGCGGGCGCGTCGGGGGCGGCGCTGGTGCCATCGCCGCCGAGACACGGATGCGGTCGACGGCGAGCCACAGCCGGAGGCGCCCGCGAACGCGATCGGCGCGGACGTCTTCACGCCATGCTTCGTACGAGACGGCACCGCCGACGGTCGACATCGTGCCGGCGTCGTCGGCGTACCGCAGCGTGGCGCCGCGCGCCGAGAGGAACAAGCCGTCGATCACGCGCCCGTCAGCCCAGCCGCCGAACATCGTGGCCTCCGCTTCCCCGCGATCTCCGATGCCGCGGGCGATCATGACCTCGAGACCGCCGCGCACCCACGGAGTGAGTGCAGTCAGCCCGCCACCGAATCGCCGGTCGCGGATCAGTGCGACGCCGAGCGAGCCATCGCGGACGACAGCGCTCGCGCGGATCTGCATGACAGGAAGAGCAGACGTCTCATCTTCCATTCAACGTAACACCCACCCCACGGGTCTATGGGGCGTCTATGTAGCCGGGACGTCAGAGCGCCGGGTTCGGCTGAGCGATGACCTGGATGCGGTTACTAACCGAGACGCGCAGCTCCGAGCCGCCGATTGCACCCGCCGGGGAGACACGGTTGCTGCGCGTGAGCTCGAGGACGTTCTGTTGTGGTTCGTCGTTGTCTGCCTTGAGTGCGCCAGCGGCGAGCAAGTACTCGCCGGCGTCAGGGATCGTCAGCTTGTCGATCTCCTCAGCATCGATCCTCGCAGTGGCCGCTTCCTGCTCCGCATGCCACGTGATCTCTGTGACAACCGTCGAATCGAGGGTCGCGCCCGCAGTGGGTGCCGTGAAGTAGTGCAGGTCGGGACCGTCGACGCGGACACCCTCGATATAGTCGGCGCCCGACTCGACGTCGACGACGTAGACCTCGTCGTAACCCGGAACCGTCGCGTTCCACCTGGTCGTCTCACCGTCGTAGACCAAGCCCCTCGATGCAGAGCGGCTCGACACCGTGAGAGTGCCCGTCGTCACGGGCTGTCCATTGAGTGTGACCCGCACCGAAAGGTGTGTATCGAAATCGCCCGCGCGTTGCGCGTTATCGATGCGCGGGCGCGCCTCGATGTCGCCATCCAAGAGCAGCGTCGATGTCCCCGTACCCGCTGAATTGCCGGCGCCGGGATCCAGATCGCTACCGCCGCCGCAGGCGGCCAGAAGTGAGCAGGTGAGCAAGCTACGAAAGCCAATACGACTCATAGGAGACCTCCAATAAGAATTACAGCTGACCATGTGAGCCAAAAACGTGCCGGAGCGCAGCGACGTTAAAGGCGCATTATCACCTGCCCCTCTCATGCAAAGTGCGGACAGTCCGCGTCCAGTTCCGACACCGTTGTCATGTGTGCGCTGTACGACGCAACGACCGCGGCACCTTCACGGCGCACCTTCGGCGACGTTTTGGTAGGGCAAGATAGCCATATGGCCGTCCCCGGGACCGCGCGGTTCACGCCAGCCGAGTACCTTGCACTGGAAGCTGTCGCCGAGACGAAGCACGAGTACATCGGTGGCGACATCGTCGAGTCGCGTGCCTCGAGCAGGATCGTGACGCCCACATCAAGGGTCGCCTTGTAGACGTTGCGCTCGTTCAGACTCGAGAACACGCCGTTCACGACGAGCGTCCCCTTGTCGTCGGAGTCGATACGTTCGATCTGGATCGTGCCGGTCTCGGTTGCCATCCACCGAGTTAACCACCGGCTCGTGCCTTTCGTCTCGCTCATGCGGGCCGATCGTGCTCAATCGAGCGCGCGGGCTCAACGAACACACGCTTGATGCCAAGCCCCGGATCCACGAGTGGCGGCGTGCCCAAATGGTGCGACAGCTGGACCATGCGGTCGAGCGCCTCCTTGACCGCAGCGTGGAATTCGACCCTCAGCTCGGGGCGCTCTTCACCGTAGCGGCGAGCTGCCGCGTTGTCCCGCGCTTGCTGCGCGAAGATGATCGGCTTGGCCATTCACGCGAGGGGTGGACGTGCTGTTCGGGCGCGGAACTTTCAGAGCACGAGCCTGTGCTCGCCTGCGGTCTGTACGAACGAACGTCCGGCGCGGCCGGACAACCTCTCGGCAGCTACCGCCGCCGCGCGCCCGAGCGAACCGTGCTGCACGAGCTCGTCGCCGGTCATGCGCAAACGCTGCTCGCCGAGATGCGCGACGCCGACCCCGACGGTGGTGGGTTGCCGCGCTACGTCGAGCGCGAACTCGCCGCGTATCTGCGGTGCGGCATCCTCGCGCACGGCTTCGCGCGCGTGCGCTGTCAAACCTGTAACGACGAGATCGTGGTGGCGTTCAGCTGCAAGCGGCGCGGCGCATGGCAGACACCGCCGCGCATCTGGTGGAGAACGTGTAGACACAATGCGCCTCCTGGTTTACGGCAGCGTCCGTCGAGGTCGTCCTCGTCGCGGTGCGACCGTCGCGGTCGCGTAGCATGGATGCACGACCCCGGCAACCTCACTGGCTCGCGCGCTGGCCCAGGTGCC
>JBBQFU010000016.1:0-51677 GCA_038322185.1 Haliangiales bacterium
GAGACGACGGGGCCTGTGGTCATGCTGCTCCGCCTGTCGTGGCTCTCATCGCAGAAGCGCGCGCCGTTTCTGCGAGCCAATACGCCGAGCGTGTACGTGCTGCCGAGGCGACCGAGCTTCACCGCCGACGGCAAAACTGACTCGGCCGACTACGCATGGTTCGTCTGGCGCGACCGCTTGCCGGGCCGCGTCGTCATCCTCGACACGAAGTGATGGAACTAAGGAGGACACTATGAAACGTGGAATTATCAGGCAGGGCGACGTTCTCATGATCCCAGTCGGCAAGGCTCCGATCGGCATCGAGCCGGAGACTCTCGACCCGAGAGGCATCGTGCTGGCCGAGGGCGAGACCTCAGGTCACCACCACGGCGTGGTCGGATCTGGTTGCAAACTGTTCCGGTTCCGTGAGCAGCGATCCGAGCGGCTGCTCACGGTCGGCAGGGGCGGAGCCGAGGTGCGAGTGATCGGAGGCGGGTCGGGAGGAGTCGACCGGCACACGCCCGTGTCGCTCAAGCCGGGCCACTACCTGGTCAGGATCCAGAGGTCGTGGAGTACCGCCCATGCCTCCCGCCAGGTGCAGGACTGATCGTGAAATACTCACTCACACCCGAGCACCGTGCCCAGCTCGCGCCATGGGCCAAAAAGTGGATTGACGTTGCGATGTCTACCGCACCCATGGACACGATCGAGCGCGAGCGGATGCGCGACGCAGTGGAGGGGATGTATCGCGCCGCGGGGCTGATCCCGCCGCCGCGGCATCGGATCGTGTTCGTTCCGTCGCCGATTGCGGGGCAGTTTGCGGCGGGGTTCGCCGCGGCGGTCTGGCACACGCGAAAGGCGGGGCCGGCCCGCGCCGCGACACGATCCGCGACCGACGACGCGACCTACGCCGCGACCAGCGCCGCGACACGAGCCACGACCGACGCCGCGACACGAGCCGCGACCAACGACGCGACCTACGACGCGACCTACGCCGCGACCTACGCCGCGACCCGCGACGCGACCCGCGACGCGACCTACGCCGCGACCTACGCCGCGACCTACGCCGCGACCGACGCCGCGACCGACGCCGCGACCGACGACGCGACCGACGACGCGACCGGCGCCGCGACACGAGCCGCGACCGACGCCGCTGCCGTCGACGCGACCGACGCCGCTGCCGTCGACGCGACCGACGCCGCGACCCGCGACGCGACCCGCGACGCGACCTACGCCGCGACCTACGCCGCGACCTACGCCGCGACCGACGCCGCGACCGACGACGCGACCTACGCCGCGACCTACGCCGCGACCTACGCCGCGACCGACGCCGCGACCGACGACGCGACCGACGCCGCGACCTACGACGCGACCGTCGCCGCGACCGACGCCGCGACCGTCGACGCGACACGATCCGCGACCAACGACGCGACCTACGACGCGACCTACGCCGCGACCGGCGATCTATCCACGTGGATCGTCGGCGCGCCGGCCGCATCTATGGCGCGAGTAGCCCGCGACCTCGGCGGATCCGACCTGCTCCTGGCATGCGCGCGCCGTGCGTGGTCCATGCGCCACGGCGGCAACCAATGGGCCGGATGGACCGCGTTCCTCGCGTTTTTTCGCGACGTCGCAGGCCTGGGCGAGTCGCATGGGATCGATTACTCGAAATTCGCGCACTTCGAAACGCTCTCTCACGCAGGCCCGCGATGGACGCATGCGGAGTTTTGCATTGTGTCGGAGCGGCCCGAGGTGCTCACGGTCGACGAACAGAACCGGCCGCACAACGAAACGGGTCCGTTCTGCCGGTGGCGAGACGGTGTGTCTCTCTATTCGATCCACGGCGTTCGCGTGCCGGCTTGGATCGTTGAGCGCCCCGGAGACATCACTGTCGATCGGATCCACTCCGAAACCAACGAGGAGGTGCGGCGCGTGATGGTCGAACGCTACGGACTCGCTCGCTACGTACGCGATGCTCATTTCGAGGTACTCGACTCCGATCTAGACCCGCTCGGCCAGTCGAGACGACTGCTCCGACGCGGGGATATCACCGTAGTGGAGCTGACGAACAGCACTGTCGATGCCGATAACACGAGGCGTGTCTACCACGTAGCGGTGCACCCCGAACTGCGGCCGCTACTGCCGGACGGCGGGCTAGGAGAGTCGCAGTCGCTGACCGCGTTGGCTGCGGTGGCTTCGACGTACGGCATGCGCGCCGAGGAGTATGTTTTGGAGTGCGAGACGTGACCGTGAGTGACGATCACGGCACCTTCGTTCGAATCGATGACCCCGCATCCCTCACACCGTCGCAGGCGTTGGCGATGCTGAGGGTTGCGCCGAAGCTCTGCACCCCGTGGCAGCCGATCTCCGGCAATCCGCTCGGCGTGGAGCGTATCGGTGTCGATCCGAGTCCGCGAATTCTCGCGTTCGCCGCGGTGCACGCCGATGCCGCTGACACTCGCGATCGGTTCGACGAGTGGCTTCGCGAGGAAGGATGGGTGCTCGAATGAGCGGCTCGACGCACGCCGATCGCGCGAGGATGGCGGCGAAGGTGGCCGACGAGTGGGAGCGGACCTACTGCGCCGGCACAGCGTTTATCAACCGAGTCGAGCGGGAGTCGCTCGAGATTCTTATCGCTCAGGATCTCCGCCTCGCCATCGATGCGGACCGGCGCGCGCAGACTGCGGACGGCAAGCACCCCGAGGGGGACGACAATGGCGATGCCATCGACTTCGATCCATCATTCTCGGCGAGCCTGCCGCGCGAACAGGCTGCGCGCACCTGTCAGACCAACCCGACGACGGACGCCTCACGAGTCGCCGTCGACGACATCATCGCCGCAGCGACGGAGATGCTCCGCAATGCCCGATAAATCAATCGACGATCGAATCAGCGTCGTTTCTTTGTCTGGCGCCGAGCGCATCGCATCCGAGCGGCAGCGTCAGATCGATCGAGAGCACTACGACGCGCGACACGATGATTGCCACATGCGCGGCGAACTGGTGATGGCTGCCGTCGCTTACGCGGGGACCGCCATCGGCGAACAGGTCTACGTCGAGCGTGATGGCGTCACGTCGAAGAGCTTTATCGACCCGTGGCCATGGGACGAGGACGACGACAAGCGGCCGGCGTGCACGCCGACCCACGAGCAGCGTGTCCGGCTGCTTGAAAAGGCCGGCGCGTTGATCGCGGCGGAGATCGACCGGCTCTTGTTGGAGAAAGCGAGGGGCTATGCCCGATGAACGAATGAAGCGGCGGGAGTATGCAACGGGAGGCGCGCGACCGTGAGTGAGTCAACTCATTCGATTCGTGAGCGGGCAATCGAGCGGTTGGCGGCTGTCCTATGGGAGACTCTCTACGCCGGCCGCCCACGGGACACGCTCGACGCCGAGCGACTCGTTGGTCTATCCGCCGACCTCAAGGACAGTGGGCACAACGATCTACCGACACGGGCCGCGGCCGAGAGACTCGTCGACGAGCTCGGCCTCGTCGCCATCGATCCCGCGCTGGTCGCGGCGGTGAGGGAGGCGGAGCGGGACGCTGATCGCGCCCTCGACACGCTGGGGACCGCCGACGCGTGGACAGAGGCCTGCGGCCGACTGTCCGCGCGAAGAGACGAACTTGTGCGCGCCGTGCTCGCGCAGATCGGAGGCGACCGTGAGTGACCCGCTCGACCTAGACGCGCTCGAAGCGATGCTGGCGCAGGCGACGCCGGGGCCGTGGTATGCACGGCGCGCCTCGGACGCTGTGCGCAGGGCCGAGCTGCGCGCCGCGGGCAAGTGCCTCACGTGCGGCAAGAGGGCGCTCAAAGGGCGCTCGTATTGCACCGCGCACTTGGCTTACTACCGCGAGCGGCATCGGGCGCGGAAAGCGCCGCGGACTGCTAGCGCGGCAAGTGCGCGAGGCACGCGATAAAACAGAGCAGCATCACACTGACCCAAAGAGGGCACCTGTTGGCCGCGCTGGCGATTGCGGTGACGAGGGCGGATACGGCGAGGATTAGCAGGATAGTCGGCATGCCGCTCAACCTAACGGCGCCCGCGATGCTTGCCGGTATCGTCTGGGTCCTCTCTCGGCACCGGCGTGGGGCGCATCCTCGGGCGCGCCACAACCTGCGGCGGAGGGGTCTCCATGCGGCCGAGTGCCGGCCGTTCCTGTCCACCGAACCGCCGATCCTGGTCGGCCACGAGAGAGATGCGGGCGGCCCTGTGGTCGATGTCCGCATCACCCGACACGAGATCTATGGCTCGGTCGCGGACCGCCTTCTCGAGCGATTTTGCGTCGGACAAGTCGGACGGGATTCCGAGCCCGCGCAAGATCGCCCGCATGAAATTGTTCACTCGCGCCAGGCCGTTCGCGTTGGCCGACTCGAGGCCCTCGATCCCGAGTACGCGGCCGACTATTCCCATCCTTTTGCGCTCGTCCGCGTACTCCCTCGTGTCGCCCTCGACCAGCCTGGTTAGCCGATCGATGTCGTCGAGTGCGTCGGTGAGCGTCCTACTCTGCCGACCCGCACGAAATGTCGCCCACAGCGTGCTCCCGATCGCGCTCGCGAACAGGCCGATCAGCCACTTTGCGGTGCCGTCGTCGACGTTCATGGATGTGGCTCTTTGCGATCGAGTGAGTGTTTGCGGCAATGCAAACGGCTAGGAGCAATCCGGTGGCGATCTCGACGACCATGCTTGCCATTCATGCCGCGGCCAGGCCGCTGTTGTGGGTATTCAAAACTCGATATCCTCCGTCGCCACGGTATGCTCGCCCTCACCGGCGCGGAGCGGCGTGGCTGGACCGTCGATGCGGGACATCAGGCTCGGGGTCTCGCGATGCACCCACGCACCCCACTCGGCGAACTCGGACCCGCGCCACCAGCCCTTGCCGTGGCCGAGCTCCAGGAGCGTGCCGCCAGCCATGGACTGGACGGGCAGGATTACCGCGTTGCTCTGCCCTCGGAGCGCTCGGCACGCGTCGCTTTCGGGCGCAACGAGCCCGATGTGACCGGGCTTGCCCTCGTCGGTCCGACGAGCGCAGATCAGAACCGGCCGCCCCGCGTTGGCCCCGTCCTGCGCTGCATCGAGCGAACCGACTCGCGCCCATCCAAACGTCCCGCCCCAGGTCACGAGCCACCTAAACAGTGCGTTGGCGGACAGCTCGGCGACGGTCCGACCAAGAACGGCTTGGCCCGTACCAGCCGTGTCGACCCACCACACGCGGGGCAGGTAGGCGCCCATCGCGCTGGCGGCGTCATGTGCGTATACGTTGCAGTACGTTGCGACATTCGACGGCCGGTACCGGGGCGAGCGCTCGACGGCGAGCCATCGGATGACCGAGAGCGGATCTCGGGCCGGCGGCGCCTCGGTGAGCGCGTAGGCGTGTCCCCAGGCGTTCCCGCGCAGCGTTGCCCCCTGCGGCGGGAGATGCGCGGGCGGGGGCGTGGAGGGGCGTACGGCGGCCGTGCGCTGACTCGACTTGCCCTTGGGGCTGTCGGGCTCGGTGATGGGATCGTCGCTCGGTGCCGGCCATGCATGGTCGGGCCGGCGGGCCATGAGCTCGGCGGCCAGCTCGGCGATCGAATTGGCGTAGGCGACGCCGCTGCCGGTTAGATATGCCGGTCGCGCGAGCAGACCGTCGACGTACAGGAGCGCCGAGGACGGGCTTGACGCGGTGCGGAGCGCGGCAAGCGCACGTGGCCAGCGGCGGAGGACCAGTGCGAGCTTGGCCGCGCATCCGTCGTGAAACGAATCGAACGAACGGAACCGCTGCGCCTTGGCAGGGAGCAGGTAGGCCACGTGCGCCGGACTCGGCGGCGCGGAGCCGGCGGGGATCGGAATGATCGTCGCGCCCGCCGGGACCTGCCCAGGGAGCGCGAACTCATACGCGCTGGGCAGGAGGTAGTGCGGCTCGGATTCGCCCGCGCGGACGTTTCCGACGTTGTAATTGTAACAGCGCACGCCGTTGCGGCTGCATTCGATCGATGCGTGCCCCCAGAGGATGGCCAGCGCAGCGCGGCTCGGCTCGCCCCCGACGACCCGCGGCCATGCGGCGGCGTATGCGCCGAGAAGTTCGTCGTCGGTCCATCGGGTGACAACGCGGGGGACCGGAGTCACGGCATCCCCAAGAGGTCGGCGAACAGCGCGCCCGGATGCGCGAACGCGGCAAGCAGCATCGCCCAGAGCGTTGCTAGGTCGGCGATCAGAACTTCGATCATCGAAATTGCTCCGAGGGTGGCGGGCGGCTCGTGGTGCGGTGCAGCGAGATTGCGCGCTCGATCGCTATTTCAGCGACGCGCCGCTCGCACGAGAAATCGCACCGGTTTGCGGGGTGCAGCCGGTTCGCGTCCAGGTAGACCGTGAGCTTGCCGGTGCTCGCATCCCAGAACGCCGCGCCGTCGTAGGACTGGAGTACGCCGGCAGCTTTTACGTGCGAGAGTCGGATCTTTGCGATCTCCGCATCCGCCTCGGTGCATTCGTAGGCGATAACCGCCATTCGCGTCGTTGTCGGGTGCGTCATGGCGACGCCTGCGGCGTGAGTCCCTCGCTAACGCGGAGTACAACTCCCGATATTTTGACGACCTGACCGCCGACGAGCTCCGCGGAGATCTCACACGCGTGCAGGCCGATCCTCAGCGACGCGGACTGCTCGGCGCTGTAGGCGATCGTGCACTGTCCCGCACCGGCGTCGACGACGGTCATCGGGCGCGACTCCTCGGCTATGCCGGCGGCGCTCTGCTGGTGTCGCCGCTGCCACATCACGGTTGCGCCCGTGAGATCGATCGCGGCCCCGCCCTTGGAGACGGTGAAGGTCGCGTCGCCCTCCTCGAGAGACGCGCCGGCGATGAGGGGGACGACGATCATTGGGTGACTCCGGGGCGCCTGATGGTGACCGTGGCGGTGGCCTCGGGCGCAATTAGGGCCGCGAGACCGGCTCGCGCCAGCGTGAGCAACGCGTCTGTTGGTCCGGGGCGCAGCGCCATCACCGCAACGGCCACGTCGTCGAGGGTGGCGTGGAGCGCAGCGGAGATGGCAACCGTTGCAGCCGATGCAACGTCCACGTCGTCGAGCGAAGCCGCAAGATCCGCGAAGATCTCGTCGCTCCCGGCTATGGTCGCGTGCGCTTCGAGCGAGACGTCGTTGAGCTCGAGCTCGATCGCTGCACCAATCGCAACCAGTGCCGCGGCGTCGATACCGACGTCGTCGATCGACTCCGCAAGCTCCGCGTCGATAGAGACCGTGGCGCCTGCGGACAGGCCGACATCGTCGAGCGTGGCCGACGATGCGCCAGCGATCGCAGTCGTCGCCGCCGCGGACAGGCCCGCATCGTCGAGGCTCGTGACGCTGACGGCACCGATAGCGAGTGTGGCCGTCGCGACTACGGAGACGTCGTCGAGCGTGACGTTGAGCTGCGCAAGGATCGCGTTGCCCGCTAGCGTCGCGGTCGCAACGAGCGTGACGTCGTCGATGGCTACCGTGGTGGCAGCGACGATCGCGGTGGTCGCGGCCGAGACCGATGTCGCATCGTCCATCGCGGCCGATAGCGCCGCACCGATCGCCGAGGTCGAGGCGGAGACGATCGAGACGTCTCCGGTCGTTACCGCCGCGGCGCCAACGATCGCCGATGTCGCGGATGCCGTCAGCGTCGCATCAGCGAGCGTCGCGGTGCATGTAGCCGACGTGGCAACGGTGGCGGTTGAGGCGCACGACGCATCGTCGAGTGTCGCGGTTGCCGACGCCGCAATCGCGCACGTCGCAGCGCTCGATAGCGTTTGATCGGCGAGCGTGTTCGATGCGGCTGCGGCAATCGCAGCCGTGCTCGCCGACGAGAGCGCTACAGCGTCGAGAGTGACAGACGCACTGCCCGCCGTCGCGACGGTCGCCGCGGATGACAGCGTAACGTCGTCGAGCGTGACGTTGAGCGTCGCGACGGGATCGCCGGTCGCAGCCGCTGCTACCGTGTCACGATCGAACCACCCGGCGGGCGTGGCATCGTCGTCGAACCATGCGAGGTCGACCAACTCGGGGTCGAAGAACCCGGCGGCCACGGGCTAGACGTCCGCGTTGTCGAGCCAGAACGCTGGCATCCCGCCAGTCCACGCAGCCTGTGCGGCGAGCGCGGGAGTTGTCGCTGGAAGGGCGCCAGTCGTCACGGCGAATTGGAAAAAGTAGCCGGTGAGGCCCGCATCCGCGGCGAGTGAGCCAGGTAGCGCGCTCGGTGCCGTCGCAACTTGTCCCGTGGTCGCAGCCACCGAGCCACCCGCGCATGTCGGACCGGCGACGGTTCCAGTAGCGTTGACCGAGACCGCGACGAAGTAGTCGGTATCCTTCGTGAGCGTGAGGGCGAGAGCGGACCCCGCGCTGCCCCACGTATTCGCAACCGTCGCAAACGGCAGTTCGGCGGTCAGTCGCGCGAGGTCCGACAGTCTGTAGATCGCGACGCGAAAGACGGTGGTCGTCGCGCCGACGCCGTAGAAGCGAATGCGGTTCACCGTCAGATCGTACGGTATGTTGAACATCGAGCAGCGCGCGACGCTGGTAGTGATGTTCGTCGGCGTCGCCGCAACGTTGCCGCCGCACTGGACCTGCCGCATGAGCAGTCCGGGGTCTCCGCGATTCATTGCTCCGGCGAGGATGCCGGTCCACGGGTCGACGCCCTGCACCCCGTTCGATTTGTAGGCGAACCCGCTATCCTCGGTGTACGTGAGGGTCGCGCCGGGTGCGAGCGTTGCCTCTTCGAGATTGACCGATGTCGACCCGTCGAAGTGCTGGATCGTCACGATGAGCGCAGACGACGGGTCTACGTTTTTGATCGAGAGAAACTTGACGTTTCGGACGGTCGACGCGCCGGGAGCCAGAACGGCGGATGTCGTCGTCGCCGTTGTGATCGACGTGTTCTTCCGGCCGGGCGTGACCGTCGTGCCGTTGAGATCTACGTACGACGCGTGGACCTGAACAGTCACGGCGTCGCTCGTGACGACGCGAAGAACATCAGAGGTGCTCGCGAGGAGCAGCACGACTACGCGTTGCCCGCGGTGAGCGTGAACGTGCCGACGGTGGCAACCTGCGCGTTTGCGATGCTCACGTTATCGGCGGTCATGTCGCCACCGCCGCCGGTGACGGTGATCGAGCCCTGCACCTTGCAGACAGCGCCGGCCTTGATGCGAAAGTGCCCCGCCGCAGTGCCGGCGCCAGCGCCCGCCGTTCCGGTCACGGTCCACGTGCCGGCCTTTGCCTTCGAGCCGCCAGACGCTGCCGCGAGCCAATCGCTCGGGAGAGTACCGGTGCCGACGAGCGTGCCGGAGTCAGCGGTTGCGCAGTCGGCAGGCTTCACGCCGGTGCGCCATTCGAGGACCGGTGCGGTGCCGATCGTGGTCTCGACGGCATCGAGTTCGGCGTTGCGGACGTCGGTGGAGAATTGCACGGGCATAGCTGGACCTCAGGGTTGCGATGTTGGTTTGGCCGCGCGCTCGATGTCGCGCGCGAGCGGATCGGTGTCCGCCTCGTGATCGTTCTCGCGTGCGGCGCCGAGGATGCCGGCGAACGGCTTGCCTTCGATGCCGTCCCGCTCGATCTGATCGGTGGCGGCGCGGTCGCGAAGCGATGCCTCGCGGCGTGCGATCTCGCGATCGGCACGGTCGTCGACGGCCACGTTGGGGAGCGGGTCGGGGAGAATGTCTCGGACCCTACGAGCACCTTCGAGGAGCGACTGCGAGTCGAACCGCGGAGGTTTGCCGCTGGTGATCCAGTCGGCGCCGACCTTCACGAGCTCGCCGACCACGACGGGGCCAACCTCGCGAACAAGGTCCTTGAGCCAAGAGGGGGTGCTGTCGGTGATGCTCACGGCGCCTCCTTGATTGGGCAGGCACCCACCGCGGCGAGCAGCGGTGAGCCAAACGTGATGGCCGAGTCGACGATGCTCGGGCACTTGCCGACCTTCGCCGATCGCATGAAGGCGCAGACGTCATGTGCCGCCATCAGTCCGCGCTTGAGCGCGCACCCAACGTTCGTGGCGTTGCCGGTCTCGAGCGACTTCTCCACGGCCTCGAGCGCTGTGCGGCCGGTGGCAGTCGCGTCGCCGCACTCCTTGTTGAGCGCCTTGCCTTTTTTAGCGAGCACGAGCGCTTCGCCGTCGTCGGTCTCGTGCGTCGCGCGCGTCACCATCTTGTCGGCCTCGGCAGCGCACGCTGCGTTGGCCATCTCGATGGCCTTGGCGGCGTAAAGCACCGCGGCTTGCGCGGGCGGCGGATCGTGCGCGGGCGACGACCTGAACCACGAGCAGCCTGTGGACGTCACGAGCATCGCGAGGGCGATCATTAGCGTCCTGTCGGGCGGCGTCGGAACGGGCGGTGTCGCACGTTCGAATCGGTTCGGCGTGCTCGGGTCGTCCGGCGGGAACAGCGCCGCGAGCTGAGGGATTTTGCGCAGATGCGGGAACACCGCCCGACACACTCGGATCAGCATCGCCCGCCTCGGGTGGGCCAGCTGGTAGAGCTCCCACTCGGCATCGCTGCGCTTGTACGTGACCCAATTGACGAACGTGCCGGCAAGGGCGAGCAGGACCATCCATAGCGCGCCGCGAAGTACGGGATGAGCTTCGAGCCAGTCGGCCAGCGTCGAGTACATGTCCGCGATGCTGCTCCGGCCGCCTCGAGACGCCCGATTAGAATCCGAACTTGAAGCCGATCGGAGACGCTTCGAGGATGATCATCCCGAGCTTGCCGTCGAGCTTGCCGGCGAGCCCCTCGGTCGCCGCGACGTGCATCGCGCCGGCGGTGTAGCCGCCCGATGTCACGCGTCGGACGAGCAGCGCAATGTTGTTGCCGTCGTCGCCGTCGCCGAGCGCTGCGCGGAACATGCAGGCGAGGTACCAGCTGCCCGCCCCGAGCGCGGACTCGGTGTCAAACTCCGCGTTGCCGCGGATCGTATTGCCCATGCCCTTGACCGGCGGATTCGCGTTGGTCGGGCCAGCGACGCGCGGCATCGTGGTCGGCCACACGCAGTCCGCTGCCGTCGAATCCTGGTCGTGCGCCCATGCGCTGCCGCCGTGCGAGACGCGGAGCTCGCCGACGAACATGCGGTTGAGCAGGTCGACCGGGTTGTGCCCGTGGATGTCCTTTGCGGTGTCGGGCGTAATGATCGCGCCGCCGGTCCCTCCGAGGACGGTCCAAGCAGTACCGATGACGGTCGCGCCGCCGAAGGACAGCGGAATCCAGATCTTCCGGCCGCCGGAGACCGGCTCAAAAAACGCAGCTGGACGTTTGCCCGCCGGGTTGTTGATCCCCGTGCCGGCGGTAGTGGCCAACGCCTTGACGTCGGTCAGCGCCACCATGTTGCCGGGCGTACCAGAGACGCGACCGAACGCGGCAAGCGAGACGGACTCGGCACCCGTCTGCGGGTTGACCTTCGCGAGATGGGGCGCGTTGTACAGGACGTCGACGCCGTAGGTGACCGTCGCGGGCGTCGCACTGGTGTGCACGTGCACGTAGCCGATGATCACGTGAGCTTGGCCTGCGGCCGGCACGGGCAGTGCGGGAAAGTCGCCAGCGGGATATGGGTCGGTCGCGGTCGGCGCGACGGCGCCCTGCACCCACGCGAGCGTCACTGTCGACTTGTGAACAGTGTTGAGCGTCTGCGCGGCGACGACTTCGGTCGTTGGATCTTCGACCATGCGCGACTCAGCCTGTGCGTCGGTCTCCGCGACGATCGCATAGAGCAGGTACCAGTTGTGGTTACCCGCGGTCGGGAGCGGCGTCGGAACGGTCTCGACCGAGCCCGCGAAAAACGCGGACATCAGCCCGCGCGAGGTCTCGGCGGTGATCGGCCCGCGATAGGCGGTGAACGGCTTGACGAGCACGGTGCCGGTTGCGCCGTTCGGCTGGATGACTGGACCGTCCTCGACGGGTACGAGCCACCCGCTGCGGTCGCCGGCGGACGTCGGCACCTGCGCGAGCTGCGCGAGCACCTTGTCGCCGACCGTGCCGGCGAGCTTCCAGCTGTCCTCGAGATCTTCTTTGACGAGCTTGAGCCCGTTGGCGCCGACGATCGGGTACTGCTCCATGTACGGGCGACGGTGCCCGTCTGCGAAAGACCGGCCCGATTAGAGTCCGCCGGTGAGCTCGACGATCCGCGCTAGATCGCCGACGTCCTCGGGGAGCGAATCCATGTCGACGTGACGAACCGAGATATTCGGCAGCACCGTGGTCGGGTCGGCCTGTCGCAAGTCGTTGTCCGGGAGATCGAGCCATTCGCGGTAGGGGAGCGCGGCGACAAGCTCGGTCTCCGGGTAGTAGTCCTCGACCCATAGGCCGGTCGCGATGTTGTAGGCCAGGACGCGGTAGATCGTTGCGGTCTGCGCGGCGAGGGCGTTGCCGTCGGACGTTGAGCCCCGATGACCGGACGCCGGAGGGCCGAGCCGTTCGACCCACGTGACCGTGCCGTCGACGGCGGTGTCGGAGCCGGCAGGCCCCGAGCCGGCGAGCGCTGCGGTCCCGCCTTTTTCGCACTCCCAGAGCTTGGCGTTGGCGACCACGAACGCGCCCGAAAGGTAGTCTGTGCCGGGGAGCCACGAGGCGTTGTTGTAGTGGATGCGACGGAGCGGGCCGGAGGTATTCCAGCGGTCGGTAAAGGCGCAGAAGAGCGTAGCTGTCTCGCTCGACGAGCCGATGTCCTCGAGGACCTTTACCCGGTCGACTCGGCGGCCGCGGACGTCGACGAGCCCGTCCACGGTGTAGCGCGTCTGGCGTGGCGACGAGAGCGATCCGGTGCCGATGGACGTGCCATGACTGCGCGAGTCGGCGTAGCTGCGGAGCGGGTAGGCGATGGAGTTAATCGCGAGCGGCATCGGTCAGAGCCTCGGGTCGAACATGAGGGTGAACTTGACCGGGTACATCGCGCGGTGGGCGAGGACCGCTCGGATCTTCCCGACGATGATGTCTGGGTGCTGGCCGTTCGAGTAGGCGGCGCCGCCGCTCGGCTTGTTGAGCCCGACGCGTGCTGTTGTGGTCGCCTTGGTGAAGACCGACGACTGCAGCCGCGAACGCTGCGCGGTTGCCGCGGTCACGTCGCCCCACGCCTCGAGCAACGGGGGGGCGGGCTCGGCGTGGAGCGCACAGTCGGACGAGAGCGACCGGCCGGGCTGGATGTACGCCGGCAGGCCGATCACACAGTGCCCGCGCGCGTTGTCGGGCGCGGTCTCGTCGTCGGTCGCGGGGATCGAGATGCTGACGAAGCCCGACGGAACGCCGGCGATCGCGACGGAGACGGCCGAGTTTGCGGCGTTGCGCTTGCTGCGAAAGAGGAAGATGTGCTTGGGCTCGCACCGACCGCGCTCGGCGTAGAGGCGCGTGGCCTTGCGGATTGGGCGCTTGCCGTCGATGTACGTGCCGCGTTCCGCGATGGGCCCGCTGGTGACGTTTTTTGTGAACACGAACGCGTCGTCGTCGGGACGCTCGTAGTAGTAGGCGAGTCGGCCGATCGGGGTTGTGTCGACGAGGATGCGGTCGATCGCCGCGAGCAGGGCGCGGGGCGTACCGATGTCCTCGTCCGAGAGTATGCGCACGCTGTATTCGGCGTCGAGCTCGCCGAGTTGGCGCGGCATGTCTCGCTGTGCGCCGAGGAGATCGAGCCGGGAGCCGGTCGCGAAGCGTGGGTCGGCGGAGGCTGCGAAGGCGGCTTGACCGGAGGCGAACGACGCCCATGCGTCGACGAATGCCTCGACCATTGCATCGCGGACCGCGCTGTCTCCCTCGGCGAACCACTCGGGGAAGAGGCGCATGGCCTCCTCGCGCGAGGATGTGGGCGGCTCGCGGAGGTGCACCGAGAGCGACGCGCCGGCGAGGAAGCCGATGAGGGGCACAAGGGGAGGATGGGGCTTTGGGCGTGTCCTGCCCGACTACAGTGCGTATTTCGTCGCGAGAATCTGACACGCCAGGAGAGCGTCTCCAGCGACCGGGTTTCTTACGCATGCGAATTCGCCGTACTGACCGCTGAACCCGCCGGACGTGTCAACCGCGGCGTTGAACCAGCGCTTCGAAGGACCCGCTGCGGTTATCCCCAGCTGAGGGCTATAGACTCCAGTGCTGCCAGCGCCCGTCACGAGCCCGCTGGGGGTCGTGTAGAAACTAAGCTTCCCTACGCCCTCACGAAGCTCAAGAGCGAATACATAGGGCTGCGCGATCAGTGCCGTGCCGGAGCCAACGAACCCAGTTGCGTCCGTATAGAATTGACCAGGGCTCCAGAGCAGCCGCCCACTCTGGAAATCCATCGCCCACCCGGTCGCCCAGGACTTGATGACGCGCACGAACAACCAATCTGCGGCGGACTGGTCCGCCCACTGGCTGAATTCGCCCTGACCGTCCTGGAACATCTGCAGTCCGTTCAGCAATGTAATGTTGGCGGTACTGGGTCGAATCGCGGGAGCCATCGTGATCTTTGGATAGGCGGTGCCCACGCCGCCAACGTTTCGCACGTCAGTGATGGACGTAATCTCGCTGCCGCTCGTCGTGTAGTTGGCGACGACGTTGGGATCAAAATCATACATCAGGCGGACCCCAAAGGTCTCCTCGAGTGTGACTATCGCGGGGGGCGGGGCCACGGAGAACAGCTTCGAGTGGGCGCGCATCAGACCCCCGTCGTGCGGACGAAGACCGTTACCTCAGCGCCCCAACGGATCGTCGTGGCTGTCTGCCCGGTGATGCGGAGGCGCGGCGCTCCGCCAGCAGTGTTGTCTATCGTGGCTGCCCACACCCATGATCCGTTGTCGATATGTTGGTTCGACAGTGTGGTGGATCCAACCTGCGTCACAGCGTTTACTCCACTCACGTAAAAACGCGCGCGCGCGTCGACCGCGAACATGCCGAACTCACTGACCGCCGCGCTGTCGATCGCGACGAAGCTGACGATGATGTCGACAAACGCGTTACCGGGCAGGCCAGCCAGCGAGCACAGCGTGGCTTGCGTGCCGTCGGTGGTGGTCGCATATACGTGGCCGTCCCGCGAGTACCCGTTCGACGATCCTGCGAGAGCGGGGAAGTTCGCGTCGAACGTGGTCAGAGCTTTCGAGCTTCGGCCGCTGAACAAAGGGTGCGGCACCATGTCGGTGCCGGAAACGATCAGCGCGTCGCCTGTTGCGGAAACGTCCGCGCCACCGCCATTGCTCCAATCGATGCGTTTTCCGTGCAGGTGAGAGGCGCTCACCTCTTGGTACGTAGCGGTGACGCGCCACCGTCCACCGACGTACACGAGCCGATAGCACGCATTGCGTGCCTGGCCGTTTGACGAGAGCGTCGACGCGAACATCGTTCCGATCGCGCCTGTGTGGTCCCAAGTCCCGGCAGGAATCTCGATAGTAATCCCGTTGCCGTCGACGCTTAGCAGCGCATCCCACGAACCGGCGCCGGTCTCCATCAGGCACTTGATCTCTACGATGTCGCCCTCGGTCGGAGCTGCCGGGAGCTGTGCGTAAAACGTCGTGTCCCCGCCGCTCGCGAGTGGAATCTCGATGTTGAGCATCGTCCAACGCGCGGACGGGATCGCATATTTCGACCCGACAAGCGTGCCGTTCGTGGTGCGGTTGATCACGATGGGCGCGCTACCGCCAACCGCCACCCACCCGGTGTTCCCCGCGCCCGTTGCCTTGTACTGGAGCCCGCCACCATCGCGGCGAAGCACCATGGACCCTGGTTCCGCGGTGACGACGCCCTCGGCGCTCGACGCGGTGTCCTTGATGAGCGGCGCCGAGAGCGTCGAGATGTGCTGAAACGAGAGTGGTTGATTGAGCGAGACCTGATTGTCGGTGACGGTGATGCGCGTGGTGCCGTTCGACTGCAGTTCGGTCTGTGCGCCATTGAATCGCACCGCGTTGGCCGTCGTGGTGCTGATGATCGGAATGTCCGCGCCGCCCGCGTTTGGCTCGAACGCGATCAGATCCTGGTTTGCTGGTGTCGCGGGCGACGCGACGCGGATCAGAGCGGTCGACGGGTACGAGAGCGCGCCGGGAGTGCCGAGCTCGATGTACTGCGTGACCGTCTGCGTGGTAACGATGCCGCCGCCGCCGCCGCCGCTCGCCGTCGACGCGAGGAACACCACCATCGCGCCCGACGTTGCCGCCTTGCCGATCTGCGCGCCGCCGGTGCCGATCTCGAGCGATGCGGTCGCCCCGTTGACCAGCACATCGCCCCCGGCCGACAGTCCCGTGACGGACTTGGGTAGCATCCCGCCGTTACAGACCCGCGCGCGCTGGCCGGGTACCGCGGACTCGGTCAGGACACCCGCGAGCACTGCCCCCGCGGCGAGCGCATCCGAGGTCGCGAGCACCATCAGCGGCTCGTCGTTGGGCGAGGCTGCAGCCCGGAGCGCGACGCCCTTCCCCGCGGGAATGGCCGCGGCGTCCGGGTCGGCCTTGGGGTAGATGCACGCGAACGTGCGGTTTCGCTGCTCGACGATCTCGATGCCGATCTTCTGGATCTGATCGTCTAGTTCCTCGACGAAATCGACGTCGATCACGGTTGCGTCGGTGACGACGCGTGCGGCGTCCTGCGCGGTGGGAAAGGTGCTCATCAGACCGGGCCCTCGATATCGACGGTGACGAGCGATCGGCTCGTGCGGTAGCGGGTGAGCGTGGCGGGCAGGTACCCGAGCTCACGGAACTTCGTTGGCGAGATGGGCGACTCGACAGACGCGGTCGGGGAGATGAGTGTCACTTTTGCCACCTCGTCATGCACGCGTGCGAGTCGACCGGCGAGGATCGTTGTGTCGTACTGGTATGGGTCAACGCGCTTGTCGAAGAAGTTGATCGCCTCGACGATGCCGGCCTCGCGCAGCGCGAGGATGTCGTAGAACGCGATCGGGCGAGCCATCGTGAGCCGGGCGTTGACGATCACGTCGGCCTGCGCGAGCGCGCGGACGTTGAGCGCTGCGCCCATGCCGCGCCAGCCCTCGAGCCTGACCGCAACCTCTTGCCGGAGCGTCGAGGTCGATGCCCAGCTGACGTCGCCGACATAGATGTTCGCCCACCCGCCGAGGTGCGGGTCGAACACGTCTGCCAACACTACGTGTTTGACGCCGTTTACGAGCCGCGCGGCGAACGCCACGGCCGACGCGGTGCACCGCTGCCGTGCACGCTCCCACAGGCGCTGGCGCTCGCGCATCTCTGCATCGGTCTCCTCGGCAGCCCCGCCCGCGAGCGTGACGGACGTCGGGAGCAGGGTCGAATCAAACAGTGCGCCCGGAATGCCGGTGAGCGCGAGACCAGCGGCGATCGTGCCGACGTTGCCATCCTCGCCCGCGTTCTGCGCTTCGATCTCCACCGAACTCACGGTCAGCGCAGACGACGCAATCGCCCTGGTCGCCCGGACCACGGCAACGATCGACTTGCCACTGTGCGGGATTCGGATCTCGGTACCGATCGGAATATCTCCCGCGCCGGCCGCGCCGGTGAGCCTCGCGAACGTGGCGACCCCGCGCGACTTGGACGCGGCGAATCGCACGACCGGGCCGCGTGCCGCACAGTATTCTTCGAGACCGATGCCGGACGCTCGGTCTAAGATCTGATCGTCGAACGTCTCGACGACGGCCTTGTTGGACCGGACGCCCATCGCGGCCAGACCAGACCCAATCACCGAAAAGCGCGACAGGTTGCGCGTATCGATGCCGCGCGCGCCAAGCCGAGCCCGAAGCGCCTCGATATAATAGCCGTGAAGCGACGACGCCGGGGGAAGCTCGGCCGCCATCACCCGCTCCCGAACGGCACTTCGATGGTCTCGACCGCGCCGCCGCGGAACTTCGCCGTGACGAGCGCTACCGTGTCGCCAGAGTCGGTTCCGTCGCCTACCGCAACGTTCACCGATTCGAGCCGGTCCTCACGGCTTCGGTACTGCTCGACCAATCGGCCTCGGAGCGCAGCGCGTTCGCCGTCGCTGTTGAGACCGCCCTGGAGGTCTTCCAGGTCGATCCCATCGAGCGGGAAGAACGGAATCTCGCCGCGCGTCGTGGCTGCTCGAATCGGCAGCGCCGAGAGCGTGTTGTCCTCGCCCGACACGGTTGCGAGATCGTTGTTGCCGTCGAGTGCGAGCGGCCAAACGAGGTCGAAGCCGTGGAGCGCGAGAACGGGATCGTCGGGCGAAAAGGCTCCCACGGACCGAGCCGTACCCGTGGCCGGCGCGGGTGCCCGACTATGGCAGGCGGATGCGTGTACCGACCGGAGGCTCGAGCGGCAGCCCTGGGTTGAGCGCCCATAGCGATTCGATGGTCGTCCCCTCCCTGCGTGCGACCGCTTCGAGCGTGTCGCCGGCGCCCATCACGTAGACCCGCCAGGTGGCCCCTGTTACGCGTTGCTCGGCCTCGGCGCCGAGCGCACGGGCACGAGCCAGAACGTCCTGCAACGCGGCCAGGGCGTCGCTACGGGCCCGAGTCCAGGCGGCATCGGCCGCCCCGGATGCGATGTCCAGCGCCTTGGCCCCGTAGGCGTCGAGCGTGCCCGCGAGATGCTCGAGTCGCGCGGCGAAAGCATCCATGCTGTTCGTGATGCGTCGGTAAGCGTCGCTCACCTCGCCGATCTCATTCTCGACGTCGCCGAGCGCTCCGAGTGCAGCGAACAGCGGCGCCGAGCACGACGCAAACAGGCTGCTAATCGCCGAGGACACGTCGAAGGACAGTCCGGGCACCGACAGGATCGCGCTCCGGTGGGTGTCCATGGCGTCGCTCAGTGCAGACAGGTCCGACACCGCTGCGACCGAGCGAAGCCGGCGGAAGTCGGCCGACCGCGCATCGTCGCCGACGTCATCGATCTCGAACTTCAGCTTGTATAGAAAGTCCGAACCGCTCTCTACAGGGAACTCGGCGTCGACGAGGAAGCCGCGCCGGACCAGGTCCATCCAAACGATCCGAAGCTCGCGCCCATCCTGGCGGATCGCATCGATCGTCTCCCGAGCCGCAGCCGCGCCGCCCTGCTCGTCCAAGAGCCCGTCACGGAGGTGGCCGTGCACCTCGAGATCGCGCTCGGCCGATCCCATAATCTGCCGGACCGGGCGGGTCTGGCCCGGTTCGTAGCTCCGGGTCGATCGCAACGTGCCGCCGAGCGAAAATGCCGAATCCTTGCGCCGCCCACCGTGCGGAGCCGTCGAGCCGCGCATGTGAACGCCGCGCCGCTGCCCGTCGACTTCCTCAAAGTACAGCACTCCGCCGATTGCCACAGGGCGAGATTGCGATGGGAGAGTACACGGGCCCGACTACGGGGGTAGGGTTGGGGGCATCGCGGATGCGGTGATCAGAAAAAGTCCAACGCACATGGCGGGGCGAGCAGAATGAACGCATCGAGCGACGGCAGTGCCGGCGGCCCGAGGTAGTCCCACTGGCATGTATTGTCGACGATGCCGGTGCCGGTGCCGGCCGGGCCGCCTGCGCCCGCGCTCGTGCCAGCCGTCGCGCACTCGTAGGCCATCCCGCCGTTGGTCACCTTGTCGCCGACCGCGTACGCGGTGGACGGCGTCCATGCCGACGGCAGGACGAACGATGGGATCGCCGGGAGCCCGAGTGCGATGGGGAAATTGCAGAGCGTCAAGGCGTGATGAACGTCGTGGTTGAAGGCGCCGCAGTAACGCCCGCCGGGTAGGCTGCCGGCATTACGGGCGCGAGCCCCAGCATCGTCTGAATATGCCGTGCGACGAACGCGCCGATTCCAGCGCTGCGGAACTGACCATTTGCCGCGTCGAATTTGGCCGTCACCTTGGACACGCCAGCGGCGCCCGCGGACATGGCGATACCCGTCGAATCGATCTGAAACACGCACGCAATGCCGGTCGTTTCGTTGGCCAGCACGACCCGAAAGAGCGAGCCCGTCATCTCGAGGCGCGTACCCGTCTGCCACGCAACGGTGAATGCGCCCGTGTCCTTATCGAGTGACATCGTTACGGACTTCGCCTTCCAAACGAACCCGCCCGCGACCTGCCCGATCGTCGTCCCGGTCGAATGCTCCGTATAGCTCGCATCGGACGCGAGCTTAGCCGGCGGGGTCGGGTCCAGTGCGAGCACGTATCCTGCCCCCACGGCTTGACCGACGTCCTCGGGGATCACGCCGATCAGCTCGGTCACGACCGTTGGGATCGTCCAGTGTCCGCCGACGCTGGCCAGCCTCAGCACCATCGGGGTCGGATAGCCGTCCCCATCGCGGCGCCGTTCGGACGTGCATCGCAAGTAGATCTTCGACCCGTCGGCGGGTCGGATCACGTCGTCTTCTTTGCCAGAGAACTTCACCAGTTCGATACGCGAACGGGTGTCGCTCGTGGCCATCTCGTCCCGAACGGTCGCCCGGATGACATCGATCAGATCGGTGCCGTCCGGCCTCATCGCCCCACCGAAAGCAGCGCCTGGAAGTTCACGTCCAACGAGAACCCATCGCTTTCGGAAAGGGAGAACGAGACGGAACGCACGTAGACCTCGATTCCATTCGAAACGCCGCGTTCGTACGTCTTGACCAGGATGCTTGCCACGCTCCGATCGTAACCCCGTCCTATCAACATCGCCACGCGTTGAGCCGTAGAGTCCACTCCTGCGAGCAGCTGGCGCTGGTCGGGTAGGACGTCAACGAGGATCCGATCGCCACTGGTCAGTCGCGTGACGTCGAACTCCGGCGTAGCGGAAGTGATCTGCTCGTTCGCTCCGACGAACGGGACACGCATCCGTTTGCACTTGAGCGAGCCCTCGAATTCCTGTCTGGACCGGCCCTCGTACAGCGCTTTGGCCGCATCGAGCAGGGTCGCCTCGTTGGCTACGTTGCCGTAGACGAACGCGTGCCGCTTGTCGTTCTTGTCGATCGGAGCCGCGTTGGCTCCGACCGTCGCGGGCTTGGTCGTGGTTTTCTTGCCGCTCTTGCCGGTCGCAGCCTTGGTGGCCTTGAGCTTCTTGGCGACCGTGGCGTCACCGGACGGCGGCCACTGCGCGATGATGTAGCTTCCGGTCGAGAGGTCGTAGCCCGAGAGCGTGATGCCTTCTCGGATCTTCGAGAGTACCCTCCGCTCCCGGTACTCGAGGATGCCGCCCGGACCGTCTCCGCCGAGCACGAACAGTGGGAACCGCTCCGGACGCTGAGCGCCTCGGGACGTTCCGATCTCGAGCGTGTCGAGTTTGACCTGAGGGATGAGCCCGAACGGATCGCATAGCCGCTCTATGAGCTTCCAGATCGTATCGTTCGGGTCGTGCGCGACTTTCTCCTTCTGGAGCCCTGGCGGCGCAGCATCGCTGAGGGATGGCCACTGGAGCGCCTCGGTTTCTCCGTCGACGAGTTTGAGCTTGATGTTCTCGCCGCCGGGGAGGTCGTCCAGGATGCGCCTAAGCGCCGTCTCTAGGTCGTCTCCGTAGGTTGGTACGATGCGGAGCGGCGGGCGACGGGCATCTAGGAGCAGGCCGGTGTAGTCGCGGCCGCGCCAGTGGATGGTCCCGCCCGAGTCGGTGATGGAGAGGTCGGGATCGTCGACGTATCCGAGCCATACCGAACTGGACGGCTCGAGTTGCCGGCCGAGCCGGCCGGTGTCGCCGATGTGGACGAGCGCGAGCGCCTGGCGGATGTTCCGTGGCAGCACGGGGAAGTGCGCGGAATCGAACTCCATCGTGCACTCGTCGGCCTTGGAGAATTCGTTTCGCTCGATCTTCACGTCGCGTGGGATCGCGTCGAAGACGACCTCCTCGAGTTCGTCGCGCTCGCGGGACGTCTGGACTGTCACGGTGAGCCGCGCGAGCGAACGCGGGTAGAAGACCGACGACATGTCAGGCGAATCGCGCCGCCGCGAGTGCGCCGGTGGTCTTCGGGTTTTTCAGGTGCGAGCCAACGATGGTCGCGATGGACTTGGCGATGCGTTCGGGGTCGGCATCGGTGAGGACTTGGAGCGGGGCGTTGACCTGCACGTTGACCTTGCCGCCTCCGCCCGCCTTGTGGGCGGCCTTGGCGGCCATCGTCGCCATCTTCTCTTGATCTCCGGCGAGCGCGGCGGCGCGACGCGCCTCCTCGGCCTGCTGGTACTGCTTGCTGGTCTTGCCGATCTTGTCGCCCATGATGATGTCTCGGTTCCAATCACCCGAGCTGTCCTCGGTGCGTTCGGAGCCCCAAACGTCGTTCCATTTGCCGGCGATCGCGCCGATGGCGACCACGAGCCCATCGAGGGCGATCACGAGTCCGTTGAACGCGCCGATAAGGACGACGCCCACAAGATCCACCACCGGCTGGAACGCGGCCCATAGGTTTTCGCCCATCTGCATGAGATCCTTGCCGAGTTTGCCGAGGAGCTTTCCGGTCTCGCCTGCGAATCGGTGTCCGGTCTGGATGATCGCGCGGTCCGCGTTGCCGGACGCGTCTTCCTGCTTGCGCGAGAGGACATCAAGAACGCCCGCAGCCCCCACGGCTGCAACCGCGAGCACGGCCACCGCAGCGCCGGCGCCAACGGCGCCAACCGCGCCCGCAGCGGCCCCTCCACCCGAGAACGCGCCAGCGATGCCGGGCGCCATCGACATGGCTCCGAGCCCCATGCGGAGCGCTACAAGGCTCTTCACGAGGTGTTGGGGATCTTGCAGCGCGTGGCCCAACGCGCCGCCGATCTTTGTTGCGATCGGAAGGACCGCGGTCAGCGTGTTTCGGAGGAAGCTCCCCCATCGCTGCGTGGTCGACCAGATGCCATCCCAGTGCGCCGCGATGTACTGGACCTTGCCCTCGGCGTAGTCGTAGGCGCGCACGAGCCCTGCGCCGATTGCCGACGCGAGATCGTCGAGCCGCTTCTGGTTTTTCTCGAGAAGTCCGCCGTCGCCGACGATGGACCATAGCGAGCCCTTGATGCGCTCGAACAGCGGCGCAGTGGTCTTACCAAGCAGCGTTTTCATGTTGTCGGAGAGCGTCGACGTGAGCCCATCCCACGAGCGCTGAAAGGCGGGCAGCGAGTCCTTAGCCTTGGCCATGGCCTTCTGCAGGAAGTCCATGCGATCGCTCGCCGAGGCCTTGTTGAAGTCCTTACCGTTGACCTGCGTCTGCGCGGTGATGCCCATGCGCAGGCCGAGGACGTTGTGCCCGCCGGCGTGGCCCTCGACGAGCTGCGCCATCTCGCGCGCCGCCTGGTCGTAGTGGACACCGAGCGCGGCGGCGCTGACCACGGTATCGCGGGTCATGTTCCGAATGTCGGCCATACCCTTGCCCGCGTTGATGAGCGGCGAAGTGAGGGTCTGCGCCATCCCCACGAAGTCCTGGAACTCGCCGGGAAGCGCGGCGGCGTCCTGTCGGATCTGCCCCATCAATTCCTTGGCCATGCCCATGCCGCTCTGGAACGAGCCGGCGGCGCCCAGGGTGTTGAACACCGTAGCGAAGCCGATCTGAGTCGTCTCGAGCCTGGCGTTGACGTCGACCAGTCCGACCTTGATCGCGGCGATTGCTCCGGCGCCGGCGATAGCGGCCATGCCCGCACCGACGGCGAAGAGCTTGGTGGCCATTGAATCCATCGCCGAGCCGGCGGACGAAGCGAACTTGCCGAGACCGGCGAACGCGCTCGAGGCCTTGTCGGCGGATGCGGCGGCCTGATTGGTCGGGCCGGACGCGCGGTTTTCCGCGCTGTACACCGTCTTTACTTCGTAAACAACTCCAGCCATCCGCTGAATAGGCCACGCCGTGTGGGTGCGTCCCGACTACGACTCGGCGGGCGCCTCGTCATCGACGCCGTTGTACTCGCGCACCCACGCGTGGAGCTCGACGACCTCGACGTAGAGATCGTCCAGCGTCATCGCTCGGATCTCGCTCCGCTGCTGGTGCCCGAGGTGCATGAGCTGTGCGACCCATCGGCGCACTAACGCAAGCTGCGGATCCTCGGTTGTCCCGGCGCTTTTGGGCCGTTGAGCCCTCGCATCTCTTTCGGGAGGATCATCGCTGCGTAGTCGTTGAGCGCCTCCCAGTCCCGCCCCTCGGGAGTATCGAGGCCGCACGCGGGCATCAGCGCGAGGTACTTCCCGAGCGCTCCCTCTCGTTCGTCCCACGTGAGGTCGGTGATCGTCTCGGGCCGCGCGGAGGCCTTCGTTGCCTCGACGTCCTCGGCATCGTCCTCGGTCGCGGCGATCGACGCGTCGACATCGATCGGCGTCTCGCTCGTTGCGGCGTCGGCCTCGACCTGCGCACGGACCGCGTCGGGGTCGTATCCGGCCTTGTAAATCGACGCCACTGGCTCGGCCGTCATGGCCGCGAGTTGCCGGCGCACGACGAGCTTACCGAGCTCGACTCCGATCTCCGCATCGCCCGGCTGGCCCGTGCGGCTGCGGGAGATCGCTGTCCGAATAGCCTCGCCACGTAGGTCTAGAAACTCACCGACGTTCGGGAGACGGTAGACCGCCACACGGTTGGACGGGAGCAGCAAGCGCCGCTCCCGTCTGGCGTTGCTAGCCCCCGCAACCTTCACGGCCGCGACGACTCGGGCTCGCGTGGCCATCTATCAGCTGCCCTTACGCGGCTTGCTGGATCGCCACGTGAACTTGCGCGAGACCTTCTCGGTCCGGCCGGACGCGTTCGCCTCGTCCTGGATCGTGACGTTGACCCACTTGACCTTCGAGACCGTTCCGTCGTTGCCGTAGGTCGTGCGGGTAATGACGATGTCCGGGCGCTTGCCGGAGGTCTCGACGTCGCGGATCGCCTGCATCAGGTCATCCACGTATTTGGCGTCGAGCTCGTCCTGCTCGAACGAGCCGGTCGCGCCGATCGGAATCTGCCAGGGGATCTCATCCTCGTTGCCGAGGTACGAATCGACGCCCTCGACGTAGGTCGTCTTGTCGGTAAAGTTCTTGATCGACGCAAAGTCTCGGCCGAGTTTGGAGCCCTCGACGTAGATTGCAATCTTCTTCCCGGTCCCGAGGTTCTTGGTCGGCGTCGACATGCCCGCGACGTTCGCCGCGGGATGTCACTTCGCCCGATATCAGGCCGCCGCGACGGTGACCGTCACGTCGACGCCGGCGCGCACCTGGATGATGAGCCGACGCTGCTCGTTGAAGAGCTGGACCTCTGCCGGGATGGCGTAGTCGCCCGCGTTTTCTGACACGGTGGTATTCGCGGACTCCTCGGGAAGGAGCGCTGCGGCCTTCACTGCCGGGCGAAGAAACACATCGCCCTTACCGTTGGTGACAAGCTGCTCGAGAAACGTTTCGGTGATCGTCCGCTCGTCGTCCTGCACGGTGTCTGCGTTCGGGCTGTTGCGGTAGTCCTCGATCGCGAAACCGAGTGAGAACATGATGTAGCGGCGCATACGGCTCACGAAGATCTGCGTGAGCTTGTCGGTCGCGACCCCGCAGTAGGGCGAGAACACCCCGTTGCTGTTTTTCTCGAACGAAACGACGCCGTTCTTTTCGTTGGTGGCGAGCGATCCGGGCGTGCCGGTCCCGTTCGTCAGCCCTTTGATCGGAGCGAAGTATTTCGTGAATTCCTTGCGCTTCACAGCCGGACTGACGTGGGGCTGAATGATCGAACAGAACCCTGCGAATGCGCCGGTCAGCGGCACCTGGATAAGAGGCGACGTATCAGACGTGGCGTCCTCGTCTACGACCTTACCGAAGCCGGTGATGTAGTGGATCTGCTCGCCAGGGTTGAGCGCTGCGTTGGTGCGTGCGGTGGCGTCGGTCTCGTCCGCCGCGCCCGTCAAGAGCACGTGGCGTCGGTCGTTCATGAGCGCCTGGTGCGCCGCGAGCCCTGCGTTGATGGTCGCGCGGAGGCCCGCGCCGGGGTCGTCGCCGAGGAAGATAAACGAGATCTCTTGGTCCTTTTCGCACAGGGCAAGGCCCTTGTCCGCGCTACCGGGCGTCCCGAGGTAATCGCTCGCGACGATGGCCGCGCCGTCCGTGCCGGCTGCGAGCGTGTACGTCCCGTTGACCGGGCGACCGACGTCCGACGGCTTCAGAGGACCGAGCAACACGCTGTTCGCGGTGAGTGCGGTCCAGTACGCATCGTCAGTGCGAGTGCTGTCGACGTTGGGGTACTTCTCGGCCGTGCTCTTGCCGGTCGTGCTGTTCAGCTTGGTGACGGTGAGATCGAAGCTGTTCGCCACGCCGTCGCTGGCCGCGGCAACCACGCAAGTGATGCCGTTGCCCTCGGCGCCGTAGTACTTGGCGGGCGCAGCCACGCAATCGAGCGCGCCGGCCTTCTGTAGATTGATTGTTGCCTTCACGGCGTCGGATGCGAGCACCCGAATGATTTTCAGATCGGCCCAAGCGAACCGAGTCGCGAGGTTGTAGGGCGATCCGGTGCGGGTGAAGCCCGCGGGGCAGAACTTCGCGCGGAAGTTCGCTGGGGTATCGAAGTCGGCAAGATCGCCGTCCTCGGCGAGCCCGACCGGCCCCCACGGCAACTGGCAGAGCATCACCGCACGTGCGGTGCCGACGCCCTGCACGGCTGCGAGCTCGCGCTGAAAGATGCCGTAAACGCCGCGCGCCTCTGCCTGCGCCAGGGAGGTAACGATCTGGATGCCCATGCGCGCGAACGTCGCGGCGGACGTGGCACGCGCCCGATATCAGCTCAGGGGAACACCTGCGTCTCGATGGGGCTCGCCACCTCGCCGCCATCGGTCGACACGTGCGACACGGTCGTGAGCCTCTTCTGCAGCACTACGCCTGTAACCTCGCGCGTCCGCATGATGGACCCGACGCCCTGCCGGACCGACCGCCACTCCTGACGCTGCCGGCCTCGCCCGCCCTCGGCGTCGTCGAGCGACGCTACGCCGTCGTCGAAAAGAAAGTGCGCGAGGTTGCCGTAGTGGTTGTCGCAACGGAGGTGCAGTCCGGACGCGATCGACTCGCGCCGGCCCTCTACCTCGGTGATCGACACCGCGGCCGCGTGCTTCTTTCGGAGCGTCGCGCGAAACGACGTCGGCAGGATGTCCCGCACGACGACGCGCTCGGTGTCGATCTCCAGCGTGCAGCCGGGCCAGATGTCGGCCATGGACGTCGGGACCACCAGCTGCTCGCCGAGCTTGGTCGTGGCGACGGCGAGCGTCGTGAGCACCCGCGGGGCGACGGTCGACCACATCGGCTGGTTGAGCAGGTCCGCGACGAACAGGTCCGCGTCGTTGCGGAGCGCTGCCGTACTGGCCCATACACCGATCGTGATCGGCTGGTCGACCTGCCCGACGGCGTAGCGCACCGTGCCGACGGGCGCCGTGCCGAGCGTGATGCGTTCGGCCTCGGGAGCGCCGAGCCGGTCCTCGCCCTCGGACGCACCGGCGCGGATGATCGACACCACGATTCGATTGTTGTCGAGCCGGAGGTCCTCGGTGGGCTCGGGCCATTCGGCGATTACCTCGCTATCGGCGAAGTCGGCCTCGCCGGTGAGGGCGTCGCGCAGGTAGCTCGCGAGCGCCGCGATCATCGCCTCTTCGGGGAGCCAGGTGGGCACGGGCAGAGTGTGCCGCGATCGGTGCCGTCGTCCCGACTAGCGCACGCCGGCCGGCACGTGCTCACGTACCGCTTTGGTCACGCATCGGCCGAGCACGACACGAAGCTTTGGCTGAGCACCTCGCATAAACCACTTGGCCTTGATGCCATTCTTCCGGATGGATGCCCAGACACGCCGGGCGAACGCTTCAATCTCCTTGTTGGCTTGGATCTTCCGATCGAGCGCGTGACGGGCGACGTCGCGATCGAAGCTGTAGCCCCCACGCACGGACGCACGGGCTCCAACGCGGTCGGCACGGCGCGCCGCACGGATCGCCCGGCGGATGTCGCCCTCTGCCGCCCGAGCGGCTCGCTGCGCGCCCCCGAGTCCAAGGTTCGGAGCCTGCCTCATCGCCCATGCCAGAATCGCCTGGAACGGCGGCGTAAACGGTCTGGTACCGACCTCTTGAGCGGCCGCGTAGGGCGACGTGATCGCAATCTCCGCGACGACCGAGGCCGCGAACCCGTTCGGGAACTCCCGGACGATCGTCTCACGTCGGAGCCGGCCGGTGTCGACCGGTTCGACGCTCCGAACAACGCGCTGGCCAATCTGCGCGGCCGCGATGATCCCGTACTTCACGTCCATCTGCAGCCGATCCTGGTCCTCACGGATCAGTCGCCCGAGGTCGGCCGGGTTGCTTACGAGCACCTTCGCATTCATCGCGCGCCCGTACGCGGGCGGAGCACGTACGATAATCCGAAATTCCCCGATTCGTTGGAGCTCACCACGGTGAACTCGCCGCCGCCGCTCGCAGTCGAGGCGACGTAGGCCGGCATGCCAGGGCCGACGAGCACCACGAGCACCTTGTCCCCTTCGATCGTCCGGCCCGCAGAGATGGTGCCGGGAGCGATGCCAATCGTGGCCGCGTCGTTGAGGGGCGTGATGCGGTCAATGATGTAGTCGCCAGACTCGATTCGACCGCCCGACGATGCGATGTCCTGCCCGCCAGCCTCGCGCACGCGCGGCTTCTCGGTCAGCTCGACATCGGCGTTCGCGACCGTCGCTCCGCGGCCGCCACGGCCGTCCGAGGGGGTCGAGGTACGGAGAAAGATTCGATAGCGGCGCAGGCCCATCTTGGCGTCGGCGATCCCACGCAGGCGAGAGACCGGACCAAGGAGCTTCTCGCGGACGGTCACGATCAGCCAGCTCCGAGCGGGCCACCCGACCAGCCGCCGGTCGCGAATGCATCGTCTGCGATCGTCGCGTGCAGCAGGATAGCCAGCTGCCGACACTCGCGCCGTCCGGCCGTACGAAGGTCGGCGTATCTGCGCGGGTTCAACGTCGACTCCTCGACCTTCTCGGCGAGCGCGATTCCATGGAGCCCGGATATTTCGGTCTCGATCGTCGCGAGGTTGACCAGTACGATCCGGACCTCAGCGGATCCGTCGACGTCTGCCCCAACGAGGTCAATCGCACTCTCGAGCGATGTATCCGTCGAACGGAACGACGGGTACCCGAGATACTTTCGGATCTTTACGCGTTCCGAGTTGGAGAAGGCCACCTGTCACCCACCTTGTCGTAACAGTCTCGCGCGGCGCTGTTTCACTGGGAGGAGGGCCCGATCCGGAGATCTCCTCCGGCACCATGGCGCGCGCGAGACAAAGTATTAGCGGCGACGGTTGCTGCGACCGCGCGTGAACGATGGCCGAGCGGGGTCGCCATGCGTGTCGAGCTCCACTTCGGCATCTGCAAACATCAGCACGGAGTCGTCCTGGGCCTCGATCTCGGGCTCTTCGACCTGTACGGGCACGGCGCGCTTGGCTGGCGTGGATGTGGCCGTCTCGTCACCGTCTACCGGCTCGCACGGAGTCCCGCGCTTGGCGAGCGCGTAGGCCCACTTGTCTGCGATCTCGAACACGTCGCCCGGCTCGACGTGCACGGCCAGAACGTTAGCGACAGTCATGAGTTGGGCGGACTCGCCCGTGTATCGGAAGCGCATCGGGATGGACCTCTCAAAAAGGAGAATCGGGCCAGCGATGTCCGCCAGCCCGATTCCGTTTACGATCAGCCGATGTTGCTGCGCTTGCCGCAAGCGTTCGGACGCATGACCTTCAGCTGAAGCTGGGCCTCGACGGTCATCCGGCGCGAGGCGCCGAGGCGACCGAGCTCATAGATGTACATCGCGCCGAGGAGGGCGTCGACGTTCGGATCGCCCGTCGGAGCGATCGGATCCGAGAACGAATTCTCGGAAGCAAGCGCCTCCCACTGAACCTCGTTGGAGTTGAGGTAGAGGATCTCCGCAGCCGTCGTATCCTTATCGCGAACGAACTGGCAGCCGTCCATCACGATGACCTCGGGGCTGTTGTCGAGAGTGAACGAACCGCGCGCGGTGGTGACCTGCCGATCGAACCGAACCGCGGAGTCGAAGAGCGCGCGGACCTTGTTGAATACCGCCGTCGAGCAGAGCGCGATGTCCGGGGTCTGACCGGACAGGTCGTAGATCGCTCCGAGGTCGGTGCGGATCAGACCGAACGTCAGCGCAGCCGCGGCCGCGTCGACTTCGTAGGACTGCCAGTACGGGCTCGTTGCGCGATCGATGCCGGCGTAGACGCCGGCGCTGTCGACCGCGATGCCGGAGAGACCGGCGATCGTAGTGCCCGTGCCCGCACCGGCGTAACCGGCCGCGTTGATCGTCGAGCCGAGCTTGGCTACGGCGGATCCAACGTTGCGCATGATGAGGTCACGACCCTGCGCCGGGCTCTGAGAGCTGCGCGCCGCCGCGGCTGCGAGGTTCGTCACGCGGAAGTTGCCTCGGTAAAGGCCCCAGTTCAGCGTGGCTGGGGCGAGTGCATCGCTCCCGAAGTTTGCGGCGTCGGCGCCGTCGGCGAAGTTCTCTGCAATCGCGCCATCGGCCTCAACGTCCCAAGCGACGTTCTTGCCGGCGCCGGCAACGATCGGAAGCGCCGCGAGCAGAAGAGCCGTGCGGTTCATTTGCTTGACGATGCGGTCGGGGAAGGTTTGCGCGAGTGCGCTGGCGATTGCGGCGGCAGTCTGCGGAGTGTCGGCCATGGGGGCGTCCTCGTGATGGGAGACACCCGCGACGTGCGGGCGCTGTTGACACACGCATCGCTACGGTGCGTGTGCCACTGCGCCCAACATCACGTTGCGTTGCGTGCGTTCTCCGCGGTTCGGTGCGCTTGATACGCATCTCGATCGGCCTCGGTCCACTGCGCCCGCGCCTTGCTCTTCCAGCCCTGATTGGCGCTGCTGCCGTTCAGTCCGCGCTGTGTACCGGCTCCACCGGTGCCGGGTGCGGGCCTGAAGATCTTCGCTGCGTCGCTCTTGCTCCACGCGCTGATCGCTGCGTCGATGGACGTCGCGCCGTCCTCGAACGGCAGCATCGGGTTGCCGTCGTCGTCGTACGTGATATCCGAACGGAAGGCCTTGGTGAGCGTCTCGAGCGCCTCCGGCAGAAATCCTGCCTTCGCGAGAGACGACTGGAGCTCGCCGACGGCGCGCTGACTGCGCTGCTTGGTTTCGGCGTCCTCGCGGCGCTTCGTCTCGGCCTCGAGCCGCTTGGTGAGCGCGTCGGTCGTTTGCTTGAGCTTCACGAACTCGGGGTCGACCTTGCCGCCGCCCTTGGGGTCGTGCTCGGCGTCGTGCGGCTTGGGAGCGAGTGCCGCGAGCTGGGCCTCAACGGACTTGCCGAATCCGCCGAACATCTCGGTGATCTTCGACTCGAATCGCTTATCGCGGGAACCGAGGGCCTTGTTCAGTTGCTCATTGAACTGCTCGATCGTGACGTACTTCGGGGGCTCGTCTGCGGGCGGACTACCGCCTCCGCCCGACTCTCCGCCGGCAGCATTCATCAGTACAGCACTCGGGTATTTCGGAAGCATCGTGCCCGCCTTTCGTCGCAGGGCTCGGCGACGCGGCGTAGCGTCGTGAGCCGGCTCACCGCGGATTGCGGCGTAAGACGGCTGCTACCGGAGTAGGTGCGGGGGTCCCGATTTCAGCGGTACGTGCCGGTAACGATCTGCGCGTCCTCGCCGAATCCGGGTGCACGTTCTCCGAACGTCTTCAGTCGGGTCTCCGCCGTCTCTTGAACGCCTACGCGTGGTCCCGGAGCGATCTGCAAGTCGTCGTCGAGCATGGCCGTCCACTCGTCCAGCCATGGCATCGTGGCGCACCTGCAACGAGCGTGAGCTGGTTCGTCGAAAAAACCACCAGGGAACGGCTTGTCCGCGTCAACCACGACGTGATGCAGTCCGGCGCAGATGCGGCATACGCGTTTATCGAGCGTGCTATCCCACACGCGCCTTAGCTTTGGGAGCTTTGGGAACCGCTTGACCAACTGCACCCGTGCAGCGTCGCCGCCCTCGGCAGCCCCCGCGGTCATCTCGGTCACGATCACTCGCTCGGCTCGATCGAGCGCCCTCGGACGCAGCGCCTTGGCCACCGACAGCCCTACCAGCACGGCCGGCACGGCCGCGGCGATCCGAGCGTTCGCAAACGACGTGGACGCAGCGACTCGAGCCATGTCTTCACCCATCGGCGCCCCAACGTCTTCGGTACGCGCATCGATGACTTCGGCGGCAACGGCCATCGCGGCGGCAAGGTCGACCGCCACCGGTGGCACGCGTTGACCGAGCGCAGCGGTCGCAAAGATTCCCAACGCGCGGCCCTGATGCTCGGCCGAGAGCGCGGCCATGTCGTGCGCCGCCGCTCGGGCCCGTGCAGACACGGTCGCGCCGTACTGACGGCCAAGGATCCGGAATTCCCGGATGGTTCGCGCGTGTATCTGCATGGTCCAGGGCGAGCCGCCGTGCCGGTCGAACAGCGCACGAACCGCGGCGACGAACGCCACGGCGGCAACGGCCGACTGACGCATGTGGCGCCGTTCGATCCGGTCGCGCTCGTGGAGCATGGCCTCGATGCGCTCGGCCGCGCCCGGAGGGTACTTCACACGATCCGTCACGGCACGTCGTCCTCGTCTTCGTCGTCGTCCACAGCAACGAGGTCGATCTTCGCCGACGCGTCCTCGTCGGTGATGTTTCTGTCGATCTCCTCGCCGATCGTTTTGCGGTCGGCGGGCGAAGCGTCGGAGAGCGCGGAGAACGCAATCCGCTTGGCCATCAGTCGACGGAAGGTCGGTGACGGAACGTTCAGCCCCTCGATCACCGCCGACGCCTCGGCGAGCGATCCCAGGTCGCTCTCGACATACGAATCAAGACCAGCGACGTCCCACACCACCGCATCCCCACGGCCCTGCGCAACGAGATCGTAGACTCGCTTGGCGGCCTCCCGGACCTCGTGCGCAAACGCTTTGACCACTACGATGGTCGCGGCCGAATCCTGCGCCTTGCTGTCGCCCGATCGTCCGACGGCGGCTGCGTTGTTATCGACCCCGAGCGCCATCTGATTGGCGACCCGGTAGAGCTCGTCCTTCAACGTCGCGGCGTACTCTGCGACGGGAGCAAACGCGTCCGCGGGCGGCGCGTCCCACTCAACCTTTTCGTCGACTCCGTACACGTGTCCGTAGGCCGGCCCGGTCGTCTCGGCCTGGCCCGGCGCCTCGTGGACGAAGTAATTTCTCATCGCGTAGCAAGTGCGCTGCAGCGAGTACGATAGGGCGTTCCGCGCGCGGAGCTGCTCGATCTGAGGGCTCGCGAGCGTATTCATCATCCACAAGGTCTCGGGGAGCTCGATACGCACGAGCGGCACGCGCCCCATCGTGGCAACCGGCCCGCGTGCGGTCTCCGGGATGTCGTCGGTCGACTGCGGAGGCCTGCCCTTGTCGTAGGAGATCGCGAACCGCACCCACTCGAGCCTGCCCCATATCGTCCAGGTGTCGGTGACCGTGTCCCGGCCCAACGTGGGCGACCGGCGGCGGGTGTCCCGCTGCTTGACGATCGCCCATTCGAGCTCGCCGCGCTCGTCCACCTCCCAGTCAACAACATCGCACTCGTTCAGCGGGCAGAGGTAGGCGTCGCCGAGTTTGCGCTGCTCCCACTCGGCGCGGTTGGCTGGCTCGTCGCCATCGTCCGACGGAAAGTCGACCAGGATCCACGATCGACGTTCGATCGCCGCACGTGTGAACCGCTCGCGGAGCATCACGTGCAGGTCCATGCCGAGCCCGTCGCAGTCGCCCTCGAATTGGTCTGTGTACCACGCGTTCGGCTCGGGCTTGCTCGTGATTTCGAGCCCGTCGGAGAAGACGAACGCGAGGAAGTAGTTCACGATCGGGCCCGCGTAGTTCAGGTAATGCGCGATGGCCCTGCGGTGGTTGTAGACCTTCTCGGGCTCGTCCGGCCGGATGGGAATAAACCGCGTGAGGCGCTCGCGGAAGCACGAGCCACCGTGGTAGAGCGCCCAGTAGTCGCCGAGCTGGTCGTGATCGACATCGGGACGCCGGGTGTCGAGAAGCTTGAGTAGCACGCGCGGATGGTGCCCCCGTTGGCACGTCGGCCCCGACTACACCCCGGCCATGTTCCGCACGACGCCGCGTGGCGGCTGAGGCTTGCGGAGCGCCACGAACGCACCCGAGAGCGTGTCCACTTGATCGTCGTGCCCGCCATCGGGGAACGCCTCGACCTCCTGGAGAAACGCGTCGAGCCACGGCACCGGCTGGCCCGGCGGCGCAACGATCCGGACGTTACCGTGCTCGACCTGGGAGCTGACCGGACCGCTTCGAGTGATCTTATCGCGCATGACCGGGAAGAGCTTGACCGTGTGCCCGACGAGCGCCCGGACGTAGTACGCGCCCTCGAATTTGCCTGCTTGCCCCGGATCCTGCTCGAGACAGCACGGCACGCGCGGACCATCGGCGATGGTCGTCGATCGAATCGTCGCCTCCACCTCGGCCGGGGTGCCGCGCATCCGTACGATGTGATCGATGTAGTAAACACCCTCGTGCTCCCACATGCGGAGCCCGACGGTGTAGTCCGGATCGCTCCCCTTCGTGGCCTCCGTAGCGGCGCGGTCCCAGTAGCGCACGCCACGAGCCCCGGCCGGTACAGCCTCCGCGAACTTGAACCACGAACGCTTGAAGTACAGGCCCCGGCCCGGTTGGATCAGCCAGTCGCCGTCAAGCAGCTGCGCGCGCCGCACGGCGTCGAGCTCCATTAGCTGCGAGACGTACTCGGGCCCGATGTGTGGATTGTCGGTCACGCTCGCGGGGATAAACGTCCGGGACCGTGCATCAAGAACTACGGTCCGACCGCCCACCACGCGCGACGTCGTCTCGCCCCGTTCGCACCACCTCTCCCCCGAGTCGGTCGGTAGGTACCAACGCCGCTCGCCCGGCTTGGCGCGATGCGAGTGCTTCGGGTCCAGCCACGGCGCCCAACGATCGAACACCCACGCATGGCCGTCGCCTCCAGGGTTGGTTGTGGCTCGTGCGAGTTTGGGCAGGTCGGCCGGCCCGCGCAGTCGGCCGCAGATGCGTACGAACATGTCCCGACTGAAGTGCGTCAGCTCATCGAATGCGATCAGCTGAAACTCGTGCCCGTCGAATCGGGCGATGTCCGTCTCGTGCTGACAGTGCGTGAACCACAGCTTCGCGCCGCTCGGAAACCGCCATATGAGCTTGCTGTTGTCGGCTTTGGCGCCCTCGAATGCACGCGGGTACATCTCGTGCGACTTGGCCCAGAGGTCGGCGAGCTGGGTCGTGTCGCGGCGGAGGATCAGTCCGTTGAATCGCCGATCGTGCGCCCACCGCAACGGCATCGCGATGAGCGCCTTGCTCTTGCCCCCACCGGCCGCGCCTCCGTACAGCACTTCGGACGCAGTCGACGCGAGGAACCGGGTTTGCGCGCCCTTGTTCGGGCGAAATATAACGTCCGGCTCGGGTTGGCTCACGGCGTCTATTATGCCCCTTTCGGTCGCTACTCGCTTTCTTCTGGTGGGAGCAGCACGATCGCGCCCCGACCGGACAGCTCTACCTGATGCACTACGTCAATCCCTGCAAAGCGCGCGTAGCTCTCGAGTGCGGACACCGCGCTCCGGTACTCGCCAGCGTCGCGCGCCTGGACCGCGAGCGAATAAAACGTCGCGGCCAGCTGCGCCCGCGCCCCCTCCTTCTGCTCGGGTGGCACACGCAAGTCGCGTGCGGCCGCCCACACATCGGCCATCACCGTATGGAGCGAGCACTTCCACTTCGCGGCGAGAATGCGCGGCGTGACGTTCGGCTGGTACTGGTCGAGCGACATGAGCCGCGCAATGGATTCGATCCGTTCGTCCTTCGGTGGTAGCGCGCTGTCGATATCGATTTGTTTTGTTGCCATTCGGAGCCGTACTCGTCATCGCTCGGATGCTTGTGCCAGCGCGCTTTCGCCGTTGACGCGATCGTAATCACGCCACTCCTCGAGTCCGCCATGCGCGAGCAGCTTGGCTTCAAGTCGCCTCTCGTAAAACCTGGTCCTTTCGCAGCTCACCCTAAGAATCGTCCCCATCTCCTCGCGCGTGACGCCCTCCGGATGTTCGTCGATGACATCGAGCGCGCACGTGTGCGCGATATCCAACGGCATGTCCTCGGTTGAAACGACGACAATCGCCCCGTCGGGACTCACGTCGACGTGCAGGTGGAACCGGCACGAAACGAACGGGCAGGGCCGATGCACGCGGTACGGATCGTCCGCCGGCAGATGCGCCGTGAGCCGGTCGCGGGCGTCGTGGCACTCTGCGCGTGTCTTCGGTCGCAGATGGACGAGGTCGGCCAGCGACGGCGCGAGCGAATCGCGCTGTTCGATTCGTACCGCCCGCTGCGCCGCGCTCTCGCGGTGCGGGTGGTGGATGATTCGCTTCGGTCGTCCGCGACGATTCTCAGCGCGGGGAAGCGTCGGCGCACGGAATGCCGACACAGCAAGCCACGACCGCCACCGGGCGGCCCGGCTGGCTACTTCCCCGCCGTAGGGACTCCGACCCGATAGACCCGAGTGCCACGCTCCGTAGTCACGACCATCCTGCCCGTGCGGGTCAGTTTGGCCACCGCCTGGCGCTTGGCTTCGTCGGAACCATCAATCGACTCGAGAAGCTCCGCGAACTCCGACTCGGTGTGCGGCTTGGCAATCGCGGTGAGCACCTGCGCGCCGACGCTGCCCGGCAACGGTCCCTTGGCTCGAGCCGGCGGTGGCGGTGCGGACCTCTTGGGTCTGCCGCGCTTCGGTTTGCTGGCCACCGGAGCCGACGGCTTGGCGCCGAGCATCCGTGCGATGACCGCCGGCACGCGCTCGGTCACCATCTTGGCAATCGCACTTTCGATCATGGAATCCAGGTTCGACATCGCTGCGTCCTCCGACTGATCTGGAGTGAACGCGAACGGCGAAACATTGCCCACGGACAACGGTCGTCAGGACACGACAACGCCCGCTACGCGGCGACTCGTGCCGACCGGCGCAGCCACGCGTTGATCTCCCCGCTGGACGCTCCGATCCGACCGCGGACCTTCATTACGGGTAGTGGATCGATCTTCTGGCCGATCATCCGCTCCACTGTCTTGACCGAGCACGTCAGGAAAACGGCGATCTCCCCCATCGTCCACAGGTCACAGGCCGGACGCTCCGGCACGACCTCGCTCAACCTCATGTCCTCGGTCGTAGATCCACTGGATGCTGCGCCCATGTTTCCTCCGGCATCGCGAGTGCACTGGATCGCATTACCACATGGAACCCGACACTCGCGCCGAGCCGAACCGTAACGCATTTGTGAGTCACGCGCACGCCGCCAGCACCGAGGGCTTCACCCAGTGGCTTCGGTCGCTCCAGCCTCAACGCTCGGCCCCGGCCCATCGGCGGCGGGGCGACTGGAAGCTCGTGGCGCCCGGAGTACTGGTTTGGGTCGAGACGCCATAGGGCATGGTTGGCCACGTTGCGTGGCCGTGCGCTCAGCACCGGACCGTTGACGCCCGGCAAGCTGCTCGCGCTCTCAGCGCGCCGCGGCCTGTCCACCATCACCGCTGACGATCTCCGTCGCCCAACCCGCCGCACCGCGCGTCAGCGCTAGTCCGCGGCCGTCAACGCCCGGCGGACACTAGGCACTACCGTCCGCCGCAACGTGTGTGGCAGCGCGATGGCGCGCATCGTCAACGACATGACCCAGGCCATGATCGCGCAGGTGCGTATCCCGACGGCAATCTTCGCGGATGCGCGACGGCGCGCAGCCGAGCTGACGCTCGAGACCGGCGAGACGGTGAACGAACACGACGTGATCCGCGCATGCGCACGCAAGGCGATCGCCAGCATCACCGCTGACGATGTCGTTCGTCGCTCTACCCGCTGACAGACGTGCGCCCCGGCGGAGGTAGCGGCGCGTGCGGAACGTGTTCAACGCCCCGAACGTGAAGCCTGCTTAGCGCCGCATCGCCTAAGCAGTTTTTGTTTCCGTCGTCGAGGCTCCATGCGGAACGACGGGAACAGCGGCGGGAACAGCGGCGGGAACAGGCGGGAACGAACAGCCCCGAGGACCGCCGCCTACGCCCACACCCTCGCCCGGAAAGCCCCACGCGACCGGAACCGGGACGCACGACGCCCTAGGGTCGCGCGCGCGCGAACGTACTGGGTCAGATTTGACCCACCAACCCCACAAGCCGCCCCAGGGCCCCCAGCATCGCGCGCAACGCCTGTAGGCCACCTACCGCGGCGAGCGCATCCTGCTCGCTCCTGACGGTCGCCACAACGGCCCCGAACCGCCTTGCCCGGGCCCTGTAGGCCACCTGCTCCGGGGTGAGCCGGCCCGTCGAGCTCTTGACCTCCAGCATGAGGTTCTCGCCAACGACCCATACGTCTGGCGCGCCACGGGTCATGCCAAACCAGATCGGCCGATCTCGCCCTTTGGGTACGCCAGCCCCCTGAACGAGCACTTCTGGCCAATAACCTGCACGAATCAGCGCGTTCACGATCCGACGCTGAACCTGACTCTCGTGGGACGACTGGGCGGGGGGGGCTGCCGAGTCACCGTGAATCACCCTCGCCGTACCCCCTGAATCACCCTCTAAGTCGTTGATATTACAGTCGCTTTCTCTGTTTTGGTGACGCAGTGATTCAGTTTGCGGAGTTGTAGCGCGTGCATGCGCGTGCGTGCGCGTGCGTGCATGCGCATGCGTGCGCGCGCGCGTGTGTGTGTGTGGATCCTGAATCACTGCGTCACCTTTGTTAGAAATAGGCATAAATAAAAGGGCTTTCATGGGTGACTCAGGGGATGACTCAGGGGTGACTCAGGGTTTTGTGAGTCACCGCCCGTGTGGTTGCGGTCAACTACGGCCCACCTGGCGCCGAGTTTGCCCTTACCGATGACGGCCAGTTTTCGCCCTCCGACCACGCGATCGCGCCTGCGTTTCAGGAGTGCGCCCACCTGGCGGCCTGTAAACGGCTTCCCGTCGAACGCATCGGCGAGCACGGATCGAAGCCATCCGAACTTCAGCGGTCTGTCGCGGAGAGCATCGATCGCATCCTGGACCGTGATGCCGTCGGCGGTGGCGTTCGGCAGCTCTGCCCATCCGTCGTGAAGCGCCCGAATCTCCTCCACGTCGGTGTCGTCCACCCCTACACGCCCCTCGATGGGGTCCGGCAGTCCGGTGTAGAGCACCGATCCCCGGACCACGCGCGACCAGGCCTCGTACGAGCCCCATGCGGGCATCGTGGACGCGTCCCACTTGCCGGCGACGTAAGCGCCCCTGAGGATGGTCAGAGCGGCCTGGACGAGGCGCTTATGGGTCTCCCGGACGTGTCCGAGCAGGTCCCGGTGTTTCCACCCCTGGCGCGTCTCCGGAGCCTCGTCCGCCTGCATCCGCATCTGAGCGACTCGGCGCGGAGTGTCTCGGTAGTACGTGATGTTGTTGCCGCTCGCCCACCACACGGTCTTGGCTGGCATGGACGGGGCTTCGTTGGTCGACAGTAGCCGGGCCTCGAACGATGTGCTGGTCCAGAGCAGGTTGAACGTTGGCGATCCGAGCGCGCAGTCGACGTTGTCGAGGATGACGGCCTGTCTCGACGCGAGGAGCTGAGATGCGATGGTCTTCATCTGCTCGTCCTCTCGCCGCTGGTAGGCGCACATTGCGGGTTGGCGGCCGGTGGCGATCATGACCGCCGCCTTGCACGCGAGGGTTTTGCCCGCACCCGGCCCGTTGCCGGTGATGACGAACACTGGTGTCGGCCCGTCGAACGCGTGGCGAGCGAACATGGTGAGTACGCCCGAGAGCCACGTGGCCCGGTCGATGTCGTTTACCCATGGGAAATCAACGATGACGTCGAGCAGCAGGTCTTTGCATGCGATCACTTCGTCGTATGAGGGCGCGTCGGATACGGGTAGCCAGGCCATTCAAACCTCCATGAGCAGGCATTTGGAATCGGAGTCGTATCCGTCGACGGTCACTAGCGCGCCGTTGTCGCGTGCGAACGGAACCTCGGCAATGGCATCGAGCTCGCGCACGTGCGGCCACGCTGTTCGGTCGCATAGGGACAGCACTACGTTGGCGGGCGGAGCTACCTCAACGCGTTTGCACTCGACGCCATCCACAACGACCTTGAACCTGTCGGGAAGGTTCATGTCGGCGTCTTTGAGCGGAGCGATCTTGATCCACCGGGCGCACTTGGTCAGGAGCTCGACGAGGTAGCCCCGAGCGATCATTTGCGTTTCGATCCCGAATTGCCCTCGGGCGACACCGACGAGCCGTCTGGCTCGTTGATAGATTTCGAGCGCAGATATCGCCAGGCACGCTTCGTCGACCATCCGCGGCAGATCGAGCGTCACTAGAATCTCGGGACGCGCATCGTTGGGCTCGACGTCTGCGGGCATCTCCGGCATGGAGTCTCGCCCGGCGTCGTCTGGTGACGAGTCTCTTGAGCCGGAACCGCGTTGCATTGCTGCATAGGCCTCGCTCGTGTTCTCGCGCGACTCGTTACGCGGCTTCTGTTCGCTGAGCAGGTACCCCCACGGCACACGTGAGTTTTTTACGGCGCTATCGATCTTATGGCGCAGCTCTCGGTCGGACCATTTCGGCTTACATCGTTCGTTGAACTCGCCGAGCAGGTCGAGCGCTGTTTCGGTCGACAGGTTGAAGCCCCGGACCAGTGCGATCGCCGCCTTGAACGTAGCGTTGTGGCCGTTGCTGCCCGCCACGGCGCCGCCCATTTTGGCGAGGTACTTGCGTGCTCGGTCTCGGATCGAAGCCGTCCCGATTTGCACCGCAGGCCGCGGCCGGGTCTCGGGCTCCGGCTCGTCGGTCGCAGCCTTGAAGAGCCAGAATGGCAGCGGAGCGATCGTTGCGTTGACATCTACCCATCGGTACGGGCCGGCCGACGAGACGGAGGGCTCGACTACGATCTGACCGCCGGTGGTGCGCAGGTCGAGACCGGGCGCGAGTACCGATGCGGTGTTGCCGAGCTTGGACAGGTCCATGTCGTCGTCAACGCGGAATATTCGGTGTTCGCCACCGGAGCCCGTGCGTGCTGTGAGTGTCGGCGGGAGATCGGCAAGCGAACGGAGCGACTCGGCGCCGCCCTTTCCGGGGTCGATATCGAGCGCCACGAGCCGAGAGGCGCCACCAGTGGCGAACCCGATGTTTGCGCGCGGAAATTGAGACCACCACTTTTTGATTTTGTCCGGGTCGGTCGATGCCTCCTCGGGCCAGTTCTTGATCCGCGGGTGCTTGCCACCGCTACCGCACGCTGCGCCCTTGGCGCACGAGCAGACCCCACGCGATACGTCGTGGAGCGGGAGAACTCGCCAGCCGCGTGCGGCGTAGTCGAGCGCGGCGGACAGTAGATCGCTTGTCGCTTCGAGCGCGCTCATGCTGCGATCACCTGTGCGATGTGGCTCGAGTTGAGTCGCCAATGGTTCTCACGTGCGAGCTCCATGAGCCGCGACGCTTGCGACCGAGTGGCAGTGATCGGTACGCCGAAGCGCGCGAGGAACCGCGCCTGGCCGAGCGTCATCATGTTGGACTGTGCCCGACCGAGCAGCGCGGAGAACAGTGTGGATGCTTGGGACCGGTCGAGCGCGGAGACGTCGACGCCGAACTTTGCGAGCGCAGCGGCTTGCTTTTCTGTGACCGGTGATGAGCCCCATCGGCCCGGCGGCGCCTCGAGACCGAGCAGCGCGATCGCGTCCTCGGCTCGGATGAGTTTACGTTCTTTCGGCTGCGTCGCGACGGCCTCGCGCGCGTGGCGTTCCTGAGCCTCTTTGATTGCTTTGACCGCACGAGCGATGGCATCGAGCGGATCGCCCTTGATCAACTCCGACAATTCATCGTCGATCGTTAGCAGCTTATCCAGTGCGACGGATCGGGCCTCTTTCGACACGTTGATACCGAGCGCATCGACTATGCAACACACGTCGTGGTCAAGCGTGTTGCCGACGAAGTCGAGTACGAGACAATCGGACTTGTTCGGTGCGATGCGTAGGCCACGCCCGAGCATCTGTGTGTAGAGCGCCCGTGACATGGTGGGCCGCGCCATTGCGATACACGACGTGGAGGGGAGGTCGGTTCCCTCGGTCAGTACCGCAACGTTGTAGATGTGTCTGATCTCACCTCGTGAGTATGCGTCGAGTGTGCGTCGCCGTTCGGTGCGGTCCATCTCGCCGTGCACGGCTGCGGCCGGAACGCGCGAGCGCGAGGCCATGTACTGCGCTTGGCGGACAGACACGGTAAACGCGATGGTTTGCCGGTCGGAGGCGTGCTCGTGGATGGCGTCGCCGATCTCATTGAGCAGCGACTCGGAGAACACGCCGTCGAGCTCGGACTGGACGAAGTCCCCCGACCTGGTGTGAAGGTCGTGGAGCTTGTCGAGCCCATCGAGCTTCACGAATTGCGATCGGACCGGGCAGAGAAAACCGTCGGTGATGCCGCGGTCGATCTCGTATTCGAACGCTACGGACCTGAAAGTCTTGCCGAGCGGCTTTTCGTCGTGTCGGTCGGGCGTGGCCGTGAACCCGAGCACGTACGAGGATTCGAACCACTCGAGGATTTTCTCGTATGCCGTCCCTGCGGCGGCGTGGTGAGCTTCGTCGACAATGATCAGATCGAATGCGTCGCGTGGGAACCGGTGCAGGCGCGAATCGCGTGCGAGTGTCTGGACCATCGCGACGATGCCGCGCTCGCTGAGGTCGGCTCGTGCCTCGGCACGTTCGACGAGCACGCGCCACCCCGTGGCGGTAGCGAGCGCATCGCGCGCTTGCATGAGCAGCTCCTCGCGGTGCACGAGGATGAGCACTCGGCGCGGTTGTTTGCGTGCGACGTACTCGCAGAACGTTCGTGTTTTGCCGGTGCCGGTGGCCATCACCAGAAGCGTCCGGCGGTGCTCACGAAGGGCAGGGCCGATCGCCGCGATGGCGAGCTCCTGATAGGGCCTACAGGCGGTACGGGGGTTCAGTTCCGCCGCACGCGTGGCGTGTGCATCGTGCAAGAGTCACCTCTGTTTCGTTGACAGGAGCGTTGGGGACACCTGCGGCTCGAGGCGTTACGAGCGCCTCGGGCCGCGACTTTTTTTACTCGTCGTCGAACGCGAGCAGGTCGGCTTGAGGATCTGCGGGTGCCGGAGCGCGACGCCCGATCGAGCGGTCCTTCTCCAGCTCCGCGAGCCGCAGTCGTTCGTTGGTTTCTCGGCCGGCGGCACCGAGACGATCCCAAGCGTCGGGGGCGAACTCGAGCGACAACTCGCAGCCGGCCCCGAGAGGGATCACGGCGTCGGCGCTCACTGGCCGCCCCGCTTCGATGCGATGACGAACGCCTCGGCCTGGTCGGGGTCGATCTCATCGGCCGCGAGCGCAGCAGCCGCCATCGCTACGGCCACCAGCGTCCTCACCGTCGCGACGACAGAGTCGGTTGGGTAGAACCACTCGGCGTCGCGACGGCCGCCGTCAAAAGCGCGCGAGTCGTAGTGCTCGCGGACGTACTGCGCCTCCACGCTCAGCGGCTCGTCGGCCGCAACCACGACGAGCAGGCGAAACGTCGGGTTGTGCGTCCAGTAGCCTTTGAGCCTGGTGACCAGCCCGGTCGCGGCGCGCGACACGCCGAACTTTACGAGGCGGCCGTCCCAGCCGACGTAGAACGCTCGGGCACCGAGCAGCGACGCGAGAGGGACAGAGGACAGCCGGTCCAGTGCAAGGGTTCCATCCGCCATCTCGCGTCGCTGTTCCGGGGCGATCGGCCGGAGCCACGACACCCCCGGAAACGCGTCCGACGGTTCGGGCATTTGTTTGGGCCCACGCGCGGCGGTTTCTGTCAGTTTCCGTGCTTTTTCTGACGTGTCAGCGCTGCCGCACGTCGGAAAAGTCACGCCAGAACCCGCGGTCTCACGTGCTAGTACGGGTTCGAAACCCGCCCTTGGCACCAGTTTCTTGAGTGATGTCATAACCTTAGCTCCCGGCTCGCTCGGATGTGCCCGAACGATTGCCCGTAAGACGTTGCAGGAGCGATACCGGAAGGGCCGGGAAAGCCTCACCGAACCCACGGCGCAGACCCGACGCTTTGCGTATGTATTTCTCCGTCGTTGAGACCGATTTGTGTCCCGCGTTGGCCTGGAGCTCGAACGGTGGGGCGCCCCTCACGGCGCTCCACGTGATGCCCGTGGCGCGCAGGTCGTGGAAGGTCATCGGCGTGCGGGTTGCGTCGCGGGCAAACAGGTCGCCGCGAGTCACTCCGGCGCGCTCTAGGTCTTCGCGGAGGATCAGTCCGCGGTTGTTTCGCTGCGGCATGACGAGCGCCGGCGTCGCCGCGATCTCGGCCTCGACCTGAGCCGGTTTGCCCCGCGCGCCCAGCCGCTCGCGAACGTCCGCTCCGGCCTCGGCACGCATCACGGTCAGTAGCGGCACGAGCGTTTCCTCGATCGGTACCGTGCGCGCCTCGCCGTTTTTGGGCGGGCCGATGGTGTTGTCGGCCTGGCGCGCCTTGTTGACGCTGATGGTTCTGTGGGCGACGTCGACATCCGCCCAAGTCAGCGCTTCGAGCTCGCCTGCGCGCAGGTAGGCGTACGCAGCGAGCGCGTACGCGCGACGCCAGTGGAGCTTGATCGCGGCGCACGAGACCAGCGCGATCATCTCCGACGGGTAGAGAAACTGCTTGGCCTTCCGGCTCGGAACGGTCGTGTTCGGAAGGCTCGCGACAGGGTTGTCATCGCGGACGCGGAGCGCGCGGACCTCGCCCTTCATGGATGCGTCGCGGAAATGGGCCTTGACCACCATCCACGCGTTCATCGCGGCCTTCGCCGAGAACCGCTGACGTCGCCCCGTGCGCGTGATGTAGAACCCGGCCGACGCCTTGGCGTTGAGGGCGTCCTTCACGTCCTCGATGTCGTTCGCGGTGGCGCGGGCCATCGCGAGCTGCCCGATCACTGGCGAGACGTGCGCATAGAACCGGCATCGGTCGTCATAGACCGTGACCAGCCCGCGACGCTCCCGATCGGCCGCCCAGCGCTCGAAGTGCTCGTCCACGGTCTCAACGCCCGGTTGCGCAACTGCGCGTGGTCGCGGGGCAGGAGACGGCGAGCCCTTGGCGGTCTTGGCCCACGCACGGGAGCGAGCCTCGGCCTGCAAGCGTGACAGCCCCTTGGCCATGAGTACCCACAGGCGCTTGCCATCCTGGTACCGGAGGCGCGTTTCGTAGCACCCGTGGGTCGCGTTGTAGCGGACCTGCCCTGTCGCTTTCCGAGGCATCAGCGTTTCGCTTTCTTCCCGCCGCTGATGACGTAGGCGACTTCGTCGGCGATCTCCTCGACCGCCTCGCGCTGCTTGGCCGCCCGTATCGGGTGCTGGTCCCGCCATGCGTCGAAGTGCTCGGCGGTCGTGATGCGCAGCCGGCCGGCCTTCGCGGAGGGCCACGAGCCGCGGTAGCAGTGGTCGAGATAGGTCCGCTTCGACATGCCGGGCGGCAGCGTGTCCTGAGAGTAGAGCGCGGACCGCGTCATGCGTTGCTGCTCGGCAAGAGTGAGCCGCACGATGCGGCGCACCATCTCCTCGAGTGGGTCGGCGACCCGCTCCGCTGCGCTCACCCCACCACCCGCATCGCCCTAACCAGGGCCTCAACGATTTCGATTCGATTGAGCAGCGCCGACGTGCGCGCGAGCGATTCGTCCGGCACGGCCGCGAGCGATTTGTACGCGTCGACGTAGGCCCGGTAGAGATGATCTGGAACAGTCACAATCATTGGTCACCTCGGATGTGTCTGTCGATTTGTTCTTGATTCCAAACGGCCGGCCCGACCCCAGCGAGGCGTAGCGTTGCGGCCAGCCAGCTCACGCACCGCTCGGCTTCGCAGCGGTCGATATGCGCGGCCACGAGCCCTTCGAGATCGCGCGCTACGCCACGGAGCGCGGTCAAGTGGGCCGCTTCGATCGTGCGTTGCGCGTCGACTACGGCCGGGTGGTCCGGTGCGAAGTGCTGCACCTCGTCCCAGAGAACTTCACCCGGCGCGGTCGTATCGATGCAGTGCGCTACGCTGTGGGCCAGTTCGTTGGCGTTCACGCGACCCTCCTCTTGGCCAACGTCATGGGCTCGTTGTCAGCGATTCGAATCACCGCCGACGCGTGCGGCTTGGTCCGGTTGTAAAAGAGCGCGTCCTCGAACGCTTCGAACTCCATGAGCGTTGCGCCTTTGGCCGTGACTACTTTGTAGATCATCGTCCTGCCTTTCGCTTCGCTGCCTGACGGCGCAGCGCAGCGCGCTGGTCTCCGTTGGGCCAGCCGTAGAGCACCACGAGCCGCCGTACGGTGCGCTCCACGCAGCCGAGCGCGCGTGCGATTGCGGCGTTCGTTACGTGCTCGATCACGAGATCGTCGACGATCTTTTTCGCCGCGGGCTCGAGCACTGTGCCCTTCGCGACGATGAGCGCCGTCGAGAGGGATCCGAGTGGTTTTCGGTCCGCGCGCACGGATCCAGCGCACTTTTTCGGAGTCGTTCTCGTTGCGATCATAGGTCCCCCCGCTCGATTGCAGCTGACCACTCGCGGATCGCGGCGATGATCTCTTCTCGCTCGCGCTCGTCGAGGAACAGCACGTCGACGACCCTCAACGTCTTGCGGTCGGCCTCCGTGACGAGGGCGCAGGCGTTGATGTGACTGACGGAAACGCCTGCGCGCGCAGCCCACTGAAGACGCGCGGTCCAGGACATGTTGACGGCGAGGTGAGACGCGAGGCGTTCACGCCAGCGCATGTGCGCTGTGATTCGCCTCAGCGAAGGCCTCGCTACTGACTTTGCGCGCAGTAGCATACGATCAGTAGTGTGCGCGGGACCGGCAGAGGCCGCACGCTGTGATCCGTGCCCGCTCATCGCCACGCCTGCTGGTCGTCGATGGGCTCCGGCGAGCGCGTGCCGCGGAGCCGGTCGAGGGCCAGATCGAGCGCGACGGCCATGGAGGCGCGATGCAGCACCGGGCTGTTCGTGCCCCGGAGCAGATCGATCGCGACGGCGATGGCGACGAGCGCCACGAGCCCCGGAGCGGCGATGGTGAGTACTGCGAGGTCTGCGAGTTTGCGACGGGTGGACATGCGGGTGCTCCTACGACTTCACGCGTTTGGGTTGCGGCACGAGCCGGAGCTGGGTCGGCGCACGACGGAAGTTGCTGCGCAGTTCATCTTCGAACTCGGTCCATCGGGAGCAACGGCGCGCGCAGTCGAGAACGCGGACCATGTCTCGCTGCGCGAGTTGGTAGCGCTGGTCCTGCAACCACTGCTGGTGAAGCGAGACTCCGCGCGGGTACGGGTTGAGTCGCTTCAGCTCTTCATAGGTCGTGTCGCCGAGGACGATGCGCCACACGCGGCCATACGGAAACGTGAGGCCCTTCGGCTCCAAGCCAACGCCGTCCCACTTGATCCGGCGAAGGCGGGCAAGCTCAGACTTGAGCTCTCGATCCCACACCGAAGCTCGCCCACCTTCGAGCGCCGACATGCGCAACGTGAGGCGAATGATCTCCTCGCGGTCGTCGCGGCGGGGAACGAGCGTGCCGGCCAGGTACGCGCGGTAGACATCGTTGACGCGCGCGTGAAAGGCGGGCGAGAGCGCCTTCGCGTAGGCGAGCGCGATCTGCCAATGCGACCACGTTGCCGGATCCTTGCCTCCGCGAACAACGCGAACGACTGCGTGTTTTTCAATATGGGCGCTGGCCACATTGAGAGAATCCCCGATGAATTCAACAAACATCTTGGCGGCGTCCGTGCGCAGCCACTCGGCTGGTCGGAGCTGCGGTTGGGCGGCCGCGCGCCACAGATCGGTCAGACACCACATGTCGCCGTCGCGCCGGATCGCGTGGCTGTCGATGACGAGCGCGGTCGATGTGTTCGCCATCACTCCACCGCCGATCGCAGCGCCGCGATCGCCACGGCGACGACGACGCCAGCCACGACCGAGGCGAGGAAGGTCGGGGCGCAGACGATGAGGATCGCTAGGTCGGTGAGTTTGCGACGGGTGGACATGGTGCTTCCTTCACTTTCGTTCGAGCAAGCGGTCGATCTCTGTGCGCAGATGCAGAAGATCTTCACGCGACAGCGCCTCGATCGCGCCAAGTACGCGGTCGATCGCCGAGGGTGCGGTCTTGCCAAGCTTCTCGCGAACCGCCGCGTCGACCTCACGACGGACCGTGCGCTTCTCGGACATAGAGACCGGCTTCCTGGTCTCGACGATCGAGACCGCCGCCGCCGTGGCCTCGGCAATCTGCGCAGCCTTCTCCGGCTTCGTGTCGCGCGCAGTGGTGCCGAGGGCGACGGCGGTGCCCTTGCTCATCAGGTCACGGCGGAAGAGGTCGCGCGCCGGCTCGGGGGCGCGGTTGATGGCGCGGAGCTTCTCGGCCTCGCGCGCGACAGCGTCGGAGTGCTGAGGAGCAGAAACGGTTTCCGAAACAGTTTCGGATTCCGTTTTCTTCCCCCTGCCCGGACCGATGTGGCGAGGCGGCTGCGGCTCCTTCGCCTCGGCCACCGTCGCCAACGCTATGGCCTTCGAGGCGTTCTCCCCGGCTTCGGTGGCGACGATGCGGATCAGCGCTTCGAGCTTCGATCGCGCGATGCCCCATCCATAAGGCTTGGGCGCCTCGCAAAACTCGTCGAAGCTCTTGAAGATCGAGCCGTCGCGCTTGTTGAGAAGCGTCCAGGCACGGTGCTTGGTGACCGTCTCGACGTACACTTGCGCCTTCTCGGGATACGACTGCGCCTGATCGATGATCGGCTGCGAGTGAAGCCTCACGCGCTCGGCCCACTCCTTCGAGCCGACGGGAGCGAGTCTGTTTCCGATGCCGGGGTCTGCGGGGAGCGACGTCATTGCCTATTCCGCCGCCTCGTCGCCAGCGATCCCCATCATTCGGGCAATCTCGAGCTTCCGCGGGATCGCCGCGTTGATGCATTCGGGTACGAGGCGATCGAACGCATTGATAACGCGACTGTCGGCATCACAGAGGTGACGATCGTCCGCGCTCACCCGTGTGACGGTCCGAGTGGTCGCATCTGGAATGAACGACGAAGGCCCGCGGGGAATGGACGTGCCCTCCGATCGCTCTTGGTCCTCGACCGCCGACTGCTGCTCGGCGTTGAGGTTCGTGATGACAGCGCTCATCGCTGGGTCGTCGGGCGCGTAGATGAACGCGCGCTGCTCGTCGTAGGACAGACGGCATGCGCGATCGACGCGAGTCACCCGCGCGAACGCCTGCTCCAACCACGGCTGCGTGCGGATGCGCGTCAGGCAGACGAGGTGAGTGCAGTCGGGCACGTCGAGTCCTTCGTGGGCCATCCCCACGGTGACCAGCACGTGCGACTCCTCGGGGTGCTCGCGAAACTTGTTGATCCGTCGAGCCGAGTTGTCCTCGTCGGAAATCGCGAGCGTGACGTCGAGACTCATCTCCCGACGCACGAGCGCGGCGTAATGGCGAGCACTGCTCTGCGTGTCGGCGACCACGATCGCACGCGACATGTGTCCGGTGTGCGTTCGGTACGCCTTCCACTCCTTCAGCGCGCCGAGAACGGCGCTATCGCGGTACTCGCTTCCCTCCGCAAAGGCAGTCTTGAGCGCTCTGCCTCGCGCCTTGCCGTGGGCCTTGGAGATCTCAACAACGTGATCGCGCGAGAGGTGCTCATACGACGCAAGGCCGTCGATGCGCTTGAATTGAATCGGCAGAACGGCGCCCTCAGCAAGGGCGTCGCGGCGCGTGTAGTTGATGTCGACGATGGGGGTGCCGTTGGCGTCGTACTCGACCAGCGCCACCTTGCCGCCGTGATTGCGCGTCAGCGTGCCGCTCATTCCCAGAACAATCGCCGCTCCGCCCGCAAGCTGGCGGGCCGCCGTGGTCCAGCCGGCGCGCTCGCCGCTGTTGGCGTCGGCGAGCCCGTCGTGGGCGAGGTGGTGCAACTCATCGAAGATGACGAGCACGCGAGCTTTACGCGCCCACTTCATCGCGTAGTCCGCGTTCGCCGCGAGCGACTGATAGGTGGTGACGACGCCAACCTCGCCCGTCATCGAGGTTTGACCCGCCGACGGCCAACGGTCGCTCTTTACAGGGCGAAGCGCGTACTGACCGTCAGCGGCGAAATCGCGCGCGATCTGACCTCGCAAATTGTCGCGAGGGGCAACCCACAGGACGCGCGCAACGACGCCGCCGCGGAGCAGCGTGCGCGCGAAGTCGCTAGCCATCTTCGTCTTGCCGCCGCCGGGCGTGACATGCGCCTGGACGACGCGCTTGGAGAACGTGCCCTCGACGATGCGGTTGGCGATCTCGACCGCGTCCGACTGGTGCTTGCGTGGCTTCATCGCTCAACCCCCGTCCGTCCCGGTGAGGCTCGGGTGGTTGGCGGTGACCTCGGCGTCGGCGTTGGCCGCGTAGACCTCGGGCCAATGGCGGCGGAACCACCTCTTCGCCGGCCCCTGCGGCGCACAGAGATCGCGCTCCCAGCGCGATACAGTGTTGGCGCCGACGCCGATCTGATCGGCGAGTTCTTCTTGCGTGAGGCCGCCGCGTGTCAGGCGCGCCGCTTTGATTCGCTTTCCCAGCATGGGGCTAGGCATATGGCTCGGCACGAAGCAAGTCAAGATGCCTGATGCATCAATTCGTCATAAGGCTAGTTTGCCGGCGATGGCGGCAACCAAGCTCACCGTCCGCACACCCAACCTTGGACGCAGGATCCGCCTTGCGCGCGAGGCGATGAAGCCGGCGATGACACAAGGCGATCTTGGCAAGCACCTCTTTGGCGTCGAGGGCAACCACGTGAGCCGCATCGAGCGCGGTCTCGTGACTCCGCCTGCGAAGGCGTACGATGTGTTCGTCCGCGTGCTAAATAAGCCTCGCGACTACTTCGTCGACGAACCGATCGATGATGCCGCTACGCGTTCGGTGGAGATGGACGATTCGTTCGCTGGCCATCCACACTTCCGACTGCTCACGCAGTCAGAGGACTGGAAGAGTGCCTCGCCGAAGGCTCGCGCGTTCGTCGAGGGTCTCGCGCACAGCGGCGGAGACCTCTTGCTGCGCGAGTGGATGAAGGAGCTGGAGGACGCAGAGAAGAACGTCAAACGCGGACTGCGTCTTGACGTCACGCGCGACGCGCTTGGGCGCGATGCTGGTGAAGAGGACGCCGTGGTCGACCCCGACGAGGCGCGATGAACCGAGCGATCGCAGCGTCCGGCTTTTTCATGATCGTTCTGCTGAGCGCGACGATCGGTGTTTTGCTCGCGTCTATGCCGCGCCCGGTGGTTGTTGCCGAAGATCCCGACACCCCCAAGCACAGGCCTCGTCCAATTCAGGTCGCGTCGGCGCCGCTTCCGCCACCAAAAACAGACACTGAGCTGATGCTCGACGCCGTTCACGGACAAGTCCTCGCGCTCACACTCGTCCCGCGCAACATCTACGAGGGACGGTACGAGGACGAGTTGTCGATGAAGGTTCGGTGGACGGTTGGCGCGAAGAGCATCGCGGCCATGAAGGGACGATTTGTCTTTCGAGACGCCTTCGGCGATCTGGTCGCAACGCGAACGGTGAAAAGCGAGCATGACATGGCCACTGGCGTCACCGAGACGAGCCTCACCGGGAAGCACAGTCGAATGAACGCGCACGATGTCGCGCTCGCGGGATTCGATCTGAAGAAGGGGTCGGTCGCCTGGGAGCCTCTGGCAGTGATCTTCGCTGATGGATCAAAGATCGTCGCCAAGGAGATCGTTCCCGATGCCGGATCGCCGACACAGGCCGAAGGCGTAGAGTCTCCATAGTTCAGCCGACATCCAGGACCACCGCGGCACGCCTCGACACCTCCGGCATACGCCAAGCCTTGGCGACTCCCGGACGCACGGCGCACCCGATCCGAGCCGCCTCGACACCAAGGCTAACAACGTCGGGTGATGGCGCGAGGTCGGCACGCACGTAGCGCATCACGCGC